>JABHIW010000109.1 GCA_018670825.1 Candidatus Scalindua sp. | reverse complement strand
TATCATTATGTTCCTGTTCTTAATGAATTTCAGAACTACCATTATTTCTATTGTTGCTATTCCCCTTTCACTTATAGTTTCAATCATTATCCTTAAATTATTAGGCTTAACCATCAATACCATGTCTCTCGGTGGAATGGCAATAGCCATTGGCTCTTTGGTAGATGATGCAGTTATTGATGTGGAAAACGTCTTTAAGCGTCTAAGGGAAAATGCACTAAAAAGTATTGAAGTACGAAAAAACACACTTGTTGTAGTTTATGATGCTTCAAAAGAGATTCGCTCATCAATTTTTAAGGCGACCCTTATTATCATCGTTGCATTTATCCCTTTGTTTTTTCTTAGCGGAATGGAGGGAAGAATGTTGCGGCCGCTTGGAATTTCATTTATCGTTTCTCTGTTTGCGTCCTTAATGGTTGCGGTATCACTTACCCCTGTGCTTTGCAGCTTTATGCTTACCAATGATAAAATGCTTTTAAACCAGGCACAAGGAAGTTGGTTAGAAAGATGGCTTAACCGATATTATCGTTTCGCATTAGAAAAAGTAATGAATATAAAAAAAACAGTACTTGGATTATCTATTGTTTTTTTCATTATAACGGGTTTTCTCATGTTTGGTTTGGGTAGAAGTTTTTTGCCGGAATTTAACGAAGGCACGTTAACGGTTAGTGCTGTTAGTCTGCCGGGCATATCACTTAATGAATCAAATAAAATCGGAAACAGGATTGAAAATATCCTGCTGTCGATCCTGGAGATCTCAATTACTTCACGCAGAACAGGAAGAGCTGAATTAGACGAACATGCACAAGGGGTAAATGCTGCTGAGATTGATGCCCCTTTTGTTCTGACAGAAAGAAACAAGGAAGAATTTATGAAGGAAGTTCGAGGAAAATTAAGCGCTGTTACTGAAGCGAACATCACCATCGGGCAACCCATAGGACATCGTATTGACCATATGCTTTCAGGTACAAGAGCCAACGTAGCTATTAAACTTTTTGGGACAGATTTGTCCAAAATGTTTGCTTTGGCCAATCAAATAGAGCGCAACATTGAAGGCATTGAAGGACTTGTGGATATCAGTGTGGAGCAACAAATTGAAATTCCACAAGTACAAATAAAGGCAAAACGGAATATGCTTGCGAAATATGGTATTTCTATAGGTCAATTTACCGAATTTATTGATGTTGCTATTGCAGGCGAAAAGGTTTCTCAGGTTTTTGAAGACAACAAAAGTTTTGATTTGGTATTGCGGTTTAATGATGAAAACAGGGGTAAAATAGAAAATATTCGTAACGTTTTAATTGATACCAATATCAAACCAACACAACAAACAACTAAAAGCTCAATTCTCAAAATCCCTTTACATTATGTAGCTGATATTGTTTCAACAACAGGCCCCAACACCATTAACCGGGAAAATGTCCAGCGAAAAATTGTGGTTTCTGCCAATGTAGCTGGGCGTGATTTAAAAAGCGTAGTAAATCAGATCAAAGAAAATGTAGATGATAATGTTCAGTTACCGGAAAACTACCGGATTCAATACGGCGGACAATTTGAAAGTGAAGCAAAGGCATCGAGAATATTATTCTTCACCTCTTTAATGTCTCTGCTGATCATATTCCTTTTGCTTTATCAGGAATTTAAAAACATCAAGTTTGCTGGAATTGTTTTTCTCAATTTACCTCTGGCGCTGATAGGTGGAGTCTTAAGCATTTGGTTTACATCAGGAATAATAAGTATTCCTTCTATTATTGGATTTATTACTTTGTTTGGAATAGCAACACGTAACGGGATATTATTGGTTTCACGTTATCAGGTATTGCAGAGTCAAGGTGTTGCTTTGTATGAAACTGTTATTAAAGGCTCTTTAGATAGATTAAATCCAATTTTAATGACTGCTTTGACTACTGCTTTGGCATTAATTCCATTAGCAATAACAGGCGACTTGCCTGGAAACGAAATACAAAGCCCAATGGCAAAAGTAATATTAGGAGGCTTACTGAGTTCTACCCTTTTAAATATATTTATCGTTCCTGTTGTTTTCTACGTTTCAAATGTAAAAAAAGAAGAATAATAATTAATGAAGTAAAAGTGTCATGGGATGCATAATTTACACAATATAATATTTAGCATTATCTAGCACAAAGAAAGTAACTAAAACGATTTAAAAGATTTTCGATCAATAAAGTGGAACTAATTCCTTGTTGAATGGATGTGTCTTATCTTTGATGGACATGTCATCCTGCTGAATTGTCTTAGATCACGTAAACGGTCTTCATGTGATAGAAGGTCAATATGTCTTGTGTACATCATCCCGAATTTCCCGGCATCCGCATATCTCCTCCTTTCTGAGATATCTTCAATATCATATTTACGCTTGTAAAAGAGATGGTATCTTATATATTCTTTGTCAAATTTACTTAGCTTTAAAGACTTATTCTGCAATGCAATAAAATATTTTAATACTAGGTATTTAGTTACATTTGCCTGTAACTCCAATTCAAGAAGACTGAAAGGACGATTCAATTTGTAGTTCCGAGCTATAAATAAGAAATGGTCCAACTCTTCAACAAAGCTTGCGCATAAATCAATGTTTTCATCGTATATGCCAAGTCTCGGGTCATTATCTTCTAATTTTCTTATTAATGCGTCCGGGTAATAAATACTTACTTTGAGTGTATCTCCGGTATCCCTTATTAAGACCCTTGCTCCCGAATGGCTATTAACAACGGTCCTGATTTTCTCCTTTGCATAGAATTCATTATAGCCCCTATCACCAACAATATACTGTTCGATATTGGTGATCCCCGTATCCAGTGCATAGGTCTTTTCTATCTTTCTTTGTAATTCCTTTATCAATGGATGTCTGATTCGCATTGTTATCTGATTTTATGAGAAAATTCAAAGTTAAGATCCTTCGGTCGTTCCTCTCATGCCGAAGGCGAACCGGAGTGAAGAATCTAAATTGTCTAATATTGAATAATTAGCAGATTATTATGCAAGTCTTGCCTTTTCAGGGTGAAGATATTCTCTGTTCATAAAACTTAAGACCTGTGCAACAACCTCAAACCCTTCTGATAATTGTGATAGTGTGCTTGTAAGCCTGTTTCTCTTTGCATTGGTATGTTCCGATGCAAGGCCATAATATGTTTTCCCGAAACCAACGTAATACTGTTCATCAACAGGTCTCTGTTTATATTCATATCTGTGCTTAATATACTCCGGAATCATCCCTGTCAGGAAGAGAGTATAATTTCCGATATGACAGTAAATATAAAACTTTTCAATGTTATCTGAATGCAGTGAATCGGTAATCATGTCTACTATATATTGATGTGATTTTTTTTCATCATCTCCCATGCTGAACAACTTTGAACTCTCGATAAATTGTGCCAACATGTTTGCAATATAGTTTGAAACATGAGTGTCTTCAAGTAAGCTCATAAGCCGGTTGTGATTCCACGGAATAACCGACTCCATACTGTTTAGTACATCTATTGTCTTTTCAATAAACTTTATATCCTTACTTTTTTCTTTAAATGCTTTTCTCAAAAGCAATGAAAATAGAAAATAGGGAGATATCGCCAGAATACGTTCCGTACAGCTCATCACTTTGTTGAATACTCTGTCACTGTCGATCATTTTAGCAATTACATCTTCATCTCCGTTGATCAAACTTGCAATATTCTCGTAATCATTCCGTTTTGTTACATAGCTTTCAATAAGAAAAAGGAGGTCATTGTCAGATAGCCCTTGTAAGTTCTCATTTTGAAGTTCCTTAATCGCTTCGTCTTTCTCCATAAGTTTTCTCCCTAATAAGTTGAAAATTATATATTCAGGAAATCGAAACTTTACCAAATACTTCAATGCTCGAATTATATCTACTTATTTAAATGAGTTACACGAAAAAAACATGAGATCTGTAATGTATAGAAAAGCAACAATTGTACCAAAAACATATTAATTTATAATTTTTCAACTTGCTTGCAATTAATGATTTATGGCATCTTGACATTTGTATCGTTGTATTTAAGGAACTTTAATAAGTAGTTTTTGTACAAAAATGGTCATTTTTAGTAACAATGTGGCTTAAACTGAAAAAAATGGTTGAAAACTTACTATCTTTTCCTATATGATGACACATTCGCATAAAAATACTTCTTTTCGTTCGTCAAGCAAACTTGACGCCGACTTTTTTTTACATTTATTTACAACGTTTAATAAAGGAATATGCATATGACTACCCTTACGTTAGATTACAAAGTTGCCGACATTAGCCTGGCGGATTGGGGACGTCGTGAGATCACCCTTGCCGAAAGTGAAATGCCCGGTTTAATGAACCTCAGAAAAAAATATGAGAAAGAGCAGCCTCTTAGCGGTGCTAATATAATCGGCTGTATCCACATGACAATCCAAACGGCCGTATTGATAGAAACACTCGTTACCCTTGGTGCAGAAGTTCGTTGGTCTTCATGCAATATTTTCTCTACACAAGACCACGCGGCAGCTGCTATGGCTGATGCCGGTGTTGCTGTATATGCGTGGAAGGGACAGACAGAAGAGGAAAGTTCATGGTGTATCGAACAGACTATTCTCAAGGATGGAAAGCCGTGGGAGGCTAATGTATTACTTGATGATGGTGGTGACCTGACCGCTATGGCTCACGAGAAGTACCCGCAAATGCTTGATAAGATCCATGGTATAACGGAAGAGACTACAACCGGTGTTCACCGACTGTTTGACATGTTGGCAAAAGGAGAGTTAAAAGTTCCGGCCATTAACGTTAATGATTCTGTTACCAAATCCAAAAATGATAATAAGTACGGTTGCCGTCACAGCTTGAATGATGCTATTAAGCGTGGAACGGATGCTCTTCTTTCCGGTAAAAAAGCCCTGGTTGTTGGTTACGGTGACGTAGGTAAGGGTTCTGCCCAGAGTTTGAATCAGGAAGGGATGATCGTAAAGATATCAGAGATTGATCCTATCTGTGCTATGCAGGCATGTATGGATGGATTTGAAGTTGCTTCTCCTTATGTAGATGGAAACAACGACGGCTCTCCTGAATGCGTTGATAAGCTGTTATTGGGGAAAACCGACTTGATCGTAACAACTACCGGTAACGTAGATGTATGTGATCGTAACATGCTGGCCGCCGTTAAACGGGGAGCCATCGTGTGTAACATCGGTCATTTCGATCTTGAGATTGATACCAAATTCATGCGCGACAATTGGAGATGGGAAGAGGTGAAACCTCAAGTCCATAAGATCTACCGATCCGATGATACTGAAGATTACATTATCCTTCTCTCTGAAGGACGCCTAGTAAACCTTGGTAATGCGACTGGTCATCCATCCCGTATTATGGATGGTTCATTTACAAATCAGGTACTTGCACAGATGTTGCTTTACAAGGCGGCGTGGGCAGACAAACCCGAGTCAGAACGTGAACCTATTTATGTAAAGGTCCTTCCTAAGAAACTGGATGAAGAGGTTGCTGCAGAAATGGTTAAAGGTTTTGGTGGAGTAATTACTTGTATGACACAACAGCAGTCTGAGTACATCAGTACTCCTGTTGAAGGTCCTTTTAAGCCTGAAACTTATCGATACTAATAAGTCTTTTGTTTGTATAATCCATAAAAAAAGCACGGGAAACTAGCGTTCCTGTGCTTTTTTTACTAATAGGTCTTATCTTTACTTCTCATTTCTTAAGAATATCCTTGTTTTATCTTCTGTCATTTCAGCAATAAAACAGATCCACTATAAATGTTTCAGATATTTGTTTGACGGGAATCGTAATGAATTTGTTGAATGCCAGTTACTCGATTAAATAATTACTCTGATTCTCAGTCTTATCAATCTTTTTGTAAAGGGCCTTCATACTTTTTAACGTTATTGCAACTTCCGGATGGTCTGGCCCAAGGGTTTGTTCTAATATTTTCAATGCACGTATATAAAGAGGTTCAGCCTCTTTATATTTGCCTTGGTTATAAAAAAGTTCTGCCAGATTGTTCAAACAGATTGCAACATCAGGGTGGTCAGGTCCAAGGGATTTTTCACTTATATTCAGCGCCCGCTTATAAAGTGGCTCAATTTCATCATATGAACCATTGATGATGTGGAGTTCGGCAATATTGTTCAAGGAGATTGCAACTTTTGGATGGTCAGGGCCAAATGTATCTTCTGCAACCTTTAATGCTTCTTCTGTAACACTTAATGCATCTGGGTACCGTTTCTGCTTAATAAGTGTATCTGCCTTACTATTCAGTTTTTCCCACAGTACCTCCTGGGAATGTACTGATGAAGAAAACGATAATACCAGGACCATTGTAAAAATAACTTTTGACCTGGAGGTCGTAAGGAGCCTTATAATGTTTACTAATATCGTCATGGTATAATTCTGTCTATGTGGGAACTTGTGGAAAAAAGTAGCAACATAGAAAATCTGAAGCCGTCGGGTAAGAAATCCGACCTACAAAAATAATTACACGTAGGTCGGGTTTCTTACCCGACATTTATTATCTATAGAACTTGTTTTTAGAGGAGTGGGGTGTCATGACTTCCGCCCCACTCCTCTTAAATTGTGCATACAAAAATATCTTCAAATTTAGCTTCTAATTACAGCCCTGCATCTTTCTTTAATATCTCCGCTTTATCAGTCTTTTCCCATGAGAAGGAATCTTCAGATCTTCCGAAATGACCGTGTCTAGCCGTAACCTGGTAAATAGGTCTTCTCAGCTGTAGATGATCGATAATGCCTTTTGGAGTAAGATCAAAATGCTTCTCGACCAGCTCTTCTATCTTAGACTCCGGGATCTTGGCTGTATTTTCTGTTAAAATCAGAACTGACATTGGCTTGGCAACGCCAATCGCATAAGATAATTGGACTTCGCAGGCATCTGCCAGGCCGGCAGCTACTACATTTTTGGCAACATAACGTGCAGCATAGGCAGCACTGCGGTCAACCTTGGAAGGATCTTTTCCGGAAAATGCTCCGCCACCATGCCTTGCCCTACCACCATACGTATCAACAATAATCTTCCTGCCGGTTAGTCCACAGTCTCCCTGCGGCCCTCCTATTACAAAACGACCGGTTGGATTTATGTAGTATTTGGTTTTATCATCCAGCATGTCTGCGGGAATAACCTTCTTTACTACCTTTTCAATTATGTCACTTTTCAGTTGATCATGAGAAATGTCCGGAGCATGTTGGGATGAAATTACAACTGCGTCTACCCTTATAGGTTTGCTGCCGTCATATTCAACAGTTACCTGTGATTTACCATCAGGTCTGAGATAGCCAAGGTCTCCGGTCTGTCTCTCCTCTGCCAGTTTCTTGACTAAACGATGAGCCATGCAGATTGGAAGAGGCATTAATTCCTCTGTTTCATTACAGGCGAAGCCGAACATCATGCCCTGATCTCCGGCACCATGTTCACTGTGCAGACCTTCACCTTCTGAAACGCCCTGTGCAATATCCGGGGACTGCTTATCGAGTGTTGTCATAACAGCACATGTTTCATAGTCAAACCCCATTGATGAGTCAGTATAGCCTATATCCTTAATAGTCTGTCTGACTATATGTTGTACATCAATCGTAGCTGTTGTTGTTATTTCACCGGCGACCATTGCCATTCCGGTTGTTACCAGTGTTTCGCATGCAACACGTGACATTGGGTCCTGTGCCAGAATTGCATCTAATATTGCATCGGATACCTGGTCGGCTATCTTATCAGGATGCCCCATAGATACTGATTCAGAAGTAAATAAATGGTTTCCTTTTTTCATTTGATTCTCTTTTCCTTTCCAAAGTTTTTGATAAAACTCATTCTCTTTTGATGAATTGTCATAATAAATATAAGATGACAGTTTGAAAACTGTCTTAAATCTTCTGTTACTTTTTTTGTCTCACAAGATAAAATGAGTAGTTAATTCTTTATAATATTTCTTATTATCTCTATATTTCTATCTGTCGCACCTCTTTTTTCATTAACCACTTTTTGTGCTTTAAGCCCCATCTCTTTTGCCTCATCGGGATTTCTGATACAAAACTCAATTGTTTCAAGAAGTTCATCTTCTGTTTCAACCACTTTGGCAGCATCGTTCTTGAGAAGAAGGTCCGCTTCTTCTTTAAAGTTAAACGTATGTGGGCCAAAGATTACCGGTTTTCCCAGCCCCGCTGGTTCCATCATATTTTGACCTCCGGATGGTACAAGACTCTTTCCAACAAAAACGTAATTTGATAGAGAATATATCGTTCCTAAATCACCGACAGTATCAATTAATATGATTGTTTTCTTTGTGTCTTGCCATTTGTAACGAGAGCGTTCTATCTCAGTTTTCAGTACGGGAACAAAGCCCATCTTTTCTATCAACCGGGAAACGTCTCTTGTTCTTTCAATATGTCTTGGTGCTAATATTAATTTTAGATTCGGGCAGGTTTTACTCAACCTTTCAAAGACCCTGATTAAGATATCTTCCTCACCCGCATGTGTACTTCCACCTATAAGTACTAAATCATCATCATTAATATGGAATAACCCAGCCATTCCTTTACTGATTTTTTTATCAATATTGGCTGGAATATTATCATACTTCATTGTACCGGTAACAAAGATCTGTTTACCGGGTATGCCTAAATCGCGAAAACGCTGTGCATCAAGCTCTGTTCTGGCACAAAAAACATTCTTTTCATTGATCAGGCTATTGCGAAAATCCTTCGAAATACAACTGATAGCGCGGTACGCCTTAACAGATTTATTGGATATCCTTCCGTTAACTACGATGACGGGGATGTTTTTCTTAAAAGCTGATATTAAAAAATTCGGCCATACTTCAAGTTCGATCAGTAGGATAAAGCCTGGTCTTTTTTTTAGAATAACTTTTTCTGTTATCCAACTTAAATCGAGAGGTAAATAAAAGACATTTTTGTTTGAGAAATTTCTCTCAGCGACAGAGAAGCCTGTATTCGTAGTTGCCGATATAAACGTTTCCCATTCAGGGAATTCCTCATCGATCCTCTCAATAATACTTTTTGCAGTAATGACTTCACCCACAGATGCTCCATGCACCCAGATTCCCGGTTTACTGCTTAGCCTTTCCGGTATTATCCCAAATCTTTGATCCAACCCGGAACGATAACGCTTGCTTGTTAATATTTTGAATAATAAATACGGTGAGCCTAATAAAGATGCGGTTAGATAAAGTGAATCAAAGATTAATGGCATCTTGTCGCATTCATTGATATTTGAATATTTATTAACGTAATAATTTTTATACTATGCTGATGTCGTTA
>JABHIW010000023.1 GCA_018670825.1 Candidatus Scalindua sp. | reverse complement strand
TAAAATGATTATTAAAAAACTGGCACCTGCCTTTATTATTTTGGTTTCTCTCTCTTTCGTTTTAGTCAGTAGTAACCTTTACAGTCAAGCGATTAAGAGTGAAGAGCCAACGTCAAGACGAGTGGAGCACTCCGATGATGTTAAAAAGAACATTGATGCCTACCTGCATGACATTGCAATTCTGAAATCCAACATAAATGCTTTAAAAGAAGAATTAAAGATAATTAACATCACAATAGAGAAATTAATTGAAGACAAGGTAAAGTCAGAGGCTTTAGGATTAGTTACAAAACAAAAGGTTATTGTCGAAAAAAGAATTAAAACCTTAAAGGAAACCGTAAGGGTTAGAACAGAGATAAAAGATAAGGCGGGCTATTTGGCAAAGGCACTTGCGGTTGCCTCAACACTGACTGAAAGTGAAAAAAATATAAAGGATGAAGCTGACCAGCTGCCTGCATCCCAATTTGAAGGTATTCAAAAAGAAGTGGAATTGCTGAAGGCAGGATTACAGGCAACTTTATCAGTTGTTAAGGAAAAGGAGACATATCTTTCGACGTCAAAAACATCTTGTGATACTTCAAGATCAACGCTTGAAGAAGAAAGAGAGAAACTTAATGAGAAGCTGGAAAAGATTACAAGTCGGACACCATCAATACAAGAGGAATCATATGAAATTGATATTACAAAACGTAGTTTAGAAAACGAGATTAAATTAAAGGACGAAAAGGTTAATCTGTTATTGGTCCAAACCGAGCTGGCAAGACGTAATTTGCAAATAGCCCAGATTACAAGGTTAAATAAACAGTTGGAAATAAATGTTCAGGCAGGTATTGCTGATCTTTTGTCAATAAGATTTATAGATGTGGAGCTGCAGAGAAAAGAGAAAGAATCTGAAGAGGCTAGAAGGACTGAGGAAGAGAGAAGACGGTTTTCAGAAGAGGAAAAAGCAAGGGTAGAATTAGAGAAAGAGGTCGCATTAAAGAAAGAGGAGATTGCTGTACAGAAGCAATTAGAGGAGACATCACCTGAAAGGAAAAAGGTTTTAGCGGTTGAGGCAGACATACACCAGCAACAGGGAATAATAGCGACAATAAAGGATGAGTTAATCACGATAGGTAATGAGAGGCATAAAGATCACACAGAATCTAGAAAGATACAAAAAGATATTGAAAGAATACTTGTCGGTGAAAATACTCCTGATGCGATTAATGCAGAATTAAGCGTAGTCAGCATGGACATTCAGAGAATAGAGGACAAAATAAATGCTATTCAAAGTTTGATAACTGCTGCGGAAAAACAAAAATCCATCATAGCTCAAAGCTTAAAGAGCTTACGCTCCGACCTTTTATCAGCCGTACCTGGAGAAAAATCAAATATAGAGAGGGAAGCGGAGAGCTTCTCAGATAGCATGCTTGGTGCACAGTTGATAAAACATGCTTATTTGCACGTTGAACATGTCGAGGAGCAAAGCTTTCTTATAGAGGCAAAGATAGTCGGGTTGAATGAGCGGTTAGAGTTGAACGAGGTTTTATTAGATGAATTGGTTACAACCCGGGAAACCATTTCTCAGATACGAGCTGCAAATATCTGGGCAAGACGTGAGAGTAGTGTATCAACCAAAACGGTGATAGAGGGTGTGTCAGATTTAAAGGACCTCAAGGGCAAGCCTTTTGATTTATATAAGACCTCAGTCGTAAACTTAAAAAAACTCAAACCTTACCTGTCGGAAACTGAAAATATACTGTCTTTCATTGTGAAGATAATTATAGTCGTTTTTGTTATCTTTTTCGCTTTCTTTGCCAGACGCTTCCTTAAGAAATGGGCAAAACATGAAATAGAAAGATACATGGCAATGTCACCGCAAACATTTTTCTCGTCCGAACTCTTGCCAGGTCTACTCCGCATTATGCAGAATACATTAACAGTATTCTTTCTCTTTGTAATAGCGCTCTCAATATTACTGACCATTCCTTCTCCTGCACCGTTAATTCTTTCTATTGTTTATGGATTTGCAATTGTTTCTGTTTATAAATTCTTAAGGGCTATTGTTGTTGAATCATTGAGTCCGTATACAGGCGTGAGACGATGGGTGCCGATTACTTACTCTTCTGCAAGGCATATTTTCAGAGGTTTAAATATAATCCTACTCTTTTCAGTAATAACAGTAACATTGATATCTGTTTTAAATGCGCATGGTTATAAACAAGATGTTGTTGAATTGCTATGGTTCATTTACCGGGTAGTTACTATTTCTCTTGCTGTCTGGATAGCTGCCAGGCAACGGTCGGTTTTGTTGAAGATGTTGCCTTATTATGAGAGTGCTATTGGCAAGTTCGTCAATAAGGTCGTTAATATCCTTTATCCATTGATTATTGCGTTTGTTATCCTGCTTTTTGCCATACGAAGTCTCGGGTATGTGCAATTAACATATACCTTCATTTTGGTACTCATCAAGAGTGTGGTCGTTGCCGCCATTGCTTCCGTTGTATATCGGTTTTTACTGAGACGTCTATCATTATCAAAGGAACGTAAGTTCGAGTTGAGAAGGCAGCTTGGTGACAAGGATTTCGAATCCGAGAAGACATCTTTAAATCTGGCATTCAGGATTTACAAGGGTTTACTGGATTATGGTGTTTTGGTTATAGCGGTCGTCATAATCGTTGGAATGTGGAACAGCACATTTAAAGATGTTGTAAGCTCACCAGCAGCTCCAACGTTGTTTCGAGAAGTTTATGAAAGTATTTTATATGTGTTTGTTTCGATAAAGAATGGCTTGACATATAAGTTTGTGCTTGCTGAGGGGAGAAATACAACACCATTTAAGATGTTAATTGCCATTTTAGTTC
>JABHIW010000024.1 GCA_018670825.1 Candidatus Scalindua sp. | reverse complement strand
CTGACACATCTACTCTGTCCACATCATACATTACCGCCAGCATCGGTCGTTTCTCACACTCATAGGAATCAACGATATATTTCATATCATCCTCATCGCAAAAATTCCATTTGCCATATTTTTCCCGTGTATATTCATCACTCACACAAAGCTTTTTACCAATCTCCATGATATCAATACCGCTATCACAAGTTGCACGATAAATCGCTTTAACAAAATCATCCTTGAAGTGGTAATTATTGATAAGACCTCCATCTCTGACGGTACAATCTAAAACCTTTATTTTTTCTCGAAACATCTTCTCTGCTCCCGGTAAAATACCTTATATCTGCGTCTAAAAAATTTAAACTTTCTATGATAACGGAAATAGACATGAAAAAACAAGTGAGAAATATGTATATTTCATCTATTCAATAATATTTATTGAATTTTATTGAACTCGTGATAACATCATGACTTCGAAAATAAGTAAAATATATTACCAAGGGAGTGTTTTTTTAAATTATGAATAGCTCAAAATCAGAAAAAAATAGTCGTAAAAAAGGGCATAAACATCAATGGTATAAAGACGGTTTAAGATTTGAATGCCAAAGGTGCGGTAGTTGCTGTAGAGGAGAACCAGGTGTTGTCTGGATAACAAAAAGGGAGATAAAAGATACCGCTGTGTCTCTGGGTGTTTCCACTGATCTATTTGCTCAGAACAATGTAAGGCTGATTAACGGGAGAATCAGTCTGCTGGAACATGATAACGGAGACTGCGTTATGTATGAGAATGGGTGCAAAATTTATGAAACCAGGCCTCGCCAATGCAAAACCTTCCCGTTTTGGAGTTCGAATTTGGAAAACAAAACTGAATGGGAAGAGCAGAAGAAGACGTGTCCCGGTATTGGCAAGGGGAAATTACATAAACCGGAAGAGATAGATCACTTTATGAGGCCCGAATTGAGAGATTTATGATAAATGGCAAAGAAACCACAGAAGACTCTGATTCGTGTCTGATGAAAAGGATCGGTATACTTGGAGGCACTTTCAATCCAATACATATGGGGCATATGATTATGGCAGAAAAGGTTATCCAACAGCACCATTTATCAAAAATCCTTTTTATACCCACATACATCCCTCCGCATAAACATGTTAATGATTTAGTAGAAGCTCGTCATCGTTTCCAAATGATTAAAGCAGCCATCAGTGGAAAAAGTAATTTTGAAGTATCCGATTTTGAAATTAAGCGTGAAGGTAAATCATATACCATTGATACTGTACAGGAAATCCTGGATCATTACGGTAAGGACTGTGAGGTGTTCCTGATTATGGGAGCAGACTCCTTAAATGAACTGGAATTGTGGAAAAATATCAAAAGACTTTCTCAGCTTTGTCACTTTGTAATTGTAAACAGACCCAGGTTTAAAACAGAAGCGTCAGCCAGGCTTGTAGAAATTATTGGCAGTGACAATATATTAGACATGGAGAGATTAAAAATAGAGATCAATCCTGTTGGAATTTCATCTACAGATATAAGGAATAGATTGAACGATGGAGAAGAGATTAAAGATCTTGTGCCTGAGTGTGTTGAAGCATATATAAAAGAACATGGTTTGTATTTACCTCCTGAATGATCCTCGTTTGGCAGGTGTTGTGATGTCGTATGGGCTGACCTATCTGCCCTGATAATATGTGAAAACAAGAATAGGGGTGAACACACCCTCCCAACAAACCGGCGGGCAGGCAGGTTCACCCCTACATAAAATGGTGTAATTGTTTATAACAACCTATGAATCGTTTATTCCGTTTCTGGTGGTTTCCCCTTGTGTTGCAGCTGATGACACTTGTGGTGTTCGTGCTACTGATTATTGATGGTTTTGCTGCAGACACTGACGACATGGCATTTGCCAGGATCCTCCGTAACACGAACCTGGCAAACCTGATTGTCTGGTCGTACTGGTGGCCAGTGATTATTATCTCGGCAATCTTCTTCGGGAGAATCTGGTGCATGGTCTGCCCGATGGAGTTACTCACTTCATTCGCTGCACGGATAGGCCTGAAGCGAAGACCGCACAGAGTTGTACAATCCGGCTGGATTATCACTCTATTCTACATATTAATCCTGTTTGTTGGCATACACACCCTTGCCATACATCGTGTACCGTTTCGAATGTCAATCTACCTGATGGCCCTGATGGCATCGACTATTGTAGTCGGTTTAATATTTTCTCGAAATACTTTCTGCGCCTATATCTGTCCGGTAGGACATCTACTGGGGCTGTATGCCCGTCTCGCACCATTCGGTTGGTCAATAGGTAACGAGTCAATATGCAGCAACTGTAAAGACCATTCCTGTACCGCCAATGTAAATGCATACATTTTTCAGGGACGCAGTTGCGGTGTTGGTCTGAACCCTGCGCAACTTGACGACAATACAAACTGCCTGCTGTGTGGACAGTGCGTAAAATCATGCGATCATAATAATCCAGGTAGTGAAGGTCGTCCTAATCCGGGATGGTTTGTACGACCCTGGTTCAAAGATATTTTTGCTCTCAAGCCGATGACTGCTGCCCAAACAGCATTCTGTCTTATTGTATCTGGATTCGTAATCTACGAAGTATTTACCGAATGGAAGGTTACGAAAGGGTTGCTGCTGTGGATGCCTGACACGATAAACATGTGGCTGGGAACGGGGAACACCTGGACACATGGGCTGATAAAATCATTGACACTATTCGTGCTCCTACCGACTCTGGTCTGGCTGTTGCCATATGGTTTGCTCAGATTGATAGGGGGTAAATTTCCTATCGGAAGATTTTTCACTGCTTTCGGAATAGCATTCATCCCGATCATGGCGGCAGCGCACACGGTTAAAGCATTGCTCAAAACAACGTCACGTATTCCCTATTGGGAATATGCCTTTACTGATCCTGTTGGTGTGGAGTCCGCAAAGGGCATCCTTGACAAATCACTCCAACTGGCGCCGCTACCTACCTGGCGCGGTCCTGTCGTAACAGCTCTGTCGCTGGTTTTAATATGCGGTGGCATAGCGGTTAGTACGGTTGTCATTCGCAAGCTTACAATGGCTCATATGCGTGACTCCGGATGTCGTGCATGGACACTCTATCTCATCCCTGGCCTCTATGGTGGAGCATTTGCGGCCATGATATGCATATGGCGGCTTTTCTGATGGAATTGAATGAGGAGGTAAAAAAACAATTCAAAACTTATCCAGAAATTCTTTGCCCTTCTTGATATTTTCAATGGGATCCTGCATTGTCTTGGAATTGATAACATAGAATCCGTGATACCCCGTAGAGTCAAGTGCAGAAGCGAACTCTTCAACCGGAATTATGCCATCTCCAATAGGCACTTCGATCTGTCTGCCTTCTTCCGTTTGTCTGGTATCCCATAGATTTGTATGAACTATATATTCGTATAATTCATATATACCCTTTATCGGATCCAGATTGGTTGTCATGAGGGATGCGGGATCATAAATTAATTTAACCCCGTCAGTGTGTAATGATTTTAAGAAATCTTTCAGTACTGAATAATTATCATATGAAGCTTTGACGGCAAGTCTGCATCCGTAGTTTCCAGCATGCAGGCCGATCTCACTGAGAGCTGTATTTACAGCATGCCAATGAGTAGAACTATTATCTGTTGGTATGCTTCCTATTTGCACGGTTACAATACCGGTTTGTAAATCCAGTGCAAGGTCTATAATCTCTTTTGTCCTCTTAATAATAAAATCAAATTCATTATGATTGTTAAAGCCAACACCAAGCTCTCCACCCAGAGCGCAGAGGCACAGCCTGTTTAAATCTATTATACGCTTTAACTCCCGCCGACCAGTCTGGGACAGATTCTCAGGAGCTATATCTCTTTGGGTTGCATCGATTTGGATACCTTGAAAACCGAGGTTGGCAGCGGCCGCAATACCATCCTTAATCCTCAGTCGAAGTGATTCCAGCACAATACCGGTTTTTTGTCTTATCATATTATTGAGCAGCATAGCCTCCCGCCTGAATTGTAAAGTCAGGCAGTCAACCAAGTGTAAAATACCTAAAGTTAAAAAAAATTCTTTCTACAATGTTAGCTCACTTCCAACTTAAAGAAAAAAGTGTTTATCAAAAATGTAAATAGAGAAATCATTAAAGAGTGTGAAAATCTGAGTATTTCGTTAGAACAGTTTATTGAAATTACTCTATGGATAATGCAGAAAATAAGCCAGGAGTTAGGCTTATAGTAATAATTGCGGTCTTGTGCTTAAACCTTATTATGGTACCAGCACAATCTTTCCAAACTGTTTCCGGTCCAACATCTTCGTTTGAGCGGCCACCGCATCTTTAAGAGGGAATACCGAATCTACGACAGGTTTAAGTCGGCCGGATTCCATAAGTTTCCGGATCTCCAGCAATTCACTCCTGCTTCCCATATAACAGCCTGATATGGAAAGCTGTTTTGCAAACAAAAATCTTAGATCGAAATTAACTGTTGGACCGCTTGTTGCACCGCAGGTAACTATTCGACCGCCTCGCTTAAGACATAACATACTCTTTTCCCATGTTTCAGGACCTATGTGTTCGAATACCAGGTCAACCCCTTGCCCATTCGTAAACTCACTTACCTTGTCTGCAAAGTCCTCCTTTGAATGGTTTATTACATAATTGGCACCAAGTGCCATTGCTTTGTCCCGTTTCTCATCACTACCAACGGTCGTAATAACATCCGCTCCACTGAGCCTGGCTATCTGTATCGCGGCACTACCAATACCGCTACCAGCAGCGTGAATAAGGACCGTTTGTCCTGTTTTCAGTTCTCCACGTGTCTTTAACATATTCCATGCAGTAAGGAATACCAGTGGTACTGCCGCCCATTCCTCAAAGGACAATTTATCCGATATTGGAATTATGTTTTCTGCCGGGGCCTTTGCATATTCCGCGTAGCCTCCATTCACCTGGAAGCCCATAATTCTGAATTCGTGACAAAGACTGTCATTTGAAGAGAGACAGAATTCACACTTGCCACAACTTATTCCCGGCGAGACAAGAACACGTTGACCAATGCTCAAATTTTTAACTGTATTACCAACCCCTGCTATTTCTCCGGCAATTTCACATCCGAGTATATGTGGCAGTGGAATGGAAATACCGGGTATTCCTTCTCTTACCCATATATCAAGATGATTTATCCCACACGCCTTTACTTTAACGAGGACTTCAGAAGGTGAAATCTCCGGTTCTGCAAAATCGGTATAGACTAAATTATCGACACTGCCGTGTTCTTTAAAAACAGTTGCCTTCATTATTCTACTTTTTCAAATGAATCTTTGCCGGCTCCACATGCCGGACAAACCCAATCCTCCGGCAAGTCTTCAAACGGAGTACCGGGAGCAATCCCACTAATCCCGTCCCCTTTTTCCGGATCATATATATAACCGCAAACAGTACATTCCCATTTTGTCATCTTTTTAATCTCCTTAAAAGAAAGCAAATTTTTATTGCATTCACAAAAATAATCAAGCTAAACTACTAGCAGCAGAAACACACACCGCATTGTCTTCAAAACATTCCCTTACTCCGGATATTACGTTTCCAATAGCCGTGTCAATAGGTTCATTTATTGTCGCTCCGGCAGCACGTACATGCCCGCCTCCTCCAAAATCTGAAGCCAGTTTAGCAACATCTACCGTGTGTTTTGATCGAAAACTTACCTTTGTTTTCCTGTTACCAATTTCTCTGAAAACAATTACAACCTCCACCTCTTTTACCGCACGAACAAGATCAATAATAACATCCGTATCCACAAATGGCACACCCGATGATTTAATCATATCTTTTGTCAGCTTGGTCCATACCGCTTTCCCGTCACATTCAGGACGCAGGATACCAAGCGCAAGGCTTAACAACTTCAAATAACTCGCGTGTTTGGTCTGATATAGCTGTTCATATATTATCTCGGATTTCACTCCAACCTCAATTAAATCAGAGCAGGCGCTTAAGGCCTTTGCACTTGTGTTACTGAATTTGAACCACCCGGTATCAGTTGCAATTGAAAGGTATAATGGAATTGCAATTTCCAGAGTAATCTCCCCATTCATATAGGTAATCAAGTCAAATATCAACTCTCCGGCAGAAGATGCGTCTTTCTCTATAACATTTATATCAGCATATCCGGGATTTGATGCATGATGGTCTATGCATACCTTAGTAATCGAACTAGCCTTAATCATGTCAGCAAAATCACCCAACTGGCTCCAACTAGCTACGTCAACAATAAATATGGCATCAAAATCATTAAGATTTATATTAACATCCTTATTTCTTAAGAACTTAACATCTCTATCTGTATCAAAGCAACGGTAAACCGCGGGAAGAGCTTCATTGTTTACTATTACGGCATCTTTATTTAGTCCACATAAAAATCGTTTTAGCGCAAGCTCAGAACCAATTGCATCACCTTCTGAAAAGAGATGCGTTGTTATAATAAACCTCTTACCCTCATTTATAATATCTACAATTTTTTGCCACATATTTAATAGTTAAACTCCCTTTCAGTTGCTAATTTGAACATTGTTTTTTACACCTCCAGCATCCATGGGATCTCCTCCTCTGCAAACAAAAGTGACGGTTCTGTTATTACGCGAAATTCATCCTTGAATTGTGCAACATGAGCACTTTCCATTTTTACAAGTGTTTCAAACAGTTTTTTAGCACCTTCATCTTTTGTATTCTTTGCGGCATTTTCATAGAATTTACAGGCTTGTTCTTCAGTATTTATTATTGTTTTGATCACGTCCTCATAATTCGCTTTCTTTTCAGGCTTCTTTATTTTGACGGCTTTTGATGTTTTCAACTTTTGATCTTTCGGGACTTTACCAAAACTATCCTCATACCATTTTTTTAATCGTACATAATGTTTCTGTTCTGCTTCTGCCATTATATCAAACTTAAGCTTTGCTGCCTTGTCTTCAAGCTGTTCTGAGATTTTCTTGTACAATGCGCTCGCTTTAAGCTCTTCTGCCATCGCAATCTCCACAATACCTAATGTTACGTCTTCGTTTTCTTCAACATTTTTTTTCTTCTGCAATGGATAATCTCCTGATAACTTTTGAAAATATTTGCAAAAATGTGTTTATAAACTGAGATTCGTATTATCAAAAGGATAAGTTTGGTTGATGGTATGATTGTTACATGCAGACGCCAACATATCCCCGCATTCAAGTACATTGATTCCACAACGTGGTGTTAGACAAGGGAAGCAAACTTACTACCAAATTCTTCACATCCGTTCAGTGCTTCCTCAGAAGGTGTCATCCTTAACTTACAACCTTCAGTAACTATCTTGAAACGTAAACTTTTTAAGATATCTTCAATTATCTGTACAGCTTCTCCACTCCAGCCGTAACATCCAAAGACAGCCGCCGCCTTACCCCTGATATTCAGAGTTACCAGGCTTGAAATAATATCAAATATTGGTTTTGGTGCCTTTGCATTTAGCGTAGGTGTTCCAAGGATAATACCATCAGCGGCATCAATTTCGTCAAGTAAGGAGTCCATTTCAATCTCTGCTGCATTTAGGAGTGAAACATCTGTGTCGGGTTGGCATGCCCCTCTATAAATAGACTCTGCCATTTTTTGTGTGCTACCGTATGAGGAAACGTATATAATTGCTATCTTTTTTTTGTCAGGATATTTTTTCGTTTTCCCTGCCCATTCTCTATAAGCATCAATATATTTGTTTATATTTTCCCTTAGAATTGGCCCATGAGATGGAGCAATAATGTCTATATCAATATCCTTTATGTTATCCAAGGCTGCAATAACGTGTTTTTTAAAAGGCCTTAATATGGTATCATAGTAAAATTCATATGCAGTAAATGCATCTTCCTTGGAATCCAATTCATCGTTAAACCTTTTATCACTACAGTAATGTGAACCAAATGCGTCACACGGAAACAGTATTTTATCCGTTTCAAGATACGTAAACATGGTATCAGGCCAATGGAGAAATGGTGCAGATATGAACTTCAGTACCTTACCACCCAGGTCAATACTGTCACCAGCTTTCACCTCTTTATAGTCAAATTCTTTATGCAGAATATTCTTCACAAAGGTTCTGGCACCTCTTGAAAATACAGGGATTGCATTGGGAGCCAGCTCCATCAATCTGATCAAACCGCCCGAATGGTCCGGTTCTGTGTGGTTTATAATTATGTAATCAATATCTTCCGGCCTGACTAACGATCTTATCTTTGAGATAAAGCCATCGACACAATATGATTTTACCGTCTCGATAACTGCTATCTTCTCACCCTTAACCAGATAAGCATTGTATGTTGTTCCGTGCTTTGTAGGTATAACAATGTCAAAAACTACAAGACCTGGATCCAGCGCACCAATCCAATAAACACCATCCTTAATCATAACCGGTTGATCCATTATTCCTTCTCCATTTGAAGATGTTTGATTTCTAATTTACGCGGCGAACTACCGGTACTTACCGACCAATTTTTCGGTGGTCTGATGTCGTCCATATAATGCATCATCTGCTGCTTGTCAAGTTGGACGTATATTTGATTCCATACACATGGTACATCATCTGCCACTTCACAATAACCGCCCATAGACCCTCCACATGGACCGTTAAGCAAACTTTTTGAGCATCTGCTTACAGGGCAGAAACCGCCTGTTTTATCAAGCACACAATCACCACAACCGGCACATCTCTCCAGAAACAATCCTGGTTCTACCGGTGCGCCCATAAAAGTAGTATTTAATCCTGGCAATACCCTTGACGGTGTATATTTCTCGGCTAATGTTTGTACTCCCACACCACATGCTATCGAGACTACCGCATCATAATCATTAATATAATTTCCTATTGGTTCTACATACTCCTGTTCACACTGCCTTAAAACAGTCTCCTCTTTTACCTCAAGCTTTCGACCATCTCTTTTCGCCGCAATGCGCAATTTTATTGCAAGCTCTTCCACCTGTTTTTGACCACCTGTGTGACATACCGTCACACAATCACCACAGCCAATTACACAAATGTTACTGAAGTCTTTAACCAATTCATAAATTTCGTTAAATGGTTTTGACTCAGCCACTATCATAGTTTTTCTCCCTGATAATATTAAAATTCATGAATGTTATCTAAGAACGGATGATACCATAAAATCAATGAAAATGAAGTAAAAAAACCGGTAGATTTCATCAATAGATTGAAAATTCAAATATTCCAGATCCCGGTAAAAAAATAACAAATTTATAGGTTGTACAAGAACGACATTTATGCTTAAAATGAATGACCTTACTTTTTCAGATTTTCCAGAGAACACGTTAATGATAATTAAGAATATTGTAGTAGGTCCCTTGGAAGTAAATTGTTATATATTAGGGTGCGAGGAGGCAAAAGAAGCTGCCATTATCGACCCGGGAGATAACGCAGATGAAATTATAAAAATTATAGAAAGTGAAGAACTCAAACCAAAATATATTATTAATACACACGCACATTTTGATCATATTGGAGGCGTAAAAGAGATACAGGATTATTTCAAGATAGATTTTATTCTCCATAAAGAGGATTTGTTTCTTATTGAAAATGCAAGTGAGCAAGCTACCGCGTTTGGCCTCAAACCTATCTCCAAACCGGAGGTAAATAGATATGTCAATAATGATGAAAAAATATCTTTAGGTAACAAATCCATTACGGTCATTCATACCCCCGGGCATTCACCCGGATGCGTTTGCTATTACGTAGACAACAATGTTTTCGTTGGAGATACGTTGTTCGCAGGCTCTATTGGAAGGACAGATTTACCCGGTGGTTCTTATGAAACGTTGATTAGTTCTGTAAAAGAAAAACTTTTCCCTCTGGGTGACAGCACCATTGTATATCCAGGACATGGCCCTTCCACAACAATACAAAGCGAAAAAGAACATAATCCATTCCTAAAATAAAAAAAGTGAGGATACATTTATGAAAAAAATTGGTGTTTTAACAGGAGGTGGAGATTGCCCGGGATTAAACGCGACAATCCGTGCAGTTGTCAGGAAAGGCATAACTGAATACAATTATGAAATGTGCGGAATTATGGCAGGATGGAAGGGTTTGATAGAGGGGAATATAAAAGCATTCGATATGAGAAATGTTTCCGGAATACTTCACACGGGAGGAACAATACTTGGTACAAGCAGAACGAATCCTTTTCGTGAAGATAACAAAGGAGACCCTGAGCGAATCCTGGAAAATATTAAGAAATTTAATTTAGACGCAATTGTCGCTATAGGTGGAGAAGACACTCAAGGCGTTGCATTCAAGCTGTCAGAAATGGGAGTCAACGTTGTCGGTATACCGAAAACTATTGATAATGATTTACCGGGTACTGATTATACATTCGGCTTTGACACTGCGTTAAACATAGCAGTGGAAGCTATCGACAGACTCCACACGACTGCCGAATCACACAATAGGGTGATGGTAGTAGAGGTTATGGGAAGGCATGCGGGATGGATTGCAACGCTCGCGGGTATTGCAGGTGGTGCTGATCTTATCTTAATTCCGGAAAAACCTATAGTCATGGAGGAAGTTTATACAACAATAAAGAAACGGCATAACCGCGGAAAAAACTTCAGCATTGTAGTTGTCTCAGAAGGTATAAAGCTACCTGTTGAAGATAACAAAAATGAAGAACTTGTTCTCCAGAGTACCAAAAAAGATTCCTTTGGACACGTAATGCTGGGAGGAGTTGGATCGGTCCTCGCAAACATGATAGAAAAAGGAACAGGCTTTGAATCACGATGCACGGTATTAGGACATATACAGAGGGGTGGTACACCTACCGCGTTTGACCGTATATTGAGTACCCGCTTTGGTATTGCGGCGATAGACCTGATACATAAAGGTGAATTTGGCAAGATTGTTGTATTGAAAGGAAATGAAATTAAATCCATAGATCTGAAGAAAGTAATGGGTCATTTTAAGCTAGTTGATGACTATTGGTATGATCTCGCCAAGGTATTCTTTGGGTAACAATTAAAACTTTCTTTAATAAAAGGTAAAATCTATGAATGCCGTAATATTGGCTGGTGGCAAGAGCAGTAGAATGGGTACTAACAAGGCGTTTCTCAAATTAAAAGGCAAAACGTTTATAGAACTTCAAATTGAGTTACTCAGAGAAATGTTTGATGACATCTTCATTTCAGCTGTTACATCATTAGAGTATGAGTATCTGAATCTACCGATTTTTAAGGATGTCTATCCGGGCAAAGGGCCATTAGGAGGGATTTACACCAGTCTCATTAATTCCGACAGTTTTCACACATTTATGCTTGCCTGTGATATGCCTTTTGTTGGATTGGAGCTGATAAAATATCTTAAAGACCTTACAAAAGAATTCGATGTTGTTATTCCAAAGAGTGAAAGAGGACTGGAGCCATTACACGCATTTTATTCGAAGAATTGTATTGATCCAATTAAGAGAGAACTTGACGATGACAACCTGCGGATAACCAGCTTCTTCCCTCACGTTAATGTGAAGATAGTAGAATTGGACAACCTGGCCACATCAGCTAGTTTTCACAACTCAATAAAAAATCTGAATACCAGGGATGAATATGAAGGCATAATAAGAAAGTAATATTTAAATCCTGATGGATGTGGGACGTTTATCGAAATGATTTATTCTTTATTATGTTTCTGTTTAAACGTTTTAACCAATTCTTCATATGACGATTTATTCATAAAACTATAAATTTGACTGCGGAAGTTATGGATCAGGCTTACTCCTTCAAACACCACGTCGCAAATCCGCCATTCCCCATCTTTTCTTATTAAACGAAAATCTGCTGTCGCGTTTTCATCTGTTCTTTTTATCAAGTCGACTTGTACTCTGGCATATCCATTATCTTGTTCCTCCGCTAGCGAAATGATTTTCTTTTCCCCAAACCGGGGACCGTGGGTCCTCATGTAAGAACCTTTTATATTTTTGGCAAATAATTCGGTAAATTCTCTTTTCTCCACAGGGGAACGTTCCCTCCAGTACTTACCCATAGCTCTTTCCGCCATCTCCTCAAAATAAAAACAAGGAGCAATTTCTCTCCAGATTTCTTCTCTATGCTCCTTCGTATCTTCTCCATCCTTCAAAGAGATATCCTTCGATATGACTTTTTTGACGACATCTCCCGGCTCTCCCGCCCAGAGAAATGGAGAAGCAAACATAAAGAAAAATACGCTAAGGAATATTTCGAAAATAATACTTTTGTATTTCATATCTTGACTACTTTCAAAACAACATTATACAACTTTAAATAAATCGGGGAAAACCGTCCCTCACCCCTCCATGAGGCCCCTATGTGGAAAGGAGGTAAATGGGCTGGTAATTATATTTAATATGTACACCTCTTTATATTGAAACTTAGCTTATTTTACCAGCATTTTTCTAAAACATCAATAATATCTCTTATCTGAAATGTGCATTTGCACATTATTGTGACAGCACACTTCTGTGCCATGGCACACTTATTATCTAAATATTTAATACGATTAAAATATACCGCAAACACAATAACGATCTAACACTACTTGTATGTTATTGAAATTTAATGACTTACAAAGGCTATGTCATTCACTTAACAATATAACAAAACATATTCGTACTTGGCACATAGTTTGTTATATTAGATAGAGGATCTATTACTTTTCAGTTTATAATAGACTGGAGGCTGGAAATGATTAAACAGAAAGACAAATTTCGTAGATACGCATCGTTAATCAGAAAAGAGCAGAAGAAGCTCATTGGCACTGTTGATAAAGCTATTGTTGCAAAGCAAGACCAGGATCGCCCTAAAGAATTAGAGAAAGTACTATCTAACATTACCAAGGATGCTATCCGGTACTTTTCAACTGAAGAAACCTACATGATAGATTTTAAATATCCGAGATATCAATACCACAAAGAAGAACATCAGGATTTTTCCACTAAAACACATGCCTATTGCAAAAGAATACTTAATAGTGATTATCAAACCGCACATGAAATACTTGAATATTTAAAACAGTGGCTGATTAAACATTTCCAGGAAACCGATAAAAAATATACCGAATATTTCAACAAAAGCAAACTCAGACAATTTTATGATTGAGAGTCCCGATAGAAAACCTGTTGCATTCACAACTATACAGAATTATGTTGAAAATCTAACTTCACATATCAACGGTACTGAGTAAAAAAGATTGTTCCAGGTATTTGCATGAGGAGGTGATATAAAACACTTGTATCACCTGTTTGTCAGACAGCCAAGCCCATCTCTGATTGCACAGAACTTCAAATTACAACAAAATACCAACCGATATCGTGTCTTAACAAACATTTTATTACTTGACATATTTTACAAAAAACAGTAGAGCTCAGTATTCTAAAAGGCCCAAGACAGTGATAACTTTCTAACAGGATAATACAAAAATGCTCAAACTGATTGAAGAATTTAAAAAAGAACACTCCTTCATTATTGATACTCTAAATAGATCCAGAAAACTTGGTATTGGTACCGAAGAGAGTCAAAACGCAATATTATCAGTAAAAGATATTATACTTGATCACATAAAAATGGAAGACAAGGAGTTCTATCCTGTTCTCAGAGAGACTGCAAAATCTAACCAAAAGCTGAAAAATCTCCTGGCAGAATTTGATAAAGACATGAAAGAAATATCACGCTACTTCATTGAGTTTTTTGATAATAATAGTGTAATAACAGGAAGTGATCTTGCAATGGAACTGGAAAACTTTACTGCAATATTAGAAAGAAGAATCCTCAGGGAAGAAACATTTCTTTTTGCGGAGTTTGAAAAGTTTAATCAATAAATCTTTCATACTTCCCGGAATTAGCATTAAGCCGAACTACTCACAGGAATGTACTAAGGCATATAACCTCTCTTATTCATTTCCTGCTTCATAATCGCCAGCTTACTTTCTATTTTCTTTATCTTCTCAGCATCCCCGCCACTCGTATTACCAGGTACACCGGGAAGATTTGATGGATTTGATTTTGCGGCCGCTTTTTTCACCATATAGAGATTCAGATCGGTTTTATAGTATCTATCTATTAACTCATTGTCAGTCAGCTTTTCCACAGGTTTTAATGCTGTACAGGCAAAAAGCAATACCGGTATTAAAATTAATATTATATTCCTTATCTTCATTTTTTAAAATGGTACATAATTGCCTGTAAATTTTCAAGCCGAAATAATTTAGTGCGGCAAAGCCGCCCGCCTGAATGACAACCAAGCTGTGTTACAATTGTCATCCCGAAATTGTTTCGGGATCTCTAACACTGCTAAGTTATTTCAATTATTAGATTCTGAAATAAATCCAGAATCACACAATATGTATTTTTGTTATTGCGACATAGTCTGAACGTCGGACAGGCAACTATGTTTGAAGTGGGTTAAAGTGTAAAGTGACTAAATTTGAGGAAGGTCTATATTATCTTAATCAAGCCATAGCAGTTTTCTTAGAAACGATGTTTTTCTTGTTTCTGACTTGAGTTCACGTACTGCAAAATCTATTTTCTTTTCTAAATTATCTATTCTACTGTTAATATTATTTATCTTAGATATTAAGCCTTTATGCTTGTCAGCAACCATTGCCTCTGTTACCTTAATTTGAGAAGTCATTTCTGTAAATTTACTCCCTGTTCTCTCTTCTAATTTCCTAATAGTTCCATCCAGCTCTTTTACCGACGAAGCGACCGTGTTCATCGTTGTCTCAACATTTTTAAAATGTCGGATTTCATCATCCTGCCTGTGCAGGTCCTTCAATAATGCAATAGGTTGGCTCGTATCAATTTTCTCTTCGAGACGCTTTAACTGACAATCCAGACTTCCCACCAATTCGTCACTATCATGTAATAGTTCCATTCCAAAATACCTCCTTGAATATCGGAATAAAAAGTAAAGCTTTCAATATTTATGTTTCGCAATGAATGTGCCATGAGACTAGCCATACTATATACCACGTTTAGTTCTTTTAGTAACAAGAGATAAGTAGGGAGTTTGGATGTCAAATACAGTTTGTTTTTTCAATATGCTTACGCACATTTTACATTTTGTCCACATTCCGATTGGAACTCTTTTCCAGGTGGACATAATGTCAGAAAAAACAATATTTTAATACGCAGTGAACGGTTTTTTTGAATTTTAACCACCCAAAATATTTTGAAAACTGAACCGAAATTTTGAATCAGTAAACGATGTCAGGCAAAAGCAAAAACCTTTTTCATCCACAGTCCAAAGTCATCAATTAACGAATAGATTGTAGGCATAATTACCAGGGTCAATATGGTAGACGTAATTAAACCGGAGATTACAACCAGCCCGACCGGCGCCCAGATACTCCCCCTGCCCTCAAACGGCCCAAACAGAAAAGGCAGTAAAAGCGGAAGCACCATTGGCAAAAGCCCCAGTATGGTGGTAAAAGAGGTCATCAGGACAGGCCTCATTCTATCCCTCCCGCCATTGACAATAGCACTATGCCTCTCCATACCCCCCCTTCTCAAACGGTTAACATAATCTATAAGAACAATCGCATTATTCACTGCAAGACCGCATAATAGCAACAGTCCCAGACGGGAAACGCTATCGAGAGGCACACCCAGTACATAAAAGACAACCGCTACACCGGTAAATGCAAACGGTATTGTAAGCAGGATTGCCAGAGGGTGAATGTATGACTCAAACAATGAGGCCATTATCAGATAAATCAGTATTATGGCCAGGATTAACCCAAACCTGGTTTCCGCTTCCTCACGCTCAAACCTCCTGAATTCCTCTCCCAGGTTCCACTCATAACCGGCAGGCAGGTTAAATCCGGCCATCTTCTCCATAATACCATCCCTGATCTTTTTGAGCCCTTTATTGTAATACTGTGCTGTGATTATGACTATTGGTTTGCGATCTTTTCTTTCAATAGCCTCAGGGCCTCTTCTTCGTTCAAAATCAATCACTCTCCCTAATACAACACTCTTTCCTTCACTATTTTCTGACTCAAGGTTCTCTATCTGGTACAGACGCTGCCGGTCTTCCTCTTTGAGCTGAAGGACGATGTCAATTTCACTATCTTCGATCTTGAACTTACTTACCGCCCTGTTTCCCAGAGAACCTGCAATACCATAGGCGACCCTCTCAGAGGTTAATCCATATCTCTTTACTTTATCTCTATCAATCGACACAACTATTTCATCTTTGCCCTTTTCCAGATTAGTTTGAACGTCTGACAAGTCAGCTATAGTAGCCAACCGGTCCTTAATATCTCCTGACAGTCTGGTTAGTGTATTAATATTCCTCCCTTTTATTTCAATACTGACCTCTCTGCCGCTACCGCTACGACCGTGCCCGAACATCTTCCTGTATTTAACACCTGGAATTACCGGAAACAGAGCCCTCATCTCTTTCTCCAAAACAGATACCGGCCTTTTTGCTACTTCCTGTTTTACAAAGTAGACTGCCAGAGAACCTCCACTCCTGTCAAAATTACTGGAAACGGTTTCGATCTCCAATTCCTCTTTCCTCTCCCGTAGGACCCCCTCTAACCGCTCAAAAAGTATTTTTGTATCGTCAATGCTGTAACTTCTCGGTACATCCACCTGTAAACGGGATTCTCTATAAATACCCCGCCTGACCACTTCCGTCTCCAGCTTTCCAAACAGATAGAAAGCCAATACTACTATTAATATGGTAACCACAACAGTTGCCCACCTGAACCGCAACGTCAACTCAACAAATCCTGTATAACGGATCGTCAGCTTCTTTATCAGAGAAGACTCAGGCTTCCTGATACTCTTACTATGTTTCCGCTTTGAATTAGACTCCTCAGGATAGTGTAAAAATCTTGACGCTACTAATGGTATCAGGGTCAAAGCCACAAATAACGATGAGATCAACGCAGAGCATATTGACATGCCAAAGTCATGCATAAAAACGCCCATTCTGGATTTTGAAAGAAATACCAGCGGTATAAAAACACATATGGTTGTAGCCGTTGCGGCAATAACTGCGACACCGACCTCCTTACTTCCCAGGATAGCTGCTTCCCTTAATCCCAGATTCTTCTCCTGCCTATGCCTGAAGATATTTTCAAGAACTACCACCGCAGGGTCAACCATCATCCCTACTGCCAGCATCAGTCCCGTAAGTGAAATGACATTCAAAGTCACCTCTGAACCGGCAAACTTCCTCATGAGAAACATCAGGCAAAACGTACAGAGAACTGAAATCGGGATTGCTGCGGTTATTATCAACGCGCTTCTAACGTTACGCAGAAAAAAGAAGAGTATGATAACCACCAGCACACCTCCTAATAATCCGGCATTTCTCAAATCCTTCAGCCTTTCCAATATTGCTTGAGACCTGTCACGATAGACATGTATCTCCAGTTTTTTCATCCTGGGATCTGCCTTAATCTCGCTAACGGTACTTATAATTTCCCTGGCCACAGCCACCATATTTGCGTCAGACGATTTCATGACCCTCACCTTAACAGCATTGCGGCCGTTGAGTCTCTGATAACTTTCCTTAGTAGAATAGTCATATCTGATATCAGCAACATCAGAAAGCTTTATGCCATTCCTGTTAATCGGTAAAGACACAACTTCACCCACATTCTGAAACTCTCCTATTATCCGAACTATATACTTTGTTGACCCCTCTATTAAGTCACCCGCCGATACATTTACATTATTTGTTCTCAAATATCTTCTGAGAGAAAACGTATCAATGTTATGAGATTTGAGTCTATCGAGGTCCAGTTCTACCAATAACTGCTTCTTTTCAATACCACGGATGTCTACGCTTGCAACACCATTTATCCTCTGGATCTTAGGCTTAATAACATCTTCAACAATATCGAACAGTTCGCTGACATCACCCTGTATAGAAACACTAAACTCCACAACCGGCAAGTCCCCGGACTTGAATCGAAAGATACGGATCTTATCAACCTCATCCGGTAGAGCATTCCTTATCTGCTCTATCTTGTCCCTTACATCCAGTGTTGCAATATCCATATCCGTACCCATCTTAAACTCTAAAGATACCTCTGAACTCACATCTGTTGAGGTTGATTCAATCGTTTCAACATGCTTAACGGTCCCGAGAGCTTCCTCTACCTGCAACGTGATTAAATCCTCAACCTCTTGAGGAGAAGACGACTTATAAGGTACGTTTACTCTCAGGGAATGACCTGTTATCTCAGGAATGTATAAAAGAGGGATCCGGTATAATGATATCCAACCGATTACTAAAACACTCAGGATTATCATTAATGTTGTTACCGGACGTTTGACAGCAAATTCAGGTATATTCATGTTGCTAATAGCGTAAATATTTAATTAGGAATTCGGCAATCTTTTTATTTCCATTAAGATATTTGGTAAGCAATAAAAATTTGAAGTGCCTAAAGTGAACTAAAGTGCCTAAAGTTAGAATTCCAAAAAAATTGAAGAATAAGGAATTGGGAGATTGATTGCTAAATCAATTAATCCCAAATTCTTGAATCCCTTAACGCCTGAATTATAACCGGAAACTACCCTATAAGCTTAACAAATTCTACATCTAAAAACTTTAGATAGCTATACGTTTTTTCGTCTGAAAATCATGTAAAGGAATGAGAAAAAGCAGATGTACACTTTACTGTTCGACAGTTCTTACCATTTACTGTTCGACAGTTCTACTGCCAAACACCAAGACACTAGAGTTCTACTCTTTCAACGTGATCTGTTTAATTAATAATGTGTGAAAAGCACGGATAAACGAGTTTGTCCGTGCCACCCATTTGTTAATATATTAATATCGCCTAAACTTTCTCTTGATTTTCGTGATACAATCTATTAAAAGAATAACACTCATATTAGTTAATTTTCTCAGCATTCTAAGCTAAAGGCTTCACCGTTATGACTAAAGACTCCCAGGAATATTCTACTAAGGTGAATTTGTTGCGTAAAAAAAAATGGAGATTCTGGTTCGGAACACCTATCTGTTTTGTCATCTTCTGCATCCTTTTTACCATATGTTTGTACATGGATGTTCCACATCTGGAGTTTATATTAGTGATACCATTTCTTATATCCTCCGTATACTGTCTGTGGGGTGTAATCAGCGGTCGATGCCCGGAATGCAGTAGACGGCTACCGGCATGGTGGCACTGGTCAATTAAACCTAAATGTCGTGCATGCGGCCCTATTTCATTAACAGAAAAGTCTTTAGGCCAAAATCAAGCAGTTTTGTAATTTTGCTTTCTTTATAGATCAAGGAAAAGCAGAAACTGCTGATTGTGGAATTCCATACACTTTCACGGATGCCCTTCGTCCTTCAATAGAAACCTCTCCATGGCTGACAGCATCAAATTTATCTGAAAGTTGATTATAGGTATTTTCACTCAGAATGATCTTTGTATCATACTCCTTCGATAACTTTTCAAGACGCGCCGCAATGTTGACACCATCTCCAATCACCGTATAATCCATTCGCTGCTCTGTACCCACGTTTCCCGCGATGACTGACGCAGTATTTAGCCCTACACCAATCTGCAGGGGCTCATCCAATCCCTTATTAAACTCTTCAAGTCGCGACATCATTTCAACCGCCGCGCGCAAAGCCCGGTCAGCATCATCCGGATTCGTCAATGGCGCTCCAAAAAGTGCCATCAATGCGTCTCCAATATATTTATCCAATGTTCCTTTGTGCTTGAAGATTACATCCGTAGCCACGCGAAAGTAATCATTGAGCACCTTGACCACCTCTTCCGGTGTGTGAGACTCCGCCATTACGCTAAACTTCCGGATATCCACAAACATCATCGTTACCGACTGCCTTTTCCCACCAAGCTGCAATAGTGTTGGGTCCTTAGCTGCCTGCTCAACGATTTCAGGAGATAAGAAACGTGCCAGCCGTTCTGTTCTGGAGATATTTACCAGTAGCTTCGACAACGTTCCCATGACCCAGAAGCTGAGAACACCCGTAATCAGAAGCACCACAAACGGAGCAATCCCCCAATAGAGTGGTATTCCTGTCTTTAACTTGATAATGACAAGACTCATCCCGACAAGAGCTGTTACATAAATTACTGCTGACTTTGACAACCTTAATGACGAAGCTACAACAAAAAAGCAACCCATCAGTGCCATAAAATTGTAAGCCATCATTGGCGTAAATATCTCTCCGGTGACGGGGTCGGTACCTGACCCTTCAGGATCAGCGAAGATCATGTACATCACGAGTACTACGTCCGTAGTCATGACAACAAAACGCCACCAGCATGTTCGCGCCCATAACTGTGTAGCAAACCACGCGGCAACCAGATAGCCGATACATATCAAATCCATCCAGATGTAAAGGTTAGGCAGGAGATTAATAACGAAGAGATCGGGGATGATAGCCAGAAGAAACGCGCATCTCAACCAGGCAATAATCTTCTCGTTCCTGGATGACTGCTCTCTAATTTGATTTAGAATAAAGGGATCCATTAATTCCTTAGTAAAAATATTTTAACCTATTTGTCATAGCTGAACTTGAACTCTGCAAAATTTATTTTTTCAACTACTTTTTACTATTAACGGTATTCATTTCTTTGCGCCTGCCCTGTGAAACCTGAGGTTATTTCACCGGGGTTCTTAGCGGCTTCTTGTCCGTAGAAAAAGCATTTTGTTTTTATAATAGTAACGCCCTTGTTAATTTAATCATGTTATTGCCAATTGTTAAAAAAGTTGTTGTCGTAAGTCATTGTTACTATTGGGATAAAATTTGTCTGTTTAATTGAATTTGATTAAATCAACAGGGGTATTACTATTGGCATAAGTGATAATATTTTCCATCTATAGCAAGTAATATCATGGAAAGTTCCACTTATTGCACTGTTAGACGTTAGGCATAAAATAGAATGATACTATGTATTAAAACAATATTTAGTTAAAATCTACCAATTGGGCAAGGGGGCAAAACCTTGTGCGTTTGTTATGACTGCTACATTCTATCTTTAAATAGTCACTACGCGTTTAATTACAAATTAACCGAACATCTGGTTTCACACTAAATATAATAAAGAGAAAAACGGCAACAGGCTTAACTTATCACCTACTTCCCGCGTACATATCATATTTCAGCAAACGACAATCGATCGCGCCATTAAACAATTCTTTGCGAAAAGAGGGTTTAAGACCGATATGTTTGGCTTCCTGCAAATTGCCCGTAAAAACATAAGCAGTATAATTCTTATATTTGTTTTTTAGCACATCACCTATTCTTTTATATTTTTCTCGTAACTGATCTACTTCCTGACGTTCCCCATATGGAGGATTCATGACCATTACTCCGGGGGCCGGGGGAGGTGTTTGTTCCTCAAAAGCCTTGTGTTGAATTTGTATATAGTCTTCCATACCGGCATTTTGAATGTTTTTACAAGCGATCTGGTAAGTCTTTCTATTAACGTCCGATCCTTCAATCGGAAAAGAGAGTGTCTCTCTCTCGTTTTTTATGGCTTCATCCTGAATGCCGTGATAGAGCCCAGCATCATAGTCCAGCCAACGCATAAAGCCGAATTTGTTCCGATAATAACCGGGTACACGGCCCAACGCCATCATAGCCGCTTCAATCAAAAACGTACCGGAACCGCACATAGGGTCTATAAAGCTTGAGTTGCAGTCCCAGCCGGTCAAATAAAGAATTCCCGCCGCAAGTACTTCATTTAACGGTACGGT
>JABHIW010000174.1 GCA_018670825.1 Candidatus Scalindua sp. | reverse complement strand
TGAGTGATGTTGCATAGAATTTACCTAAACGGGAAAAAATAAAAGAAACGTCAGTATTATTGGATTTTAAAAATTCTACCAACTTTAGCAATTACATACGGTATCAGGTATTGGTATTATTTGTTCTCGGACAGCCTGTGACCTATTGACAAATATCACTTTAAAAGATTAACAGAAACAACACCCTCGTATTACCACCTTTTCCATATCAAAACAATCCAACTCCACTGGACGAGTCAGCACAATCTCCCCCGCCCTTATCCTTTTCCCATGATTATTTTATCTCATAACACCAAGCATCATCTATGGCTACAGGCCGTTAGGTACATGTAATTGTTGGCTATTTGGTATCTAGGCCATCCTTAACTTGGGATCGCAGCTCCGTGGCGAAAATGACTGCTTTTTTGCCAAGCTCATTCAACTTCTTTTCAGTAATTTTGTCCGTATCCATCCCCATGAACATTGCCCTGAGCTTCATGGCCTCCTCTGATGCCGGAGGGGGGAAGTAAATGGAAACCGCACTTAAAGATTGGGAGAGAGCGGACAGTGAATCATTCAGCCGTATTTCGATCTTTCGATCGAGTGGCTTGCCAGTCGATGTTCGTTTGAACTCCTCATACATGCTCAGAGTATTCATCGCATCTGTGACTGCTGAGGAAGCTCCCGATGCGATATCCGCCTGCTTCTCTAGCAAGTACAACTTCCGTTCATAGTGTGAGTTCCTTAGCGAGAATAGTTCACCCACAAACGCAAGAACTAACCCGACTATGAGCCCTGTGATGATCTTATCTTTAGTGTCCTTGACCATGGCTACGTCCCTCTGAATTCGACTCCGAATAACGAAAGCCTAAACAAGTTATTATAAAACATCTGAATAACTCCACTATTTTAAAGAAACCAGGAAACCCAGAATAATACTTAATGGGGAAGCAAGGGAAAAGTTCATGTATTTACTTCCTGTAAAAAACACAAAACTAATTTATGGTATTTCATCCACATCGCAAGATGTGATTTAAATAGGGACTGTTTTAAGGTGAATGGTAACTGCTTCTATCTAAGGGGTATTATAAAAGAGTGGGGTTGTTTTGCAATATAAAAGATTGTTCACCACCAAGGCGTAAAGAGCGCACCCGCCAAACAGCACATCGGGCAGGAAGAAAAGATGAAAAAAAATTAAAAGATTACTTAACCACAAACAAATGCAGAAAAAGAAAAAGACATTAAATACGAATTTCATAGATTGACACAGAAGACAGAAAAGAGATATTGTAATTTAAGATTTACGATTGATGAGTTAGAAACAAGAAAAAAAGGAATAGTGCAATAGGAGGGAAAAGAGAGACTTCCTTTCTTCTAAATTCTACCGTTCAGGAAACCTGAATTAAGTGATTTTATTTTCTAGATTATAGTAGCCGCCCGACTAGGCGGGTGTTTCTCATCACCCCATGAACACCTGTGAATTTTCTGTAAGTTACGCAACCTAAAGGATGCGGCTACACAAATCGCCAAATTCGACTAAAAGTAGATTTTTGGGTATTGCACATGGTATTGCATCTCCGTTAAGTTCGTCAATCAATGACCTATTTCCTCTTCTTTGTGAGGTAAATTTCGCGCGAATTTAAACTCTCTTTAGTGATTTTAGCACTTTCGGTATTCTTAGAGTGTCCATTTCCGCCTTCAGTAGTTTCCTGTCCCGTTTGATCTTCTTCCGGAATTTCATATATTATATTTTCGGAATTCCCACTTTCGACGTATTTCCTAACTACAGACATTTTTACCTTTGTCTTTAACGTCTCGGCCCAATCCCTTAAATCATTGGATATGGAATCTATTGGCATCCCAATAATAGGAGACTTACCAAAAACCTCTCCCAGAACACCACGAATTTCATTCAAAAAAACGCCCTCATCCTCTTTCCCATAACCTTCATCATTAAACTTTTTCATTATGTTTTTGTCCTCACTTATTTGTTGTATGATGAGTTCTATGATCAGTTGTTTTGTGGTTGATTGGCCAGCTGCCACAAGTTGTTTTACTACTTGTGGGACTATATGGCTCCAAACATTATGCTTGGCAAGTGCAGCATTTACGATAAACCATTGTCGGTTTGCAATATCAACTGCAAATCCATCGGTGAACACTTCGAAACCATCTTTATCTGAAATTAACTCTCTTGATAGACAAAAAGAACTCGGTGCAAAGAAGTAATCAGCATTTTCTATAACCATCTTTTTCAATTCATCTTCAGAAGTAAATGGAGATTTGACAAACTTACTCTTTCCGGATATTAGCATTTATACACCTTTTTCTTATAATAAATAAACAAGCTTGGGAGCAGAGCGGTTTCTCCCAGGCGTTACACAAATTTAATCATACGCTCTTCATTGATTTGATGCAGTTATAACTACCGCGACTACTTTGCACATGGGATAAATCGCAAAAGGTATTCCATTGTCATGCCAAAATGTATTACAGAGCACATATTGTTATAAGGAGTGGAATACACATATGTTAAGATTTGAATCTTTGGCGAGAAGCAAATTGATTTATGGCAAAAGGGAGCAACGTTTCTCTTTTTGTAACACTATCGGGGAAAAGCTGTTTCTTTTTATAACACTATCCGGGAAAAGAAAAGAAGCGAGAGCCAGCACTCCCCGGACATAAGACGCCGAGGACTTTCCCCGGACAAGAAGAGTTGAGAACAGGAAGGTACGAGGAGTACTGGTGAATAATTACTCATTTTCCTGACTCATAGATTCTGCAGATTTACTCGATAAGTGAAATGTTGCTTCAAATATTATCGAAAACAGTGCCAGAGCAATTATCCCAATAATGTGCCAACCATTGAAAATCAAATTTATTCCGGAAGCTACTATTCCGATCATGCTTGCAATTTTTACTTTCCGTTTCATTATTTTCCCTCAGAGACTTTTATCTACTACCACGTAATTATAAAAGAGTGGGGTTGTTTCACAAGACATAAAGACACGAATTTCACGGATTTCCCCGGACAAAAGACGCCGAGGACAGGGCACTAAAAGAGAAAAACAAAAGAAAAAGAAAAATTTAATCAAAGAGATCTGAATGAGTTCCGGTTCTTTCAAATATTAATTCTTCTTCTGTCGTTTTATAAATCAAGAGCCAATCTGTTTCGACATGACACTCTCGTCTACCTTTATAATAACCAATCAACCTATGATCTCTGTACCTTGCATCAAGAGGAATCTCACCTACAAGATCACGCATTATGTTTTTGATCTTTTTAGATGACTTTCCACGTTTCTGCATTTTCTTCAAGTCTTTTGCAAATTGCCTTGTGTATATTGGCTTTAACATTAGATTCCCAATTTACTGAACATATCTTCGGTATCCTCACAGCGCACGAGGTTCTTGCCGGCATCTGTATCCTTTAAAACCTTTCCCGTTACTTTATTTGGTACAACCACGTTAAAAGGTAAGCCATTTCTCAATTTGACTTGTTTATAAAAAAGATTGATTGCCTCAGTCGTAGATAATCCTAATTCTCCGAAAAGGCTTTCAACATCCTTCTTCAATGAAGGGTTTATTCGTGCTCTTACTGTAGCAGTTTTAGTCTTACTCATTATTCTATTCTCCTTTGTTATCAATTAAGTTTTCATTTTAAAATAGCCCGTTTGTGCCACAATTGCAATATAAATGATTTTTGTCCGGGGAGAACGCAGAGGAAAGATACAAAACAGTTGACAATAGACAGTAGGCAATAGTAACAAAACAATAGGAAAGAAGAGAGAGGCAAATGATTAAGCACGAGAAGCGAGTAATTTACCTTTGATTCTAATGTATTTCAGGGTTAAAATATTTTACCGGTAAAAAATCAGTTTTTACACACAACCCATACATCCGGATTAAAGGGAAAAATAGCATGATTCACAATAGTGATATTTCCGGGGCAATGACTATCCAGCTTGAAGAAACAGTTAATCAATTACCTCAAATGCCAGAATTTATTGAAGGCATCCGGAGAGCTTCCACGAGAGAATTTACTTTAACCCAAAAAGAAGCTGAACTCGCCTTAAAGAACGCTCTTCGATATATCCCTGAAAAATGGCACACAGAACTGGCCCCCGAATTTTTGGATGAGTTGCTCACCACCGGCAGAATTTACGGATATCGTTTCAGGCAAGAAGGAAACATAACTGCCAAGCCTGTTGATCAATACAACGGTAACTGTATAGAAGGAAAAGCTTTTCAGGTAATGATCGATAATAATCTTGATTTTAATATCGCACTTTATCCTTACGAACTGGTCACTTATGGCGAAACAGGACAGGTCTGTCAGAACTGGATGCAGTACAGGCTTACCAAGAGATATCTGGAAAAGCTGACACGCAATCAGACACTGGTTGTTGAATCCGGTCATCCGGTCGGGCTGTTCGAATCCGCACCTGAGTCACCACGAGTGATAATCACCAATGCCCTTATGGTCGGCTGCTTTGACGATCAGGAAAACTGGCACAGGGCGGCAGCACTCGGCGTCGCGAATTACGGCCAGATGACAGCAGGGGGATGGATGTATATCGGACCACAGGGTATTGTCCACGGAACATACAGTACCATCCTGAATGCTGGCAGGCTTAAACTCAACATTGCTGAAGATAAGGATTTACGGGGGTATCTGTTTGTATCTTCCGGCCTTGGCGGAATGAGCGGTGCTCAGGGGAAAGCGGTAGAGATTGCAAATGGTGTCGGTATCATCGCAGAAGTTGATTATTCAAGAATCCGGACAAGACACGAGCAAGGCTGGATTGGCAAAATTGTAAATGATCCGGCTGAAGCATTCAATCTGGCAAAAGAGTACCAGCAGAAAAAGGAAACTCAGTCTATCGCGTTTTATGGAAACATCGTAGATCTGCTGGAGTATGCAGTGGATAACAATATTAAAATCGACCTGTTATCCGACCAGACCTCCTGTCATGCTGCTTACGAAGGAGGGTATTGTCCTCAGGGGATGACATTCGAAGAGCGAACAGAACTGTTAGAAACAGATCATGCGAAGTTCAAAGAACAGGTAGACCGGTCGTTAAAACGCCATTTTGAACTGATCAAATCGATGGTAGACAGGGGGGTGTTTTTTTTCGACTATGGAAACAGTTTCTTAAAAGCGGTCTTTGATACCGGTGTTAATGAAATCTGTAAAAACGGTAAAGACACAACCGAGGGATTCATCTTTCCATCTTATGTCGAGGATATTATGGGTCCTGTGTTCTTCGATTACGGCTACGGCCCGTTTCGATGGATTTGCCTCAGCGGTAACAAAGAGGACCTTATCAAGACCGATAGAACGGCCATGTCATGCATCAACCCAAACATAAGATTCCAGGATAAAGATAATTATATCTGGATCAGAGATGCTGAAAAACATAACCTTGTTGTAGGCACACAGGCCAGGATATTATACCAGGATGCTACAGGTAGAATGAATATCGCACTTAAATTCAATGAAATGGTCCATAAAGGAGAAATAGGGCCGGTTATGATAGGCAGGGACCATCATGACACAGGAGGCACCGATTCGCCATTCAGGGAAACAGCAAATATAAAAGACGGCAGTAATATTATGGCGGATATGGCAACACAGTGTTTTGCCGGAAACGCGGCCAGAGGCGTGAGCCTCGTCACGCTCCACAACGGTGGTGGCGTCGGTATTGGAAAGGCCATAAACGGCGGTTACGGACTCGTCCTTGATGGAAGCGAAAGAGTTGACCGCATCATCCGGCTCGCAATACCCTGGGACGTCATGGGTGGTGTTGCAAGACGTAGTTGGGCAAGAAATAAAAATTCGATTGAAACCAGTGTTAAGTATAATGTTGAACGAAAGGGGAGAGACCATATAACCCTTCCCTTTATTGCGGATGACAAACTCGTAGAAAATCTGGTGGCTAAAGTGTTTGAGAAAAAGTAATCACGCAGAGATGATTAGTAGTTTAATAAAGGCAAAATAAATGACAGGCAATATAATAATTAAAAATGCCTCACAGCTTGTGACCTGCAGCGGTTTTAAGGCTAAGCAGGGTACAGCCATGTCTGATTTACATATAATCGATGACGGTGCGGTGGTTATTGATAACGGTGTAATAACTGCTGTCGGTAGAACCGGGGAAATATTGGAGAAGTTTGATGAAGCCGGGTTTAACACTATAGATGCAACCGGAAAGGCAGTTTTGCCAGGATTTGTAGATTCACATACTCACTTTGTCTTTGGTGGCTACCGGGCAGAAGAATTCACCTGGCGGCTGAGTGGGGAAGATTATATGGAGATAATGAATCGAGGCGGCGGCATCGCTTCAACAGTCAATGCTACGCGGGAAGCTTCCAGAGAAGAACTGATAGAGTCGGGCAGTAATCGACTTGACTCAATGTTGTCTTTCGGTGTTACCACTGTTGAAGGGAAAAGCGGTTACGGTTTGGATGAGGAAACGGAGATAAAGCAACTGGAAGTGATGGAAGAGCTAGGTAGACTTCATCCTGTGAATATTGCCAGGACCTTTCTTGGGGCTCATGCAGTTCCCAAGAATTTTCAAGGCAGAGAAGATATGTTCATCGACTACGTGACGGATAATGTCATGCCTCAAATCGCTCATCGAAAACTTGCAGAATTTTGTGATATTTTTTGTGAAAAAGGTGTATTTTCAGTAGAACTGTCTAAGCGGTTATTGACCAAAGCTAAAGAGCTGGGCTTAAAGTTGAAAATACATGCGGATGAAATCTTTCCACTTGGCGGTACTGAACTGGCAGCTGAACTCGGCGCTGTTTCCGCCGATCACCTGCTCCATGCTTCTGACAAGGGCATTGCTGAACTGGCAAAGAGTCACACGGTGGCAACGCTTCTTCCGGGAACTGCATTCAGCCTGAAAGAATCGTACGCAAGAGGACGTTATATCATCGATCAAGGTTGCGCTGTGGCTCTCGCAACTGATTTTAATCCGGGAAGCTGTTTTTCTGAATCAGTACCGCTTATTTTTGTACTGGCCACTCTTTATATGGGTATTACGATTGAAGAAGCAGTTACGGCATTAACAATAAACGGTGCCGCGGCAGTTGACCGGGCGGACAGGATTGGTAGCATTGATGTAGGTAAAACCGGTGATGTGATAATACTTGAGTTTCCGTCGTATAAATTTATCCCCTATCATATCGGTGTCAGTTGTGTGGAAAAGGTCATCAAAGACGGCAATCTCGTATTTGATAAAGGGAAACAAATTAGCAGATAAAAAGGATGGAATATGAGGTGGTAAAAAATTTAAATAGTTTTAGTTATTGCCCTTTAGCTTCCAGATTCAAAGATACACGTACACGACTGACCTCTCTTTCGAGAGGAACCCAGCACTGGAATCCTCTCGAAAGAGAGGCAACATCATTTAATCTTTTCAAAATTGCTACATCATGTTATCAAAACTAACCATAAAAGAGTTTCTGGAAAAAATCGCATTGGAGTCCCCCACTCCTGGTGGAGGAAGCGTGGCGGCGTTAAGTGCATCACTTGCGGCAAGCCTGACTGAAATGGTGGCCAACCTGACCATTGAAAAAAAAGGTTATGGTGACGTGGAAGAGGAGATGAAGGTTGTCGCACAAGACGCTTTCCAATTAAGAAGCAAGCTTGTTTCAGCCATTGATAAAGATTCTAACGCCTATAATGATGTAGTAACTGCCACAAAACTACCGGGGGATACTGAAGCAGAAAAGCGTTATAGAGAAGAGATGATTCAAAGAAGTTTGAAACAGGCAACCTTAGTCCCGATGACCGTGGCAGAAGATGCTATCCGGGTTATGGAACTTGCAGGAAAAACGGTAGCAAAGGGAAATAAGAATACCATCAGCGACGGGGCGGTAGGCATCATGGTGGCCAGAACAGCAGTTCTATCCGCTCTCTATAATGTCAAAATCAACTTAAGGGCCATAAAAGACAAAGCGTTTATTGATAAAATTTCAAAACAGGTAAAAGAGCTTGAGCAGAGCGCACTGCAAAAAGAAAAAGAGCTGCTGTCGAATATCAATTTATAAATACACTAATTTCACCCGTAAAACACGGAGCACGAGTTACCCGATCAGCCGAAAACCCTCATTAATCTCATTTTTATCCACCACTAATTTATACTCATCTCAAAATAGTTTTCGGAGAAAACCCAAAAACCAAACCGGTTTTAGCATAGTGGCAGGCTGAACGCAGCGAAGTATCTCTTGTTTTCTTAGAGCTACTTTGTAGCGCTGGAAATATCAGCTGGAATACCGATACGCATATCAGTAAATATTTTCTTCGTTTTTACCGGCCATTTTAATTCTGCCGGGATGCTGTTACGAATATTTGCCAATGCAATTTCTAGGGTTGTTATGGCATCGTTAAGGGCCCTGATCCTCTCTTTAATTTCTTCTTTTGAGTAAACCTCCGGAATTGCGGGAATAGAGTTATTAAGGGCCACAATCTTGTTATCAATCTCTTCATTTGTGTAATTACCAGAGGCATCAGGAATAGATTTTATTACCAATGTAATCTTCTCGTCAATTTCTTCATCTGTATAACGTGTGGGGACCTCAGGAATAGAGTTCATGATCTGCCCAAACATGGCATCAATCTCTTCTTTTGAATAACTGTCAGGAGCGGATTCCAGAGCGACCGCAACTGTTTCTTCGGTTATTGTTTCTATACCTTGAGTATCGGCAAAAGACACCTGGCAAAAAAGAACCATGGCAGCCAAAATTAAAAATATAACATTCCTGCAGTTTTCCATATCAACTTCTCCTTATTTAAAATATCCTGTTTAATATGTATTTACTGAAAACCAGAGGTAAGATCCAAGGAGCAAGTTGCTTCCTATGTCTCTTGCTTATCATCTCTTGTTTTCCTTTCACTCAGTAAATCTCAGTGACTAGACGACCTTGGCTTTGAGTCTCTGTGCACCCATTCCCAATTTTCGTCCATGTACGACCATGTTTTATCTTCCTTCGTCCAGTAGTACCAACCGCCGGTAGCCGCAAAATCTTTCCATTCACCAACGTATTTATTGCCGTTAGCAAATGTACGGGTGCCCTGGCCGTTACACATTCCGTCTGCCCATTCACCTTCGTATTTACCACCATCCTCGAAAGTAAAGGTCCCCTGTCCGTTCTTTTTCCCCTCTTTCCATTCACCCTCGTATGTACCAAGATCCGGCATAAACAATGTTCCCTGCCCGTGTCTCTTAGCAAATGCCCATTCTCCCTCGTATATTACTCCGTTCTCAAAGGTATCTGTCCCCTTCCCATGTCTCAGATTATCACTCCATTCGCCTGTGTAATTGCCCCCATCTGAATACATATAAGAACCCTGACCGCTCCTTCTGCCTCCCTTAAACTCCCCTACGTACTTAGTTCCGTCAGGAAATACCTTAGTGCCTTTGCCATTTTCACAATCACCTTCTGTGCATTCTCCATCTTCTCTTTCTTCGGTAACGGCTTCTTCCGTTGATGATGATGCTACTTTTCCCTCTGTCGCTGTTTCCTTTGTTACCTCTTCCGGCTCAGCGCCAAATATATTTACCGTAGTAATGCAAACATTTAACATCAAAATCGCGGATACGATAAAAAACGATTTCCAATTTACCATGTTAATCAAATTCCTTCTCACAACGCTGCTCCTTAAATTATGTGTTCATTATTATCAAAAAAACGGTTTAGTTTGGTGAGTCATACTTTTGCTGTTGATGTTTAAGCCAATAGCTCTCTGCCATTCCACCTATTGCCCCAAAAACGAGTTCATCTAAAGACATGGCAGGTTGATCAGTGTCAGATTTACTGGACTGGCTTAATTCTTCAAGGAAATAACTTTCATTTACCTCTAAGACAGGCTTATTTTCCCTCATAAAATCGGTGGAAACTTTCCCTATTGACATCATAAATTTTTCTTTATTATTAAGGTCATCCAGAGACGTAGATATTTTTGTAAATACTTGCACACTGCAATTAAGGATGTCCCCGATCATTTCCGTAAAAGTTTGATATGTTTTCTGTTCCCCTCCCATTGAAACAGTAAACGTCCTTCCTGCCTCAGGAAAAGCAACTTTATTAAATACCTGGACTAATAAATCACCAATATCTACATCAAGCCCTGCCTCCTCTATTTTATTTCTAACAAGTCCAAGCACTGTTTTTGTAATGTCAGAGGGTAGTATTCCCTTCAGCCGGCTCTTAAGGTTTTTCATATGTTCAGGCAATAGATCGCTAACAGATTTCCCCGAATCTTCTTCATCGCTTGTGGACAGCCTGGCGGATAGGCCAAGTGTCTGCTGCGCTATCGAAAATCCGACCCTATAAAGCATTGCATGGTTTTTTGAATATTCTTTATTGAGGTATTCGTACACCATCACTGCAAGTCGTTTCGAATCAAGACCCTTGTCTCCTTCCGGATCGTAATCATCCAGTACCTTAAGTAGTTCACCACCACAATCATATTCCTCACGAATCTGCTTTGTGGTCAGGTCCTCGTGAGCTCCGTACCACATTAAATAATTTGTTCCCACGTTTACGGATAATTCTAATATTATCTGCAAATCTGAGTCGTTAATGTTATTCATTTATTCACCTTCTGAGTATATCTGAAAACCGTAAAATGTAAAATAGCCAGTTTACCGTAGGCAATAGGCAAGTGGCAAGTGAAAAGTGGACGGTTTGCACCCGTCCCTGCCAGAATGAATACCTGGCTGGCGAGCAGGTCTATCCCGGAAGGCGACTGTTAGTATGCCAGCCCTGACAAACAAAACCTTTTAGCGAGTGGAGTTTTTAAGATATGCAAAATTACCATGAACTCTGTATAAACAGGAATTTTATAAATTGAAATACCTTATATCCTTTTGTATAAGTAAGCGAAAGGAAGGTAGAAAAACAGATGCAAAGTCAAAATGAACTGGTCCAGACATTAACAGAAATGGAGGGGAAGCCATACCCTGCTTATAAGTCTATAAAGGGTGGTTATCGATATAAGGGTTATGAGATATGGATTGATCACGTTCAAGGAGACCCGTTTGCCATTCCCACTAAGGCAAGAGCAAAAATCCCCATCAGTACAGCCGGATTTCCCGTCGATACATTTCATAACGAGTGCAGGAGCGGCTCCCTGTGTGATTTTCTGGCGAGACAATTTTATCATTCCATTAAAAAGTATAATACACTGCTGCAGGGTTCCGGGAAAAGCGGCACCATTCAAATAGACCGACCTGGACAAGAAGTATTAAAAACATCTTCCATGGTCATAATAGATGGTTTTATTGAGGCCCGCTTTCTGGTTGGGCTCCCGGCTTTTGGCCGCAGGATTGCCGGAAAAATTGCCGCACACATGTTTTTAGAAGTTATTCCCCGAATTGTAAATGATTCATTATATTTCCAAAGACTCCCCGCAGACAAATTGTATCGCCATGTTGAGACCATCGAAGACGCTGAATTTATCAGGGAAAGGCTATCGAAAATGGATCTGATCGCGTTTATCGCGGATAATGCGGTGCTCCCCAGGGCAAGCGGTGTTGACCCGCATCCGCTCAGATCAGAAGGACCGGTCCCTTTCCAAAGCTGCCAATCGATGAGGGTGAGCATGACATTACCCAATCATGGCAAGATAACCGGGATGGGAATTCGCAAAGGAGTGACATTGATTGTCGGTGGAGGTTACCATGGAAAATCAACACTCTTAAATGCATTGGAATATGGCATTTACAACCATATCCCTGATGATGGACGTGAGTTTGTGGTAACCAATCCCGATGCTGTCAAGATAAGGGCAGAGGACGGACGTAGTATTCAAAACCTGAATATAGACCCTTTTATCTCTAACCTGCCGTTTGATCAGGATACCACCGAATTCTCCACTGCTAATGCAAGTGGGAGCACATCTCAGGCAGCTAATATTCTGGAGGCACTTGAGGTGGGAGCACTAACCCTTTTGCTGGACGAGGACACACTGGCGACAAACTTCATGATCCGTGACATACGGATGAAGGCCCTGATCGCTAAAGAGAGGGAGCCGATTACGCCGTTTGTGGAGCATGTGCGCAGCCTCTATGAAAAAAAAGAAGTATCAACCGTAATCGTAATGGGAGGAAGCGGCGACTATTTCAGTTTAGCAGATACGGTTATTGGAATGATTGAATACAAGCCTCATGATTTAACCTCTCAGGCACATCAAATAGCCAGAGAAAATCCTTCACCGGAATACCTTGATGCAGTACCCCCTTCAGAGATTCCGCGTATTCCCATACCTGATGTATTGAACCCATCAAAGGGAAAAAGGCCGGTAGATATTAAAATAGAAGACCTCCTCTACATGCGCTTTGGCACACATAAGGTCCAGGTCGGAGCAATAGAACAACTCGTACATCCCAGTCAGTTGAGGACGATAGGATATGCCATCCATTATGCCAGGAGATATACGGACGGACAAAGAAGCATAAAAGAGATTTGCCGGTTAGTATTAGCTGACATACAAGAGAAAGGCCTTGATTGCTTAAGCGACCGGGAAGCAAGGGGAGATTTTGCTGAGTTCAGAAGCTATGAATTAGCGGCAACCCTTAACCGCTTTCGAGCTTTAAGGGTAAAGCAGAGGTGTTGAGTTCCCACCCACGCCTTACCGCTCCCCCTGTATAAGTAGTAAAAAAACTTAGCTGATTGTAACCTCTGCCCTTAATTTCTTTTGATACACACAAAAAGAAGTGGAATCATTTATGATAGTTTCAGTAAATTACAGCAGTTTACTAACTTCCGTGAGCACGTTGGAAGCGTGTCCTGAGAGCTTTAATTACTTCCAGTTTACCCTCTTGAAAATTACCGCCGAGATCTGCAACAAAAGGTACTGTTTTTATAACTTTCTTACCTGTGGAAGGGTTTTTGCCCTTTCCGGTGATGTGAGAAATTATTGACCATTTTGAAGGATCAAATCCTGCCGGTATTCTAAACTGTGCTATTACACCCCGAATCTTTTTAAACGGGCTACTACCCAGACGCTGCCATATGGCAGGCCCTTCAATCACAGCCGTGTACGTTCCCAGAAGCTCCTTCCATGAAGAAGTAGTAGTTCCCATATGCTCCCTGTTTACTAACTGGCCATCCTGGTACGTTTCTCGCCAGACGGATACGCTTAATGACCATTCACCCCATAATTCAAAGATCAGAACCTGGTAAGGCCGAATTATCATTCCGTCTTCATGTTGCAGGAGGCACAGATGCGGAGTACCCTTACCTGGTGCTTTTTTTACTTTCATCCCCACGTCTAAACCAGTACCGTCTTCACTTGGCCTGGCAATAAGATCAATCTTCGTCTTTCCTTTAGGTCCACCCTCCAGCCTAGTCCATTTGCCTTTCGGTTTATCTGCAAGATCTGACTCATCATCTTCAAAACCAGAACCGCCTGCTGAAAGCCCTCCCATACCAGCCAACCCTCCTATCAATCCTTTGCCTAGCTTTCCACCAAAGCTTTCTCCAGGTGGCAAATCCTGAATCAATGGTTCCGTAAGCTTCTTAATTTCAGGCTGATTTCCTCTTGAGACATAGTCCTTGGGAGTCTTTGGAGCAGACTTTCCAGAAACTTTATCTGGTGTCCCTGAAGATCTTGCAGGAGGTTTCCCGGTGCCCTCCGGAGGTTTTGGCGAAGGTTTCGCGGTAACTTTTTTTGGTGCTCCTGATGATTTAGGAGGAGTCCCCGGAATGCTGAATCCCTTAATCGTCAGTATGCCATCAAAAAAGCCAATAAGCCCTATCTTTTTACCATCTTCAGTCTGCATCGTATAGTTTCCGTCCGGCAAGTCAACTACCAATACTCCTTTGTCATCTGTCTTTTCTCTGGCAATCTCATTTTGGTTATCGTCGAGAATGATGATGGTCGTTTCGATAGGAAGTGGTTTGTTTTCTACTTTATCTACGTTTAGGACCACAGCATTCGACGGAATGCTCCAGAAGCTTAATACCAGAAAAAGTGTGATAAAGATGATAAATTTCATTGAACATTTCATTTTATTTTCCTCACCGAAAATTTTTTTCAATTATATGTGTTACTGGATATCCAGGCTCCCCAGCCCAAACCTTTCTCCATGCTTTTTCGTTTCAACAACAAGCTTCACTGACCATTTCCCTTTTTTACTAAACTCACTGGCAGGAATTTCAGCTAAAATATCCTCCTTAACAACAGCCTTAATCTTTCCTCCCACTCTCTTCCACTCCTCAGGTTTTTCTCCAAAACCTAATTCCGCCCACGCCACTTTAAAGTCCGAACTGTCTGCAGTACCAATTACCTGAATAACCACCTTACTATCCTTTCTGGCCGGGACCATTTTCTTGATCTTTGCCGAGGCGTAGAAATTCGGGTCCGCCTTCAAAGCCGCCCTGGCGTCTAGAAGCCCGTACCCGGTAAGCTGGTCCCACCCGGGAACCTCAATATCTCTGGCAGAATTCAAGAGCATACGTTCAACCTGCTTATTCGTGAGTTTCGGAGATTTTGCCAATATAAGCGATGCAGTGGCCGCTACCATTGGTGCGGAAAAAGAGGTACCGCTGGCCCGGAAATAGCGCCTGTCCTGACCCACATAAGCAGACCGGGGTTTGTAATCAACATCCGGTATGCCAAGCATGAAGTCGGTACGCCTGGCCCTCAGGCTTAACACATCTACTCCCGGAGCGGAAATATCAACAGTCTGCCCCCAATTGGAGAAGGAAGCACGTTTATCTTCCAGATCGGTAGCTCCGACTGCTATAACATTCCTCAGTCCGGAAGGAGAGTAGTCCTTGGTATCCATCGCCTCATTTCCAGCCGCAACGATAATAACAGCACCCTTTCTGTAAGCATAATTGACCGCATCCTGCTCTGTCTGTGTAAGGTGTTTTCCACCGGCGCTTATATTGATTACCTGTGCACCGTTGTCGGCTGCGTAGAATATCGATTCCGCCAGAGATGAAGCCCTTCCGTGACCAAAGGCGTTTAATCCTTTAAGCACCATAATCTTTGCTCCCGAGTTGATACCGGCAATCCCCACCTTGTTATCTGATGCTGCCGCAATGATACCGCTTACAAAGGTCCCATGTCCGTCATAGTCCCAAGGCTTATTATCGTTACCAATAAAATTCCAGCCTATGATATCGTCCACATATCCGTTTCCGTCATCATCTTTACCGTTGTCCGGTGTTTCTCCCGTGTTTTTCCATATATTATCCCAATTTATATCTTTATGGTTCCAGTCGAGCCCGGTATCAATCACCGCAACAACCACCGGGTTTGATGAACCGTCCTCAACATTCCACGCTGATTTCTTATCTGTAGTGAAGCCTATGTGCTTAATGGCCCACTGGTCATCATATTTCTGTCTCCAGCTCCCTTTGGAATAGAGATATGTATCGTTCGGAATATCTGCCTTATCACGACACCAGTTTTTCTCACACACTGTTACGTCCTTATTTTGCCCATGCTTTATTCCAACAAGGACCTTCTTCGCACATTCTGCTTTACTATAATACAAATCAAACTGAAAACCTTGGAGATGACCATGAAAGTTCACTACCTCTGCCATTTCCTCTTCGCTATAAGGCTCACCTGATTTGACTATCATGGTTTGCATGGTTCCCTGCAGCTTGCTCAACAGAGACATTTCCTTCTCTATCTTCTGCAATAAATCTTTATCGCAATTTCCTTTAAACTCTTTAACCATTTTGTCTATTTCTTTTTTCAGTAACCTGCTTTCTTCCAGGAACGCATGGGAATATTTATTCCCTTCAGCACGTTTCGTTTCCTTAGTCAGGTATCCGTTATCCATAATATCTTCGTATTCTTTTAACTTTTTGCTAATATCTATTTTTTCGGCAACTACAATAGAGCCCTTACTCATAAAGACAAATAATAGTGACAACATAATCACAAACGGAAATCTCCTTAAACAGCTATTCTTCATTTTTGTCCCTCCTTAGTTACTGGGGTATTCACCACTGCATACATACAGTTGTCTTTTTCCACAATCCATTTCCTACTCACAAAGTCTCCCAGGATACGTCCAAGGTAAGTAGCAGGATCATCCCAATTCTTCTTACTCTTATCTATATTAATTTTAAGAATACGGCTTTCAAATCTCGGCATGTTAACCTCTACAATAACAGGTTTTCTGTTATTCTGCGGTCTGTTCGGAGCTGCATATACCGGAGAAATCCCGAAGTTGAGTCCTTCCCACAATGCAGCCAGCCCGGTCACCGGAGTTGCTTTCTGATACATTCTATTATCTGATGATAAGCTACCCTGCTGAGTCTTTAAGAACAATTCTCCATCTTTATTCAAAACTCCAGTAGTAGGGCCCTCGTCGAATCCTTTATCTGCACCCTTCTCAAGATCAGGCGCAAGTAAGCACAACTTGAACTGGGCAGAAGCAACAGGCTCTGTTTTCAGCTTGCCTCCCTTCAGCACGTCCCGCTTGGCCTTAACGATAAATCCTGGCGGATCTATTGGTTTTTCAAGTACCTTTTCTTCTGGCTTTTTCCTGGGCTCTTCCTTCGGTTTTTCTTTGAGTGTTTCATCCTCTTTGTCTGTTTCTGTATAAAAAATTATTGTGGGCCCTTTAGGCTTTTTCTTTAGAAGAATCTCTTTTCCCGCCGGCTTCTTCGGATCCTTCGGTTTTCTCGAAATTTCGATTGGTACCTTACCTTTCGGTTTCTTCTTTGGGGTCGGTGTTTCCCATATCCAATAGGAACACCAGGATGAATCATCCAAAAATGCTAACCAGGGGAAATCGGTATTTTCAGTGGTCCCGGAAGATACAACGGTGTCTGAAGATTTACAATTTTCCAGACAATCTTTCAGCTGCTTTTCTGTTTTATCCACTTTTCCTGTAAGTTGTTTATGTTTTCTTAATTTTTGTAGTAATTCTTCATCCCTTCTTTGTTTGTCCATATGTTCTTCTAGATCCTTTTTGTAGCTTTTTTTCAGCTCTTCAAGCTCTTTCTTCATCCTTTCAACTTCCATATAATTTCCACTTTGTTCAGCATTATTGATCATAGATTTCTTGATATTTATTTCCATATCAGGATGCCCTGAATTATTTCGAAGGTCAAATTCCATCATAGTAATTACATCTAGCTTCTTAGCATCTTGCTTTTTAGTAAAAAGATTTCTATCCAGAGAGCCAACACCCTCCAGAAACTTTTTGACTACCTCTTTTGCCTTGTCCAGCTCAAGCGCAATCTTCTTACATTCCGGGCATCTATCTAATACCCTGGCAAATTCCTCAGCCTTCTTCTTCTTACAGTCAGTTATATAATTACGAAATCTCTTAACTAACATCTCATGAAATTTCATCAACACATCATATCTGTTCTCAATATCTTTATACTCCTTTGTCTTCCATTTGTTATCATTATCAGTCGAATACGCATATGAATGATCAGATTTCTTCAGCTTTTTTTCCCACATATCCAACTCAGTAGATACAATCATATCGTATGAAACTACATATTCATCAGTCTCAATATTAACAGGATCCAACAAATTTAAAGACTTCGTATAATGTGTTGCCTTTATCTTAATATCTTTAAATAGGTTTTCATTACAAGTTTTCTTTGCTTCTTCAAGACGTTTTTCAATATCCCTTAAATTTTTTTCAATTCCATTAAGTGTGTCGAATATCTCATATGGATCTTTTTCATCTTCAGCTCTCACAATTGAATCCTGACACATAAAAACAAATACAACTAAAAACACAATTCTCATCAAGCGACAGCTGTTCATTTTGCACCCTCCTTAGTCACTGGAGTATTTACAACTGCATACATACAGTTGTCTTTTTCCACATTCCATTTTCTACTCACAAAGTCTCCCAAAATTTGCCCAAGGTAAGTTACTGAATATCCAGGCTCCCCAGTCCGAACCGTTCTCCATGTTTTTTCGTTTCAACAACAAGTTTTACCGACCATTTCCCCTTTTTATTAAACTCACTGGCAGGGATTTCAGCTAAAATATTCTCCTTAACGACGGCCTTAATCTTTCCTCCCACTCTCTTCCACTCCTCAGGTTTCTCTCCAAAACCCAATTCCGCCCAGGCCACTTTAAAGTCAGAACTGTCTGCAGTACCAATTACCTGAATAATCACCTTACCGTCCTTTCTGGCAGGAGCCATCTTCTTGATCTTTGCCAAGGCATAGAAATTCGGGTCTGCCTTCAAAGCAGCCCTGGCGTCCAGAAGACCGTAGCCTGTCAGCTGGTCCCACCCGGGAACTTCAATATCTCTAGCGGAATTCAAGAGCATACGTTCAACCTGCTTATTCGTAAGTTTCGGGGATTTTGCCAATATAAGCGATGCTGTGGCCGCTACCATCGGTGCGGAAAAAGATGTGCCGCTCGCCCGGAAATAACGCCTGTCCTGACCCACATAAGCAGACCGTGGTTTGTAATCAACATCCGGTATGCCCAGCATGAAGTCGGTACGCCTGGCCCTTAAACTTAACACATCTACTCCAGGAGCTGAAATATCAACCGTCTGTCCCCAATTCGAGAAGGAAGCACGCTTATCCTCCAAATCGGTAGCACCGACTGCTATAACGTTCCTCAGACCGGAAGGGGAATAGTCCTCGGTATCCATCGCCTCATTTCCTGCCGCCACTATAATGACTGCTCCCTTTCTGTAGGCGTAATTGACCGCATCCTGCTCTGTCTGTGTGAGATGTTTTCCTCCGGCACTTATATTGATTACCTGCGCACCATTATCGGCCGCGTAGAATATCGATTCCGCCAAGGATGAAGCCCTTCCGTGGCCAAAGGCATTAAGGCCTTTAAGGACCATAATTTTAGCACCTTTATTGATACCAGCGATACCCACTTTGTTATCTGATGCTGCCGCAATAATGCCGCTTACAAATGTCCCATGGCCATCATGGTCCCATGGTTTATTATTATCATCGATAAAATTCCAGCCTATAACATCGTCCACGTATCCGTTTCCGTCATCATCCTTACCGTTATCGGGTATTTCACCGGTATTTTTCCAGATGTTTTCCCAGTTGATATCCTTATGGTTCCAGTCGAGCCCGGTATCAATCACCGCTACAACCACCGGGTTTGATGAGCCGTCTTCAACATTCCATGCGGACTTCTTGTCCGTAGTAAAACCTATGTGCTTAATGGCCCACTGGTCGTCATATTTCTGTCGCCAGCTCCCTTTGGAATAGAGGTATGTATCGTTCGGGATATCAGCCTTGTCACGGCACCAGTTTTTCTCGCAAACCGTTACATCCTTATTTTGCCCGTGCTTTATTCCTATCAGGGCCTCATTCGCACAGTCAGTTTTGCTCCAATGCAATTCAGTCTCAAAGCCTTTGATATAACCAGGAATGTTCATTATCTCCTCTTCTTGCGCTGCACTAAAAGGGTTAGAACCTACCTCCGACGTGTCGAATATCGCGTAATCCAGTCTGCGCAATATGGATATTTTTTTCTCAATCTTCTGTAACAGATCTTTATCGCAATTCCCTTTAAACTCTTTGACCATTTTTGCTATTTCTTTTTTCAGCAATCTGCTTCCTTCCAAGAACTTATGTGCATATCTGTATATATTTTCGCCTATCGCTTCCTCAGTCAATCCCCTATTATCCATGTTCTTATCCGAAAATCTTTTCCATCCATCCAGTTCTTTACTTATGTCCTCTTTTTCAGTAACCACAATCTTCGAGCAGTCAGCTTTACTATAATATAATTCAAGTTCAAAGCCTTTGATATAACCAGGAATGTTCATTATCTCCTCTTCTTGCGCTGCACTAAAAGGGTTAGAACCTACCTCCGACGTGTCGAATATAGCGTAATCCAGTCTGCGCAATGTGGATATCTTTTTCTCAATCTTCTGTGACAGATCTTTATCGCAATTCCCTTTAAACTCTTTGACCATTTTTGTTATTTCTTTTTTCAGCAATCTGCTTCCTTCCAAGAACTTATGTGCATATCTGTATATATTTTCGCTTATCGCTTCCTCAGTCAATCCCCTATTATCCATGTTCTTATCCGAAAATCTTTTCCATCCATCCAGTTCTTTACTTATATCCTCTTTTTCAGCAACCACAAGAGAGTTATTACCAATCAAGACAAGTAATACTGATAACGTAATCACATAAGAAAATTTCTTTAAGTAACTATTCTTCATTTTTGTCCCTCCTTTGCCACCGGGATATTCACGACTGCATACATACAATTGTCCTTTTCCACAATCCATTTCCTGCTTACAAAGTCTCCCAGGATATGTCCAAGGTAAGTGGCCGGATCATCCCAATTCTCCCTCTTCTTGTTTATATTTATCTTCAGAATGTGGCTTTCGAATTTCGGGATGTTAACTTCCACAAGAACAGGTTTCCTGTTATCCTGTGGCCTTGTTGGAGCCGCATACACCGGAGTAATCCCAAAGTTGATCCCTTCCCATAACGCAGCCAGTCCGGACAGTGGAGTGGCTTCCTGATGCATTCTATTATCTGATGACGAGGTGCTCTGCTGAGGTTTCAAGGTCAATTCTCCATCCTTATTCATAACTCCAGTAATTGGGTCCTTACCGGATCCCCGGACCTCCATTTCCTTCGTCTTTTTTCCTTTACCCGGAAGGTCAGGCGCAAAGAGAGTTATCTTGCACTGAGCAGAAGCAACGGGCTCAACTTTCATTTTGCCACCCTGTAATACGTCCCGCTTTGCCTTTACAATAAATTCTGGCGGGCCGGAAGGTTTTTCAGGTAGTTTTTCC
>JABHIW010000025.1 GCA_018670825.1 Candidatus Scalindua sp. | reverse complement strand
TATCAGATACTTGAATTATATTGAGGCTTATGGTGGGTTTGGGCCTGGGACCGAATATATAGTACCTCAGATGTATACACTTGTACGTGAAGGCTGCAGGGGTGCGGGATTGACAGAAGACGAAGTACTTTTCTTTTCTGCTCACATTGAGTTGGATGTGGAGCATGCTGAAGGTATTAAGGATTCTTTACTTCCGTTTGCTAAAAATGCCGAAGAGCAGAGGTTAATGAGATTCGGTGCAATGGACTTTCTTGATGCAAGATGTGTTTTATGGGATGGACTGGAAAGAGCGAGTAACTTCTAATACATATAAGAAGAACGGTTTTTATGATTAATCTACTAAGGAGTTTTTAGTGTACCCCGTTAGGAAGTTCATACGTTGTGTTGCAATGATATGAGTTTCTAACGGGGTTTTTTAATGTAAAAATCCGTTGAGATGTTAAGTCGTATATCACCTTACGTTGCGATAAGCTAACTTCTTCCTTGAATTTAGTTTAAAATTTGCTATATTTCTCTGTAAGCGTGAAAAATTCGTTGAAGTTCGGAAAAACTATATTGCGTAGGAGATGCAATTACTACATAAATTTTCGTAAATGTTTACTTGTATATAAATAATATAACATTTTTTTAAATGAACAGGAGGCCTTTAAATGGGAAGTTTGCAAATACCGAATAAATCGGCAGCAACCGGGACGAGAACAAGGACCGGAAGCGATGTCTTGCCTCAAAGTGGAATGTGTGTTGTCTGTCTGGACGGTTGTCCCGGATACTGTGAAATAGGCCTATCAGCTATGAGAGGTCCGGAGACGATATACCCTATACCATTTGGAAAAAGCACATCCAGTGGAACAAAAGATTATCCTGTCGACTATTCACACTTTAACATTTCTGGTACCGTTGCCAGTCATCATCAGAAAGAGTACGAACAGTTTACAAATGTAAATGTTGAGACTCGTCTCGGTAGAGATAAAGGCCTTAAGTTAAAATTTCCATTAATCTGTACTGGTCTAGGTTCTACACAGATTGCGAAGAACCACTTTGCGGATCTCGGTGCCGGTTCTGCCATTTGTGGTACAGGAATCGTAATTGGTGAGAATGTGGTAGGGATGGATGAGACATCTAAATTTGACAGCAATAAAAAGGTTACAGAATGTAAGGAACTTGAAAGAAGGTTTAAATCTTTTAAAGATAACCAGAAAGACGGTTATGGCTTTATCGCTATTCAGGCTAACCCGGAAGATTGGAGATTGGGGGTACTTGAGTATAGTATGAATACGCTGGGTTCTGATGCTGTTGAGTTGAAATGGGGACAGGGTGCTAAGAACATAGGTGGTGAAGTTAAGATTTTTAATCTGGAAAAAGCAATACTATTAAAAAACAGAGGCTACATTGTAATTCCTGATCCGGAAGATCCGATTATACAGGAAGCATTTAAATCAGGCGCTGTTGAGGGCTTTGAGAGACATACCAGGGTAAAAGCAATATCAGAATATCTACCTAAGGCGATGGACGATTTTGGTCAGCAGGTAGATCATCTGAGAAATGCCGGTGCTAAATATGTATTCCTGAAAACAGGCGCTTATAGACCGTCTGATCTGGCAAGGGCTATCAAGTTCTGTTCGGTTTTCAAACTTGATGTTCTAACCATTGACGGTGCTGGAGGCGGAACAGGTATGAGCCCGTGGAGAATGATGAATGAGTGGGGTGTACCGACCGTTTATCTTTCAGCTATGACTTATAATTTCTGTAAGAGGCTGGCAGACAGGGGAGAGTATGTACCGGATATAATTCTGGCCGGTGGACTTTCCGCTGAAGATCATATCTATAAATCATTCGCGTTGGCTGCTCCATTCGTAAAGGCTGTTGGCATGTCTCGATCAACAATCTGTGCTACCATGGTTGGTAATACCACTGGAAAAGATATTGCTGCCGGTAAAATTCAGAAACCTGCTTCGGAGCATGGCGATTCACTTGATAAGATTTTCTATTACTCATCAAAGGTAAAAGAAGAATTTGGCGATGTTACTCCAGGTGCATTGGGTATGTATTCCTATTATGAAAAGATGGCGATGGGTCTTCGACAATTAATGGCAGGATCAAGGAGATTTAACCTTAGTGAAATTACCAGGGATGACATTTTTGCGTTGACCAGGGAGGCTGCTGATATTACCGGGATCAACTATATTATGGATTGGGAAAATGAGACATCAGAAAAAATCCTTGATGCGTAGTTTTTTGTTGAAATAGTAAGTAATAATTCAAAGACGTATAATTAATAAGGCTGTATAAGGTGAAGTAAAAACCTTATACAGCCTTTTTTTGTTAAGACAATGATTGTGGTGTTATGTATGGTGCAAAGGGTTACGGACGTGATCATTAAGCGGGCATCCAAGCAGAGACCTCAGGACTAAAACCTGTAGAAAATACACTACCGGCTTGATGTTACACCGGAATAGCTCGGAAAGATTTAAAGACAAGGAGAAAATAGCAGGGTGGGTCGGCAATCTGAATCTGAAAGGTTACGTGGGGTTTAATGACTGGCGTTTGCCAACCGAAGAGAAAACGGCATCACTTCTTGCACCTATGTAGAAGTATGAGATACGGTCTTCGATAGAAATTATTAGTTTTCTAACACCAGACATTTTTATTTTGGCCTATAACAGTTTTCAGAAAACTATTAGAATATTTTATAAACTTTTAACTTATTGAAAGGTCTATAAATTGGCTGAATTAAATGAGCTAGAACAAAACGTGTTAATGGTGTTCAGAGTTACCGGTTCTTCGTTAAAACCCCTAAGAAATATGTTTCCAGAAAGTATGACGGTGTTTGGAGAGGGTTTCAGGCAAACGGCATTAAAATATCATTTGATGATATCTCCTTGGGAATTAAAAGCCTCGCAGACAAAGGTCTGCTCAGACTTGACGAAGAGGAGGGAATCTCCTGCCTTACCGATGACGGCTATGAGGTCATCTGCAGTTAATTTTCTTGAATTGTTGTGAGCCCAAGAGTGGATCGCACATCTAATTATTCGGTTACGATAAGGGTTTACAATTAATTACAATATCTTAGATAGAATATATCTGTTGAAAAGCTGATTTTTGTCATTTTTTGATGTGTTTCTTCACGTATAGTATCTCCTTTATCTCAACAAAATAACTCCAGCATTTTATTTTGTATTAGAATGGTCCTTATGATGCTCCAAACACTCTTGTATTGGATCGGCTTTAATGTTTCCTCACTCCAAGCTCCATAGTCAATTTCCCATATATGCTTCTACCAATATTTTTGTCTAACTCAGGGAACTCTTTTTGAAGTAATCGTGATGATTTGCCTTAACTTTACGTTTCTTTAATAGTATGCTATTCTTTATTGACAAAAGTAGTTGTTTTGATACTGTATACCACGAACAGCTTTTTGGGTTATTATCTGTTCTTCTTAAATAAAATATTGACGTTATCCACTTGGCGAATCTAATATTTTATTTAAGAGTTATTATCGATACATGAATAATATCAACTATTAAATTATCTTAAGTAATGTACCGTTAAAGTGGTAAAAAAACTGTTTATAACTTTTTTGTTAATTTTACCTGTGAACCAAATTTATAGCGTGCATATTGTAATTTCTTTCAATAGAATTTTTTAGGAGGGAACATGACTTTTCGACCGGTATTCTTCGTTTCTAGTATTTTGGTATTAATGCTGATTTTAGTTAGTAGCAGCCTTGCCCAGCAAAAGAGGGAACCGATCAAATTAGAAGGAAAGCAGTCTCTGATCCTGCGCATCCTGACCAGACCGTTTTCCAATGTCTACAAGGAGAAGGACAATAGTAAAGGTACGGTGATGGAAAACGTAGCTTCATTTCAGTCATTCTTTGTTTATACTAAGCCAACTCCCGAAGATATTGAATTGGGAGATGCTTGGTATGAAGTGGGTATTGACGACAGGGGGACAGTTGTTGGCTGGATGAGGTATGATGATGTGTTTGAGTGGAAGCAGACAATGTGTCTCGCATACACTCATCCTGAAGGACGTAAACCGGTCTTGATGTTTGAGAAAAGAAACCGCCTGAAAGACATCATAGAAGCATCAAGTGACGACAGGATTAAGAATGCTGAAGAACTATACACAACTATAGATTCTAAGGATATCCCTCAGGATTTTCCGGTGATATCAATAGAACCGAAAAAAGCTGTGGATATCTCGGAGCAATTCTATCTTCTTCCTATTCTGGATTTTCAAACGATAGAGATTGATGATCGTGAGGGCAGGTTAGTAAAATTTGCAGCAGTAACTGGTGGAGGTCAGGATGCCCGTACGAAGAGCGATATCCGTGTTGACAAGAACTATCTTAATGATGCAATAGGAGAATCTACCAGGATGGATGAAGAAATATTAAAACAGCTTACTGTGGATTTAGTCTGGGTCATGGACACTACCGTAAGCATGCGCCCTCACATCGCACAAACCCTTGAAGTGGTCAATAATGCATCTACTCAAATTACGAAGGATAAAGAGTTGGCAGAGTCTATTCATTTCGGTATCTGGGGTTACAGAGATAACGTGCAAGATATACCGGACATCGGATATAACACGAAGAATTATTCATCTGAACTGCAGACTATAGACAAATTCAAAGACACTCTGGCCATGGTAAAAGTAACTACAACCGACTCAGTTGACTATGAGGAAGATATGTTTTCCGGAATGAATGACGCTATCAACAGTACCAAATGGACCCCGGGTGCTATGCGTTTGATCGTATTAGTAGGCGACGCTCCCAGCCATGAACTTGGACATGAGTGGAACCTTTCTAAATCCGACGAAAACACTTTGCATGAACTTGCCAAAAATAATACTATTTATGTCGTTGCAGTCCATATAAAAGAGCCCCGAGCCAGTCGTTATCATGAAACAGCGGAAGCGCAATTTCTTACTCTTAGCAGGAATGAAGGGCTGGGTGGCGAATCTGCGTATTATGATATCCCCGCAGACAACATAGAAGCGTTTCACAGGGTTACCGCTGAATTTGTAGCAAAAATCAGTAAACTGGTCTATACCGCCAAGAAGGGAACTATGTATGCTGATACAACTGCAAAACCTAAAACCGGGGGAGAAATGGCTTTCATGAACGAGGCTGATGCATCGGGTGATCAAACAAATCCAAAACATTCAACTTCCGCTAAGCAAGAAGTACCAAAAGGAGAGATGGCATTCCTGCAAGAAGCCGAAACCATAACAGCATCCGGAGAGCAGTTTGATTCAGTAATAAAGGCGGCATTGGTGAAATGGATCGGGAAAATGTCCGAGGCTAAATCTCCAAGTGACATTGTGGCATGGGCAGTAGACAAGGATTTGGTAGAACCTGCGATCCAGTCAATGGAAGTTCGCCTGCTTATTAACAAGCGTCAGCTCGATTCACTTAAAACCGTACTCTCCGATGTGATGTCGGCTGGGAGGCGTGGTCAAATTGGTGGAGAAGACTTCTTTGACGCCTTGCAGGCAACAGCTGCTACTGCTGCACGAGACCCGGATAAGATTATAAATGCAAAGGCAATGGCACAAACGGATCTCATTCCGGAATTTCTGGTAGGACTGCCGTATAAGAGCAGACTGATGGACATGAATAATGAACTGTGGTCCAGTTGGTCAGTAGACGAACAGGATGAATTTCTCAATGAACTTGATGCGAGGATACAGGCCTATCTGTCTATTCACGATACCCCGGAAGGTTGGATCCCTCTTAATAATGGTGACGATCCGGATGAGCACGTTTATCCTATCAGTTTGGAGTTACTCCCTTAATTATGCAAAATGCTGAAATAGGCAATAGTAGCAATATTGTTTTTTTATTGCGGGAGGTACACAAAACTCGCGAAAAAGGAGGTGTTCTTTTTGAACTGAGGATACCTTTTATGACTGCAAAAAAAGGAGAGTTTCTGGCTATAGTCGGTCTCAGTGGGTGTGGTAAATCTACTTTACTTGATATGCTTGGTCTTGTACTTAAACCGACCAGCGCTAAGGATTTTCAGTTAAGTATTGGAACTGGAACCAGCGAACAGATAAAGATTGATTCTTTGCAGGAAAACGAACTGGCTTCAATACGTAGAAAATCTATAGGTTATGTCCTTCAAACTGGAGGATTGTTGCCATTCCTTACCGTAGAGGAAAATATTATGTTGCCGGGTCGGCTCAATCAGGAAAGTGACAGCAGTGCTATTTTTGATCTGGTTAAGCGTCTGGGTATTGCTGACCAACTTACCAAAAAACCCAAACATCTTTCAGGTGGACAGCGGCAGAGAGTTGCGATTGCACGTGCACTGGCCTGTAAACCTCCTCTTGTGCTTGCAGATGAGCCAACGGCTGCTGTTGACAGGTTAACAGCTATTGAGATAAGAAATGAGTTCAAGGAATTGACACAACAAATGGGGGTTACTTTAATTATGGTCACACATGATAAGGCTCTCGTAGAAAATGTTGCTGACAGGATTTTCACATTTAATGTGGAAAAGAAGAGTAAGAACCACACTGTTTCAACGATTCATGAACTGAAAATAACATGACATACAGAATTAATATATTTATTCATATTTAACTACGAAATGAATTTACAACTAAACAAAACAAGCTTTGTCCTCTACAAATATGGATAAATCAGCAAGCAGAATGAGAAATCCTTTAGGTATTGTATTTCAGCTTTCTCGCGCTGACTTGAAACACGAATGGGTGTT
>JABHIW010000026.1 GCA_018670825.1 Candidatus Scalindua sp. | reverse complement strand
CTCTTCTATAGTAATACGATTAATAAGAAAGGGAAAAGATGTTGATGTTTGTGAGAATAAAGCTAATAGTTACAGGATTGTTAGTAAGTTTTATCCTGGCATTCGGCTCCACAGGGTTTGCCCTTACTATTGAATTGACTGATACAGGTGGTGTTGAAGTCGGTACAAATGCACGTAGTGGGTTTGAGGAGGCAGCGGCGCTCTGGGAAAGTGTATTTGTTGACCCGGTTACCGTTCGTCTGGATGTTGGCTTCCAGAGCCTTGGTTCCGGTATTTTGGGATCAACAGGATCCGAGAAAGTAGGTGCTTTCTATTCAGACATTGGAAACGCCTTAAACGCAGATCAAACCACTGTAGATGATTTAACGGCGGTTACTAATCTTCAGGCAGGAGATTTTCTTGATTTCTTAACAACAAATGAATTTGGAAATTCAGAAAGAGATAATGACACCGGTTTTGGTATTGGTAATGAGAATGCTGCTAATAATAGAAGCCTTGACGTTAACCGGGCCAATGCTAAGGCACTCGGCTTATTAAGTGATGACGGAGCAACTGATGGAAGTATTACGTTCAGTAACAGCTTTTCCTGGGATTTTGATTCAAATGATGGGATTTCCGGTGGTGCGTTTGATTTTGTGGGGATAGCTGCACATGAAATTGGTCATGCCCTTGGCTTTGTCAGTGGTGTCGATACTGTAGATCTTACATTTGGCTCTGGGCCTTTTTCAGGTGTCAATCTAGATGTCTTTAGAGTGTTTAGTGTCTTAGATCTGTATCGTTACTCTGCTGCCAGTACCGCCTTAGGTATTCTTGATCTGTCGGTAGGAGGAAACCCGTATTTTTCTATTGACAAGGGGCTTACAAATCTTGGTGCCTTTTCTACCGGAAGATTTAACGGAGATGGTAGACAGGCCAGTCACTGGAAGGATAATCGGGGACTGGGTATAATGGACCCAACTGCAGGAACCGGAGAATTTCTTCAGATATCAGGCCTTGATTTGCGTGCATTTGACGTGATGGGATGGGATTTTAGTATAGGAACGGCAGAAATAATTCCTGAGCCTGCAACACTATGGCTATTGGGAATCGGTTTGGCTGGATTGTGGGGTATATATTTTAGGAAGCGAAGCAAAAGTCCAGAGACGAGAGGTAACCATTCAGGCATTTCCTAATAAAAATATTTGTACCGACTTTATTCTTAATAGTACCACTCTTTTTCCGTTCCAAAGAATCTTCTACTACTATTTCTCATAAACTTTCATATCTGGAAGCAAAATATGTTGTTAAGGCGAGAGTAGTTTCCTTTGATATTCGTGACGGGCTATTAGTTTGAATTGAAAAAAGAAGTTACGGGAGAACTTTATCTATTGTTGACGGATACGATTAATAGGGAATTGTTCAACAAATAGTTTATACGCAAATATTCAATTGTTAGTTGGTTTTATCATGATAAATGTTTAATAGCCAGTTTAGCCGCTTCTGCAAGGAAGGCGGCGCCAATACCCAGCGCATTTTCATCAAAATCGTAGGTAGAGCTGTGAGCGGGTATACTTTCTAAACCATCTTTTTGCGCTCCCAACCGTACAAGGCATCCTGGGATCTTTTCCAGATAATAGGAGAAGTCTTCACCTCCCATACTTGCAAATTGGCCGTCAACGAGGGCCTTATCATCAATAATATTTCTTACTGCTTCTCTGGCAATTTCAGACTCCTTGACGGTATTAATAACAGACGGGTAGCCCATAGTAAAGTCTACACTGACATCTGCATTGTGAAGTATTCCAGCAGCGTCTACAATACGTGTTATACCCGACATTATTTGCGTCCTTATTTGAGTTTCTGTTGTGCGTATCGTGCCGGAAAGCTTAGCCGTTTCCGCTACAGCATTTGGGACCGAACCTCCCTGAATTCTTCCTACTGATACAATAGAGGGGTACAATGGGTTTACTTCCCTGGATACTATAGTTTGAAGGGACATTACTATCAAACTGGCAACTACAATTGCGTCAATTGCATCATGCGGCTGTGCGGCATGGCCACCCTTTCCCTTGATAGTGACATCGAATCTATCGGTAAATGCTGAGATCGGGCCCGGTTGTACAACCAAGTAGCCGGCCTTATAGTGCCTGTCAAGGTGACAGGCAAATATCGCTTTTGCTTTATCAAGTAGACCTGATTCCATGATCTTTCGAGCTCCACCTCCACCTTCTTCTGCCGGCTGAAATACAAGCAATACACTTCCGGTTTTAAGGGTTTCCTTTAGTAAAGAAGCGGCTCCGAGCAGCATTGCAACATGCCCATCGTGACCACAGGCATGCATTACACCATCGGTCTTTGATGCAAATTCAAGTCCTGTTTCTTCCTGGATAGCTAATGCATCCATGTCTGCCCTTAATGCTACTACCGGACCTGTATCATTGATTTGTCCAATGACACCGGTCTTTCCGATTTCTGTAGTTGCCTTAATGCCAAGCCTTTTTAATTCCTTTGTTATGAGGGCTGCAGTATTTTCTTCCTGATACCCAAGTTCCGGATGCATATGGATTTCACGGCGTATACGGACCATCTGTTGAAATAGTTCTTTTGGTACAATAAGCATGACTTCATTTTATAAAAATTATGGCAAATATCCAGATTAAAAAACGTTTCTATTATAAAGACAAAAATATGATTATTTCTACTGGACAAAAATATACTGAATCATAAAATGTATTCTGATATTTATGTATTAATACAGTGGATGATAACTCTTATGGATAATGGTAAAACAACTACCATATATATTATGAGACATGGGCAAACCGAAGATAATGTTCTTAGGTTCATCCAGGGGCATAATGATTCTCCTTTGACACGAGAAGGTATAGATGCTACAAGGGGAAGAGCCAAAATGCTCAATGGCATAATGTTCGATGCCATCTTTTGCAGTGATCTTGAAAGGACCAGAAAAAGTCTTGAAATAGTGCTGGAGGAGCTGGATATCAACGCGATTGTCAATTATTGCTCAGACTTAAGAGAGATAGATTTTGGTCAGCTTTCTGGTAGGAATTTTGATGCCGTGAAGGATATTATCTTGCTTCATAAAAAACAAACACAGAGACATTACGCTGATGGAGAGAGCGGAGATTTTTTCAATAAAAGGGTGCTAGGTTTTGTTGAAACAGTATTAGGTGAGCGTGAAGGAGAGACAATTCTCTTCATGACTCATTTTGGAGTTATCGAATCAATTTTAACGCATTATAGTATTAGGCTAGATGATCGATTAAACACGAAAAATTATGACATGGGAGTATTGTACTTTAATAAGAAGGGTGTAAGTCACAAATGGATTTAAAATTCAAAAAAGTATCTTTTCATGAGAATGAGCTACTCTTTGGACGTGATGCTACTCCGTATATTACGGCTGTTGAGTTTGACGGTAAAAATGTCATGGAGATATTTTATCGTCAAAAAAATAATGTAGTATCGAAGAAGGAAGCGTTCAAACCATTTATTTTACTGGAGGATACTGTTTATCTGGATGGTTGGGATGGCACATATGAGGCGAAGAGACTTAAGGGGGATGCATATTATAAGTACCTGGTATTTTTAGAAACATGGGCAGATTTACAGCTAGTATTGAAACACTTTAAGAAGAAAACGGGTGCATCTCCGGCAAGTATGGGTGCACCTTTTTATTATTTAAATGACCCTGTCCATCAATATCTTCTTTGTTCAGGACAGACGCTTTTTAAAGAAATGTTATTTGGAGATTTGGTCAGACTCCAACTTGATATTGAAACTTATTGTGCCGAAGGATATGAATTTTCAAATCCACATAGAGTAGAAGACAGAATTACTCTGATATCTCTTTCAGATAGCAGCGGCTGGGAGCATGTTATTTCAGGGAGAGAATATGAAGAGAAAGAAATGCTGGAGGTTATGGTAGAACAGATAAATTTAAGAGATCCTGACGTAATAGAAGGGCATAATATATTTAATTTTGATTTAACTTATATAGAGGCACGCGCGAGAAGGTATAAAGTTCCTTTGGCTATTGGCCGCAATAAGCAAACCATTAAATCTCACTCGTCACGTCTTAATATTGCCGAGAGAACAATCTCTTATAAGAAATTTGAGGTGTATGGCCGTCACATTGTAGATACGTATTTGCTGGCACAGATGTATGATGTTACTGCTAGGAATCTGGAGAGTTACGGTCTTAAGAATGTAGCCAGGCATTTCAATGTTGCTTCTCAGGACAGAACGTACCTGGAACCGGATAAGTTAAGTTGGTATTATGATAATAAACCGGAAGAACTTTTAAAATATGGTCTGGATGATGTCAGGGAGACAAGAGCTATCAGCGAAATCTTGAGCCAGAGTTTTTATTATCAGGCTCGGATATTTCCCTACTCGTTTCAGAATACTATCATCAGAGGAAATGCGACTAAGATTAATTCACTTTTTATAAGAGAATATATCAATTCAGGTAATTCAATTCCCCGGACATCCCAATCCAGAGAGTATTCAGGAGGATATACAGATATGTTTCTCCAGGGTGTGATTAACAGAGTTTTGTACTGTGATGTTCAATCATTATATCCATCTATAATGTTAACTTTTAAATACTTTCCAAAGGTTGACGAGCTGAACATCTTCCATTCTTTGTTAAGTGATTTGAAGGATTTTAGATTGAAGGCAAAGGAGAAGATGCTTACTGCAAAAGCAAAATCTGAAAAGATGTATTATGATGCGCTCCAGTCTACTTTCAAGGTGCTGATCAATTCATTTTATGGTTATCTGGGTTTTGCTTATGGTCACTTCAGTGATTTTGATGAGGCAAACAAAGTAACTGCAAAAGGAAGAGAAATTATTAAATCCATGATTGAATGGTTGGAGGTTAATGATTGTAAGGTGATTGAGATTGATACTGACGGTATCTTCTTTGTTCCTCCTGACAGAGTTACAAAGAAGAAGGATGAGGATGAAATTATTAATAAATTATCCAGCGCTCTACCTGAGGGAATAAATCTTGAGTTAGCCGGTAGATACAAGGCTATGTTCAGTTATAAAATTAAAAACTATGTACTCCTTGATTATGATGACAAGATCATTATTAAGGGATCTGGCCTTCGCTCACGAGGTTTAGAACTCTTTCAGCGTAGATTTATGGAGGAGATGTTCCTGTATCTGCTTAAGGGAGAAGGCGAAAAAATGGATGATCTTCTGGATAAATACGAGAAGGAACTCGTAGATCGCAAATGGGACAAAAAAATGTTTATCAAGAAGGAAACCCTGAAGGAGTCGCTTGCTATCTATTCTGAGAAGGTAAGTAAAAAAAAGAGAAGTGCTGCTGCGGCATATGAACTGGCTCTTAAATCAGAACGCAAATACCAGCCGGGTGATCAAATATCTTATTATGTAATTGGTGATAAAAGCAGGGTAAGGGTATTTGATAACTGTAAACTCGCGTCACAGTGGGACAGAGAAGAACCGGATGAAAATGTAGAGTATTACAAGAAAAAGCTCAATACCCTTTATGAAAAATTTAAGCCATTTTTCTGAACAGATCAGATAATGGCTTAAATTTATTGATTTTTGGTGCCAGAGGTGGGAGTTGAACCCACACCCCCATTACAGGGACCGGATTTTGAGTCCGGCGCGTCTGCCAATTCCACCACTCTGGCTACCATATTATATCTTCAAGGCTTCCTGTCTGCCCGACATTCGTTCTGGTGGTGACGGGGTCTGACATCAGCCTCTCTTTCGAGAGGACTCCAATACTGGAATCATCTCGAAAGAGAGGGACCTACCAATAAATTAGTGACGGTAAGGCGCTAATTAATTAAAATAGTCTATGACTTTTTCTTTTTGAAATTGGAGGACCAATTATCTCTGATAAAATTATGGCATTTGAAAGATCTTGCTTTGATAATCCACTCCATGGAAATTTTGCATAGTAACTTCCCTTCTTTTCAGGAAGAGGTGATGTCCGTTTCTCACTATGTTTCTTTGCTAATGGTGATTCAAACTGATCAACATCCTTCTCTATCTCTGCTTTTACTCTTGGTGTAACCTTTTTGTGTAACGGTTTTGGTGTTTTTCTCTCTCTTCTTATTTGTGGCTTAGTCTCCTCTCTATCAATACCAAGTAGCTCTTCCATGTACCTGCCAAGTCTATCAGGTTCTCTCCTCGTTTTCTGCTCAGTTTTGCTTGCCCTGTCTATATTTGTGTCTGGTCTGCTTCTAGCTCTTTTTTTTAGAGCAGTAAAGATTAAAATAGCAATCATTATTATTGCCCAGACTAGTTGTTCCATTCACATTCCTTTAAACCGATTAATAATGATGGGTAATGTCTACCCTATAATTAATGCTAAATTGTAAATTTGACAGAATACATAGTTGTATCATGTTATGTTACATTTTTGGAGCATCATCGCTTGTCTTAGAAATTGACGTTCTCATTTCTGTATCTGACTGAATATTTTTAAGGTGATAATAATCCATTATTCCCAGATTGCCTTCCCTGAATGCCTGAGATATTGCTTTCGGAATTTCTGCTTCTGCCAGAACGACCTTTGCTCTATTTTCCACTACCATGGCCGTCATTTCCTGTTCCCTTGCAACAGCCATTGCCCTCCGTTTCTCTGCCTCAGCCTGCGCTACTCTTTTATCGGCTTCAGCCTGTGCGGACTGAAGTTTTGCACCAATGTTTTCGCCCACATCAATATCGGCAATATCGATAGATAATATCTCAAAGGCGGTACCGGAATCAAGTCCTTTTTCTAAAACTCTTTTTGATATGGAATCAGGGTTCTCCAATACCTTCTTGTGTGTTTCAGCAGAGCCGATAGTAGT
>JABHIW010000080.1 GCA_018670825.1 Candidatus Scalindua sp. | reverse complement strand
GATGCAGATGCTGTTGGGACCGTGGGTAATCCTGCTTGTGGTGATGTGATGAGATTATACCTGAAGGTAGAAGGTGATAAAATTGTAGAAGCAAAGTTTAAGACATTTGGTTGCGGGGCGGCAATTGCAACAAGTAGTATGTCTACTGAAATGATTGTGGGCAAGACTCTGGATGAGGCGCTGGAGGTTACAAACGAAGCGGTAGCTGAGGCACTGGACGGCTTACCACCAAATAAGATGCACTGTTCAGTTCTGGCTCAGGAAGCTATTGAAGCGGCAATCAAGGATTACAAGGAGAAAAAGTAATAACAAGGGTTTCAGAAAGTGCCAGTTAAAAGTAGTTTAAAAGCGCCTTCACTTAAACAGGGAGGCGCTTTTTTAATTGATTAAGTATGGTAATCCAGATTGTTTAATTACGGCTACTGAGTTTTTTATACAATGAGACTTCTCTCTTCGCCTGGAAGTGCATTCCTTTTTCTCGGTATACTACCCCTAAATTGTAATGTACATCTGGCAAGCTTGGATTTGATTCAATGACTTTCTTATATTCAAGAATAGCATCATCGTACATTCGTTTTTTGCTGTATACTATACCAAGATTGTAATGAGCGGCTTCATCGTCCGGATTTAATTCTATAGCTTTCTTAAACGATGCGATTGCGTTGTCATACATCTTCTTTTTGTTATAAGCAATACCGATATTAAAGTGTGCTTCAGAGTATTCAGGATTAATTCTGATCGCTTTTTTGTATTCTGCGATTGCCTGAGTGTGCATTATTTTTTTCGCATACGTAGTGCCAAGATTATTAAATGCCTCGGCATATTTTGAGTTATTTTCAATTGCCATCTTGTACTGTTCTATGGCTTCGTTGAACATGTTTTTACTGTCGTATGCCACTCCTCGATTATTATATGCCTCCGCATAGTCCGGATTTAAATCCAGGGCCGCCTTGTAAAATGCGATTGCCTTGTCTGTTTTATTCTGCTTAGAATAAATTACTCCTAAATTATTGTATGCCTCGGCATAATCAGACCTGAATTTAATTGCTTTATTGTAATAGGTAACAGCATCTTCCAATTCACCATTGTCATCACTTAATACACCAAGGTTTTTATATGCCTCGGCGTAGGAAGGGTTTATTTCTAACGCCTTCTTATGTGCATGAAACGCTTCATCACGATTCCCTCTTTCCCTGCATATAATACCGAGCGCATTCCATGCTTCAGCATAGTCAGGATTGATTTCAAGTGCTTTTTTGTAGGCGGTGTGTGCTTCATTACGTTTTTTATCAGCGCGGTAAGCATTGCCCAGGTTAAAGTAACAAAATGCATTGTCAGGATTAAGTGTTAAAACCTTATTGAACAGAGAGATAGCTTTTTCGTAATTTCCAATGCTATGATACGAATTACCCAATTCATGTAAGGCTTCTACATGTTTGTTCTCGATCTTCAGTGCACTTTTAAGAGTTGAAATCGCATCTTCATAAAGCTTCTTTTTAAAATAAGCGAGCCCCATATTGTAATAAATATCCGCGTTGTCTTTTTTTGTGTCTAATGCTTCTTTGTATTCTGTAATTGCTTCATCATATTTTTCTTCTTTATAGTAAAGAAGCCCCAAATTATAATGTGCATCATAGTTTTTTGTGTCAATTTTCAGGATAGCCTTAAAGTGAGAAGCAGCGTCTTTATCGTCTCCATTTTTCATATCGATAACACCCAGGCGATAAAGCGAGGAAACGTGTTGCGGGTCCGTTTTAATGGCGCAGCCAAATTCTTTTTTAGCGTTTGCAGTTACCCCTTTCTCTTCGTAACAACATCCCAGATAATAATATGCAGTTACATTAGAGGTATTAGTGCTTACGACCTTTTTGAACTCGGTAATTGCTTTATCAATTAAACCTTTTTTCTTGTAAAGAATTGCAAGATGAAAAACCGAATCGATATGTTTGGTATTAAGTTCAATTACTTTATTGTAGGTATTAATTGCCTCATCTGTTTCTCCATTATGATCATAAGATAATCCAAGGTTGTAGTAAATAGTTTCATCATTGGGATCAAATGTTAAGGCTTTTTTGAATTCAGGAATAGCAGATGCAAAATTTTGTTTCTTGTTATGTGCAAGCCCAAGGCAATAATGCGGAGAGTGGTCTTTCGGATTATTATTTACAACTGCATTTAATGTTGAAATGGCTTCGTCATACATCTTGGTTTTAAAATAAGCAATTCCCAGATTATGATTGGCATTTCTATTGTTTTTGTCCAGATCTATTACTGTTTCCCATTGTTTGATTGCTTCGTCAATCTGGCCATTGTAATAGGCGATCAGGCCAATTTCATAATACCCTTCCAGTGCGGTAGGGATACCTGCTTTTGTCAGTCTCTCTATCTTTGCTTTCAGTTTATTGATCTTTATTTTAGATATTTGAGATATTTTTGGTTGCTTCCTGTCTAACTGTACCAGAGAAGGGATGTTTGCGCCTTTTCGTTCCATTTTCAGCATCTCTTCGAGATCCCTTTTCTGCTCCTTCAAAAGGTTTCTTCCTTCTTCATACATGTGGTTCACAATGTTTAATTGTGCCTTCAGGTCATCTATTTGTGTACTTTTCTGCTTTAATTTTACCTCAAGAGTTTCTCTTTGATAAAAATACCATGAAAAAATTTCCTTTATAAAAGTAATAGATTTTAGAACGAAGTTCTCTTTAATCAATTGAGGAGATTGTTTGTGTTTTTCAGGGTGAAAGCTGTCCATCTATTGCCTTTCCTTTATTGCTGCTTGAGCGGCTGATAATCGCGCGATTGGTACCCTGAAAGGTGAACAGCTTACATAGTCCATAGCGTTTCTGTGACAGAATTGTATAGATGACGGCTCTCCTCCATGTTCACCACAAATTCCTACCTTGAGATTTGGTTTTGTTTTTCGTCCTTTTTTGATACCGGCGGTAACTAACTGTCCTACACCTTCCTGATCGAGGACCTGAAAAGGATCTTTTTCTAATATTCCGAGTGCAGTAAACTGCGGTACAAAAGATCCCACATCGTCACGGCTATATCCATACGTCATTTGGGTTAAATCGTTAGTCCCAAATGAGAAAAATTCAGCATATTTAGCTATACGATCAGCGATTAAAGCTGCCCTTGGTATCTCTATCATTGTTCCGATCTTATAATTTATCTTTGCACCCTTTTTCACTAATACTTCGTTCGCTACCATTCTAATATCTTTTTCAAGGACATTCATCTCTTCATCAGTACCTACAAGGGGGACCATTATCTCTGGTATCACTTTAATACCCTTCTTTTTTACAGCACATGCTGCTTCCATTATTGCCTTTACCTGCATTTGATAAATATCCGGGTAGATAATGCCCAGGCGACACCCTCTTAATCCCAACATGGGGTTGGTTTCATGGAGGCTATCAACCCTGTCTCTGACTGCTTTAAGAGTCATTCCCATTTTTTTTGCAAGTACAATTTGTAAATGTTTTTCATTAGGCAGGAATTCATGTAATGGCGGATCGAGAAGGCGAATAGTTACAGGAAAGCCGTTCATGACCGTAAAAATCTTTGCAAAATCACTTCTTTGCATGGGTAGCAATTTATTCAGCGCGCCTTTATAGAGCCTTTCCGACACTCTAAGTTTGACTTGAATAGCCTTTGTTTTATGAATCAATGAAGATTGTTTTTTCTTTGGCGCTTGGCCAAGCTCTGCCTGCATCTCATGCACAGATGTTTTCAGACGGGTAACGTTTCCTGCCGTAAGTATCATCTGTCTGACGTAATCAATACGGTGTTCACCGAAAAACATATGTTCTGTGCGGCATAGCCCTATCCCCTCGGCTCCAAAATCTCTTGCCCTCTTCGCGTCTTCTGGTGTGTCTGCGTTTGTCCTGATCTTAAGTCTGCGAATTTCATCCGTCCATTTCATAAGTTTGCTGAAATCCCCACTGAGTGTAGGCTCTACGGTGGGTACTTGTCCCAGAATGACTTCACCACGCGATCCATCCAGGGAAATGTAATCACCTTTTTTTATCGTTTTTTCACCTACACTGAATTCCTCTTTCTCATAATCTATCAGAATGCTGCCACATCCTGCCACACAGCATGTTCCCATCCCTCTGGCAACTACGGCTGCGTGCGAAGTCATACCACCTTTGGTTGTGAGTATCCCCTCTGCGACATGCATGCCTCCAATATCTTCCGGGGATGTCTCTATTCGTACAAGTATGACTTTCTCATGCTTTGCCACTAACTTTTCTGCCTCATCGGCGTGGAATGTAACTTTGCCTGAAGCGGCTCCCGGTGATGCCGGTAGTCCTGTCGCAATAACACCTCTTTTCGCTTTCGGATCAAATGTTGGGTGCAGCAGCTGGTCCAGTTGGTCCGGGTCTATCCTGCTGACAGCCATTCGTTTGTCAATAAGCTTTTCCTGTACCATATCAACAGCGATCTTTACGGCTGCCTGTGTGGTTCTTTTTCCATTTCGTGTCTGGAGCATATACAACTTTCCTTCTTGTATAGTAAACTCCATGTCTTGTAAATCTTTGTAGTGTTTCTCCAATTTGTTTTTTATATTTACTAACTTTTTATATGCTGCGGGTAACTCTTTTGCCAAATCGGTTATTGGTTCCGGAGTTCGTATACCTGCGACAACATCCTCACCCTGCGCGTTCAGTAGAAACTCTCCGTAGAATTTGTTCTCGCCAGTAGATGGGTTCCTGGTAAAGCACACACCTGTTGCGGAGTTATTACCAGTATTGCCGAAAACCATAGCTTGAATATTTACGGCTGTTCCTAATAAACCACTGATGTCGTATATTTTTCTATACTTTACCGCTCTTGGATTATTCCAGGAATCAAAAACCGCGACTATCGCTTTACGCAACTGTTCTTTAGGGTCTAAAGGGAAATTGGTGCCCGTTTTCTTTTTGTAAATAGCAATGAAATCCTTACAGACCTCCTTCAATTGCTCTGCACTAAGGTCCGTATCGTTTTCAACATTTGCCTCTTCTTTGTGTCGATCAAGTATTTCTTCAAAGTCATGATGTTTCATGCCCATTACAACATTACCAAACATATTTATAAACCGTCTATACGCGTCCCATGGGAATCTTTTATTATTAGTTTTATTGATAAGGCCCTGTACAGAATCAGGGTTCAATCCCAGATTTAGCACCGTGTCCATCATCCCTGGCATAGAAGCAGCAGCTCCGCTTCTTACCGACACTAACAAGGGGTTCTTTGCATCTCCTAATTTAGCGCCCATTTCACGTTCAAGGCGGGAGAGGTTTCTATCAATTTCACTTTGAAGTCCAGTAGGGAATTTTTTATTATTATTATATTCATCGCATGCCTGAGTTGTAATGGTAAACCCGGAAGGCACGGGGAATCCGAGATTAGCCATCTCCGCAAGATTTGCGCCCTTGCCGCCGAGAAGGTCCTTCATTGTGGCATTGCCATCAGCACTGTTGTTACCAAAAAAAAATATGTACTTCTTTTTCATAATTTTTCACCTTTATTTTAAGTTTATGCAAGTATCGATCAATAACTGGAATTGCTTAGTAATCTTGCATTGGCAAAATTATCATTTAGTAATGAATAGTCTTTTCATACAAACATAGTGTAACACCGAATTCAGTCACAAAGCCTGAGTTTGAGGCGATGAGATGGTAAATTTGATACTATCAAACATGCTTATCTCTAGCAAGGAAAATTATTACCGTGTAAGACTGACAAATTCGGTGTAAAGGATGATACGCTTACCAGGGAAAAAAAGAGTGTGACTCTCTTTGAAGTGCTTAAATAATGTAATGATTTACCAATTATTACAAAGTTTCATTGGTGACATTCGAAGTAACAGATAAAGGGCTACCAGTGTGGAATGTATTAAGGCACATATGTCGTCATGGAAGTACGTGACCTCTTTGTATGCCTACTTGCCAAATCAAAAACTTATACGGAAGCCAAACGTTGCTTCGGCACTGTAAGAGTCTCCAAAATCATCCATTGAAGTCTTTGCCGCTCCTTGCGCGTAAAAGTCAACAGCATCGCGAATCTTAACCGTGCCTCCACCACTAACTTCCAGCCAGGCATCTTGTTCAGGAAAATCCAGGTTAGTACCAGATGCGTTGATTGCTGTTTTATCGCCATCGAGGTTGGCGTAAAAGTTTGAAGCAACGAAACCAACAACTTTGACCGGCTTCTCCGGGGCAGATCGACGCTCCAACATCAGACCAAACTTGCCGGTCAATGTGTGGTTCTGACTATTATCCATACTGACCCTTACTCCATCAGAATCAGTAAATGGGTCAAAAGTAGACCTGCTCCAGGTAAACTCTGCGTGTGGGACTACGCTGGTATTGCCCCAGCTTTTCCACAGGTGGATGCGTTGGCCAAACTCACCGCTAAAAACGATGTTTTCACCATCGATTTGATGTTCCCTGATGCGAGTGGAGTGAAAGTCTGCAGTATAGAGAGTATGCTGTGCAACGAGATCAGCGTAAAAACCTTTATCACCGTACCATGTGGAAGTTACTCCAAAACCATAAAAATCACTATCAATAGATGCGACCCTCTTTTCATCTACACCATCTACCCTGACTTCGCTACGGCCAATCAAACCGTTGACACCAACCATCCACCGTCCGTAGCCATTTCTAATAATTTCCCTGTCTATACCGGCCTGCGTGTAGTATCGATTATCCCTAAAACTTGCATGGCCATCAGGTGATATATCACGGGTGTTACCGATCACCCTGATCCAGCCATCCATACCTTTATAGTCTCGCTTTCCAACAACACCATTCCTATCTTCACGATGACCTACCCGACCATGCAAAGAATTCATATAAGTGAAAATTGGCGCCAGTATACGATAACCAGCTGTCTGCGGTAATAACCCTAAAGACTGCAGATACCAGTTCTGACCATCGGCCTTGTAAAGATTGTACAGGTAGGCCCCACCGCCAACACCGCCGTTGGCTACGGCGAAAGAGCCTGTCGAGGTACCGGTAACCTCGATAACCTTGATGCCATCCGTCGGACCGGAACCGGTCAAAGCACCAGTCCCGCCAGCATTGTTGACATTAACTGTCGTCGTGCCGGCGTTGGTGACGCCAGTCACCTTCAGTTTGTCTGTTGTGTCCACAGTGCCATCGTCAAGTACCGTGTCAATTTTGAGAGTTCCAGTGCCGGTATAGTCACCAGTCACCGTCAATACATCACCTGCTGCACCATCCTGCATAGTAATGATACCGCTATTGGTCACATCGTTAGCAATAATACCAAACACCCCGGTGCCACCGCCGGCGCCGTAAAAGGTGCCGCCTGCCAGGTTGAAGACATCTGTTCCTGTTCCCATGTTGACATTACCGGTGACCGAAGCGCCGGTGTTAACGATCGTCGTAGAATTCCCGCCATCATTATAGATGGCTCCACTGCCACCTGTTACAGAAGCGCCAGAATTCAAAGTGATATTGGTCGTGTTACCGGTAGGAGTCCTAGTCCTGATTCCATAGCCGGTACCACCGGAGACTGCACCACTGACGGTGACTGACAGATCACCCGTGCCGCGGTTGTTGGCATCAATCCCATCCACTCCGCCAGTGACATTAGCTACGTCTATGGTCATATATGTTGGACTACTGACAAATCCGCAGGCGTAGGCATTAATCCCGTCACTGGCAGTCCCGGTGACAGTTCCGGTAGTTGTAATCGTCATTCCACCCGTGCCGCCGTTGTCGGCATCAATCCCCTCGCTGGCACCAGTAATAATTGAGCTGTTATTATCGGTAAACGTTATAGAAGTATCTGCGGCTCCGTTGTCCAGGTCTAAGGCAGCACCCCCATTTGTGGTAGTGTCAATACCAAACCCAGCATTAGTAGTCACAGAAAGAGCCCCGCCGGCAGCAGGGGTTGGGGACTGTGTCGTATCTGCACCCGCTGCCCCAGAACCCGTCCATACCCCTGGATTGAGAGGGTCTTCGGTAAGCGTCCCGCCATAGGCCGTACGAATACGGCTGTAATAACCGGTAAACATGGCACCGACGAATGTGGAGACAATTGCAACTCGTGCCGGAAAACTTAGTTTCTTTTTCGTCCTCTTTGTTTTCATTGAATATTGATTCAGATAAATTAGCTTTTTTTAATGATAGTGTTGTTAATGTAAATTTATGTATAGGGATTTCAATGTTAAATCTTGATGTAGCGGCACGATTTATCGTGCCTGATGATAAGGGTTTGATAAATCAAACCACTACAATAAGTAAATTCAAATGTAAGAAGAGCTCATGAATTAATCACACGTAAATTTCTTCAAAGTCCTCCGAATACGCTAAGTTGAGTTTGTTTTTTATACAATAGTTTGTACTCTTTTTTACGATGTTTGAATGTAATAACAATATATCTATAGGTCTGTCAAAAACAATATTCAGACATTTTAAGCCGTAGGTTGCGGTTTGACCGCTATACGGACGGCTTCTTCTCTCCTGTCCCTATCTTCTCTTACTCTCTTTCGGGTGCAAAGGTAATCAGGGTCCCAGCCTCCTTTGATACAGGCGACACTGCCATCGGACAGGCAAAGCCAGGAATAATCTCCAGATCGTAAAGCTCGGAGATATTGCCGTCGATTCGCAGCCAGTCAACACAAGTGCCGGATGTAAGATCTATGATCTGGACACCACACCACGGTTCCGAATCAGCCTCTTTGAGCTTTTGATCAAGATCAAGCCCCTCAAAGCGCTTGTAGCGTGGCTTGGAAAGCCCGACAAGTGCCAGGTTGCCATGGAAGGTCAGACCACGCAGAAAGCCGGGGCAGAATATGCGTGGTTCAAACTTGCCCTTGCCATTCTTGTCTTTCTTGACCACTCCCAGCTCTCCAGCACCGGAATTAAGGAGCCATATCTCGCCGTTGTGGACTCTCGGTGAGTGTGGCATTGACAAGCCCTCACAGATAATTTCGTTGCTTTCAACATCGATCATAATTCCACCATCTACCCGCCGGTCACGCCAACCGTCAATGGTGTCTGAACGGCTAACCGCAGTTACATAACGAGGTTTACCATCCTGCATGGCCAGGCCGTTTAAGTGACAACGGTCCTCATCGATGAGGGCAGAGACAAAAAAAGGCTTCCACAACATCACAAAACTATGACGGGATGAGACCGTAGAAAGACAATTAAAGCGTGTGTTGACAAAAACCGGTCGGCCTTTGTCATCGATACCAACATCATGGGCATCGAGCCTGCCGGTAACATGGACAGTACGTGGCATATAGCAGGCATCGAAGATGTGGTTGATACGCTGACCTGTCTCCAAAACGTTCTCAAAACGCATGACATGGTAGCCAGCGTTCATGGTCAGGCCGCCCTGAGTATCCATGCACAGCCCCATGGGCTTGCACATGCTGGCCTGATGGATGTTAATGCCGCCTTCCTTGTTACGGCCAACTAAATAGAGCAGGTCGGACTGATAGGAGGTAATGGCAATGGAGATATTGAGCTTGGATAGTCTGGAAACAAGCCCACCAGAGACAGAATATTCAACCTTTTTGGAATCATTTTTATCTGATGTGGCAGCTGGGGCAACATACTTACCTTGCTCGACTCTATCTGCGAGCGTCGTAGCAGACTGATAGTTTGCTGCCATATCATTTGCAGCACTTTTTTCCCGTTTCTTTCTCTGGGGCATAGTTATTCATAAACAAATCTCAATTAAGTACTACAGCGTATTCTTTAGACTTATTTTTAAGCTATTAGTTAATTTACACTTATGCGTCGGCAGAGTAGCATTTTTACAATAATTTTACAACGATAAATATCCTATAATTACCCTGTGATTTCCCTCGTAAAATTATTGCGCTTATTGTTTTGACATAATAAGGTTGTTTTGGTAGCATTTTTTCCTATTACCAAAAATGCTAAATTACACGTGAAAGTGTAATATTTAAGAATATTTTGTAATGAACAAACATATGGCAGATGCCGTATTTACTATTTTGAACAGCAGCTAATAATCTACGTAATTAGCAATTGAAGGGAGTTGTATATGGCAAAGATAAAGACCGCCCTGATAAGCGTTTCTGATAAGACAGGAATAATAGACCTCGCTAAAGGTTTAGCAGACCTTGGTATTAAAATTATGTCGACGGGTGGTACTGCTAAGTCGATCAGAGAAAATGATATTGAGGTTACCGATGTGTCTGAATATACGGGCTTCCCGGAAATAATGGATGGCAGGGTAAAGACGCTCCATCCAAAGATTCATGGTGGCCTGCTTGCGGTAAGGGATAACGAAAGTCATATGAAACAGATAGAGGATTTAGGGATTGGCACTATAGACCTTGTTGTTGTAAATCTGTATCCGTTTGAGAAGACTATCAGCAAAGAAAATGTATCTCAGGAAGAGGCTGTTGAAAATATTGATATTGGTGGACCATCTATGATCAGGTCTGCTGCTAAGAATTTCAAACACGTTGCGATCGTAGTAAATCCTGATCGTTATGATGCGCTATTGGGAGAATTAAACGAAAAAGGCTGTGATCTCTCATATGAGACGCGTTATGAGCTGGTTACTGAGGCATTTAAACATACCAGTCAATACGATAAGATAATCTTTGATTACTTTAACAGGGATAATAAAGATGCTTATCCGGACTCGATAAGCATTGAACTGCATAAAAAGCAGGACTTGAGATATGGTGAAAATCCACATCAGACAGCAGCGTTTTATGGCTCTAAGGATCTTGGTGTTCCATGCATCTCAAATGCGGAACAGTTGCATGGTAAGGAACTGTCCTTTAACAATATTTTGGATACCGATGTCGCAATTGAAATCGTTAAGGAGTTTGACACACCATCTGCTGTCTTAATTAAACATGCCAATCCATGTGGTGTTGCAACTGCAGAAAACCTTAAAGACGCTTTTACAAAAGCATACAGCACCGATACCGTTTCGGCTTTTGGATGTATACTGAGTTTAAATAGGAGAGTTGATGTGGCGACAGCTGAGGCCATCACAGAACCGGGCCATTTTGTTGAGGCGATAGCGGCGCCGGGCTTTGACGATAAGGCTATTGAAATATTGACTACAAAGCGAGGTTGGGGGAAAGATCTTCGATTGTTAAAATTAGACTCGCTGGGTGATACTACCATAAAGAAGGGAATAAAAGATTTTAGAGGTGTTGTTGGAGGGGTACTGGTTCAGGATAAAGATATGAATTCCGGTGACAAAGATCAGTTGAAGGTGGTTACAAAAAAAGCGCCGACAGATGATGAGATAGATGAACTATTATTTGCATGGAAGGTTTGCAAACACGCTAAATCAAATGCAATAATATTTACAAAAGATAAGATGGTTATTGGTGTGGGAGCGGGCCAGATGAGCCGTGTTGACTCCACAAACATTGCAATCAGCAAATCAGGTGGCAGAACTACTGGAACGGTTATGGCCTCTGATGCCTTTTTCCCTTTTCCGGATTGTATAGACATTGCGGCTAAGGTCGGAATTACTGCCATAATACAACCCGGTGGTTCCAAAAAAGATCAGGATTCGATAGATGTCGCAAATGAACACGGAATTGCAATGGTATTTACCGGTGAGAGGCACTTTAAACACTAAATTTAGACACGCATTACACATAACAACATTATTCTAGGAAGGAGTATTTAGTTTATGATATCAAAAAATAACACTCTTAATCTTTC
>JABHIW010000120.1 GCA_018670825.1 Candidatus Scalindua sp. | reverse complement strand
CAAGGGTCTTGGGGATGATTGCGGGCTATATATGGAGTATGCCGCTGGTTATCCTGCTTGTTGGCTCCGGTGTTTATTTCAGTATAAGACTCGTTTTCCCACAATTCAGAAGGATTGGCCATGGTATCGCAGTTGCCAGAGGCAAATATGATAACCCCGATGACCCGGGAGAGATAACCCACTTTCAGGCACTTTGCGCGGCCCTTTCAGCGACCGTCGGTGTTGGCAATATTGCCGGTGTAGCAATCGCCTTGCACGCCGGCGGCCCGGGAGCAATATTCTGGATGTGGGTAGCCGCACTCTTCGGTATGGTTACTAAATATGCCGAATGTACTCTTGCACAGAAATACCGGACCATTCATAGTGATGGCTCCATAAGCGGCGGGCCCATGTATTACATTGAGAAGGGAATGGGAAGCAGGTTCAAATGGCTAGCCATAGTATTTGCCAGTTGTGGCCTTATCGCTACATTTGGCGGTGGTAATATGGTCCAATCAAATTCAATGGTCATCGCCTTTACCGATCAATTTGCAACACAAAAGTTTTACAATGACACCCCATTGTCGAAGATAAAAAATGGGGAAAAACCCGGCAAGATAGATGACACAAAGTTTGTTATAAAAACGTGTGATGGGAGAATAATCGAGATTGATATCTCTCAAACCAAAACGGTTGGCGGCTTTTTAAGTGCCATAAATAATCATCCGGAAAACATGTCCCATACCATCATGGCAGAAATAGCAATAGATAGAAACAGCATTGAGTTTACCGACTTAACTGATGGTAAGCATGGATTTACACTTGCATCATCTAATGGCGGTAAACTCGTACAGAATCTTGGTTTTGTAAATGATGATGGAAATATCAATAAGTTAAGTAACGGTAAAATATCAACGGTTATGCCGGAAAATATTATTTTGAAGGCAATTCTTGGAGTAACAATCTCTGTAATCGTTGGCATGGTTATTATTGGCGGTATTAAGAGAATTGGGAAGGTTGCAAGCAAACTTGTACCCGTTATGTCTTCAATATATGTCGCAGGGGCACTTTTTATTATTTTCTGGAACTACGATAGGATTGCAGATTCGTTTTATCTGATCTTCAAACATGCGTTTACACCAACAGCCGCGACCGGCGGCTTTGCCGGAGCTACTGTGTTATACGCGATAACGTGGGGTGTCAGAAGGGCTGCATTCTCCAATGAAGCGGGACTTGGAAGCGCTCCGATTGCACACGCTGCAGCAAAAACAAAAGAGCCTGTACGTGAAGGACTTGTTGCAATGATGGGCCCGTTGATTGATACCCTAATTATCTGTACCATGACTGCCCTGGTAATCATTATTTCAGGTGAGTGGACCGGTAACGCAAACTCATCGGTTTTAACAAAAAATGCCTTCAACGCGGGAATACCCTATTTTGGGAGTATTATAGTATCGATAGGATTGATACTGTTTGCCATATCTACCGCCATAAGCTGGTCGTATTATGGAGACCGTTGCGCAGAATATTTATTTGGTCGTAGAGCAATCATGCCTTACCGATGGATTTATGTAGTAGCACTTTTTGTGGGTGCAGTGGTGCGTTTGGAATTTGTCTGGAATTTTTCCGATATCACACTTGGTTTAATGGCACTTCCAAACCTCATTGCCATCATTGCATTAAGCGGTGTAGTAATAAGTTTAACAAAAGACTATTTTTCACGGAAACATGTTAGGACTAATTAATGGAAAAAGAATATGACGTTGTAATAGCTGGATCTGGTCCTTCAGGTGCTGCTGCGGCAAAGGGTCTCGTAAATGAGGGACTAAGTGTCCTCGTGCTGGAAAAGAAGAAACTCCCCAGGTATAAGATATGCTCCGGTATTATCTTCAAAAAATCTCAGGATATTACTGAGAAGTATTTTGGAGAGATCCCAAAGTCAGCATACGTCACTCCTGAACTCTTAAAGGGAGTCCGATTCTGGTCTGATGATGAAAACTATAAAGACTATCCTTTCAATAAAGATAGCAGTGGAGCACCCAACGTATGGCGTTCTGAATATGACTACTGGCTTGTCAAGAATTCCGGTGCAGATATTAAGGACTCTCATCTCTTGACAGACTTCAGTGAAACTGTTGATTTTATCCTTCTTAAGGTCCATGATAATTTAAACGACAAAGTAATAGAGATCAAGTGTAAGTACCTAATAAGCGCGGAAGGCGGCAAGTCTGTAATCAGGGCGAAGCTTGATCCGGAATTTGAAAAGGGTCTGAAATGGTTTACCGCTTACCAGAATTACTATGAGGGAAGTTCAAACCTGGACCCTGATTTTTATCACGGTTTTCTGGAACCTCAATACGGTGAGGTCTACGCCTGGTTTAGCGTTAAGAACGGCCTGCAAGTCTTTGGAACTGCGGCGGCAAAGGGGAAAAAGATCAAGCCCTATCTCTTGAAATACACAGCATTTTTAGAGAAAAGATTTAATCTAAAGTGTGGAAAAATGATCAGGAAATCGGGATGTATTGGAAACAACATGTGCCCGGAAGGAAAGTTTTATCTGGGCAAGAACAACGTTCTTCTGGTAGGTGAAGCGGCAGGATTTCTTAATGCGTTTGGTGAGGGAATTTCCTGCGCATTGACTTCCGGCCTGTTTGCTGCTGAAGCAATAAGCAAGGGTATTAAATCAGGCAGTAATGCACTTGAATTGTATACCGATTTAACAAAGCGGGAGAGGAAACAGACAACAACATCATGGCGATTAGGCGCGAGGCTGGCGGGCAGAGATTTAATGCCGATATAAACTCTTAGTGAGAGTTTTTTGACCATTTTTGGCAAAATATTTATTAATAGAGTTTTTCAGAATGTTTGATAAGCACCAAATAATAAAACCCAAAAAACAAACAAATTCCAATTACTAAAATTCAAAATGACCAAGCAATATGATTTAGAAGAACGTACATTCCAGTTTGCAAAAAATGTTTCTCTTTATATTAAGGAATTCTCAAGAACTATTTCTAATATAGAATATGGAAAGCAAGTAGTAAGGTCTTCTGGTTCTGTTGGAGCCAACTACATTGAAGCTAATGAAGCTTTAAGTAAGAAAGATTTTATAATGAGGATCAAAATATGTCGTAAAGAAGCAAAGGAGTCTGCTTACTGGTTAAGACTAATAGGTGAAACAAACGGTGAAAAATATACAGAAGGCGGAAGAAAACTTTTTAAAGAAGCGACTGAGTTAAAAAAGATATTTTCTTCTATCCTTGAAAAGTCAAAGTAGTTTATCATTTCATAAATTGGAATTTGTAATTTGTTTGTATTTTGTTATTTGAGAATTGTAGTTTATTAACTCCCTGTTTAGTTCTAACTTGTCCAGGTTGTGGTAAAATAATGGACGTATACCACATAACTATATTAATTGCTTCGTTGCTGATCATGCTCAGTGGTCTTGCGGGAGTAGTGCTTCCTATTATTCCAAGTACACCTCTGATATGGGTGGGTGTTTTCATATATGCAGCTTGTGATAGATTTGAGAGCATAGGATGGTCTCTTCTCTTTATTTTCGCTATCTTAACTATTGTTTCCCTTGCCCTTGATTACCTTGGAGGTGTTATCGGAGCAAAAAAGTATGGGGCGACAAGATGGGGATTGATTGGGTCCGTAATCGGTGGTATAGCCGGTTTTTTTATGGGCGGAATAATTGGCCTGATTTTCGGTCCGTTTTTTGGTGCGGTATTATTTGAATTAATCTTTGGTAAGGATCTAAAAGGGGCATTTAAATCCGGTGTGGGTACATTGGTCGGTTTTCTTGGTGGCGTAATAGTAAAGCTGGTTATAAGTGTTGTTATCATTGGCATATTCCTTATAAAAGTGTTTTAGATAAATAAACCGGTAATTCACCGCTCCCCGGACAAGAAGTCGCAGAGGACGCAAAGGAAGCCTTGAAAAGAAAAATAAATTATGATTTTGCATAGAGAACTGGATATAGGAGAGCTTTCTCTCTGTCCTTATCTACCGGACAGAAAAAAGCAGATCAAATATTTTCTTGCAAGTGAGCTTGATGAATCTGAGATTTCATTTTTGCTTGAAAAAGGATGGAGGAAATTTGGTGTATATTTTTTTCAACCTTCCTGTCCTGACTGCCAGGAGTGTATTCCCATTCGGGTTATATCTGATGGGTTTAAGCCGTCTAAAAGCCAGAGGCGCAATCTGAAAAAGAACAGTGATATTGATGTAGTTTTTGGTCCGCTTAAATTCAGTGAAAGGGCCTTTGAGATTTACCAAGACCATTCAAATCAACGTTTCTCACAAGAATGTACAATGGAAGAGTTCATTGAAGGCTTCTTCTCACCCTCAACCCCAAGCCTTCAATCAGAATACTATCTTAATGACGAACTGATCGCAGTAGGATTTCTGGACAAAGGCAAGGATTGTCTAAGCAGTGTTTATTTTATCTATGACACAAAATTTTCACATCTTGGATTGGGAACTTTCAGCATTTTAAAGGAGATAGAACACACACGATCACTTGGATTGAAATACTACTGCCTGGGTTACTACGTCCAAGAGTGTCAGAGAATGGCGTATAAGAATAATTTTAACCCGAAAGAGCACTACAACTGGTTACAGGACAAATGGGAAGTCACATAGAGGGAGTGACATATTCCGCTTTCAAGAACTGGACCTGTATTTCCCTTGATTCTATTCTAAAACCAGTCAATAGGGAGGAGACATAACAGTGGTTAATAATGTAAAGATTATAAGGAAGTTAATTTTGCCTTTGCTCGCAGTAGCAGTACTTGCCGGTTGTGCCGGTACTGGTAGAATTTCTGAACCCCCGTACATAAGCCTGTCAAATATTAACCTGCTTAATATGAATGTATTTGAACAGCGTTATCGTATAATGATGCGCATTCAGAATCCCAACGACGTTATTATTCCTATCAAGGGAATGAGCTTCCGGATATTTATTAACGAACAAGATTTTGCACGCGGCGTGAGTAACAAACCGGTTATAATTCCTGAATTCGGAGAGGAAGTTATTGAAATAGACGCAACCAGTGATCTGGCCAGTATACTCAGACAGTTTCAGGATTTGATGTCAGGCGGTACTAAGAAAGTGAGTTATCGCCTGACCGGCAAGGCTAAATTGGAAAATCGAATACGAAGGCTCCCATTTGAATATAAAGGTGAACTTGATCTGCATCCGGACAAGAAGGATGGAAATGGCTTTTTTCTGAGTGCCCCATATACTCCTCAAAAACTTTCTCCCACCACTAAGTAACAGAGTATCTGAAATTTAATCGATAGTTAAACACTTAATCATGAAATCGGCAAGGTTTCATTTGAGGACATGAAGCCGTAAGCAAACTCGACCCTCTTCTGTAACATTTGAATCTTAACCTTTGTAGAGTATCAAGAACTACACGAAAGCATCGAACAGCCCGCTCGATGACGTGCCCAGTCAGGCCGTTTTCCAGCATACTCTTCTTTGTCGGGTTGTTCGTCGTAAGGATGGCGTAGCAACTCCAGTAATTTATTGACCATCGAATTGTCACCTTTCTCTGCCTTGTCAATTGCCAATTGGGCCAGATAGTTTCGCAATACATACTTCGGGTTAACAGCATCCATTCGCCTGCGTCGTGTATCATTTAACGTACCGTCTTTACACACACGTGCTTTGTAGGAGCACATCCAGTTGCCGATACGTGTTGTTATGTCATTAGTTAACTGTTCAGGTACATAGTAAGCGTCCATAAGGGGCTCCAGCAGTGTCATTTTGCTTACATCTGTCAACGGTTCGACATCGATCTTTGCAAGCTGACGATAGAAAATGGTCATGTCTGTCTCGACTAACTGCAATATTGCCTGTAGCTCTGTCACTAACTTATCGTCAGTTTCAGTATCGAAAGCATTCAGCCCCAGTTTTTGTGCCATCATAGATTGCCAGCCACGTTCGAACTCTTTTTTGTAACACCCCAGTGCCTGTTGCAATGATTCAGGCTGTTCGACCAATGGTGCGATCGTCTGAGAGAGCTGAGCAAGGTTCCAATGAGCAATTTGCGGCTGATTACCGAAGCAGTATCGGCGACCCCCGGCGTCAGTAGTGTTAGGAGTCCAGCCGGGATCGTAATCTTCCAGCCAGCCATAGGGGCCATAGTCAATCGTGAGGCCGAGTACCGACATATTATCCGTATTCATAACACCATGTACAAACCCTACACGCATCCAGTGTACGATCATCTCTGCTGTTCTGCAGCAGATCTCCTCAAACCATGCAAGATAGACATCTTGAGACGGTTCTCCCAAATGGGGGAAGTCCGTGCGTATGGTGTAATCTATCAGTTGTTGCAACACGTCGGTTTCACCACGAGCCGTAAGGATCTGAAAACTGCCGAAGCGCGTAAATGATTGGGCTACCCGGCAGACAACGGCCCCCGGTTCAGGTCTGGGGTTACCGTCATAAAACATGTCCCTTACGATCTGCTCTCCCGTAGTCACCAGACTCAACGCCCGTGTAGTGGGTATTCCCAGATGATGCATCGCTTCGCTACAGAGAAACTCACGAACCGATGATCGTAAGACGGCAAAACCATCTGCCATTCGCGCATATGGTGTGGGCCCGGCACCTTTAAGTTGTAATGCCCACCTCTCTCCTTGTTGATTGACTATCTCACCCAGGTTTATAGCACGACCATCCCCGAGCTGACCGGCCCAGGAGCCGAACTGATGGCCACCGTAACAGGTGGAGTAGCAATCCATACCTGCCAGCAAACGATTGCCTGAAAAGACCTCTACAAAATCGGCTGTTTCGCAAACTTCACTCGCAAGATCCAGCTTCTCTGCCATTTCCCTGGCATAGGAGACCAACTGTGGCTGGGAGACTTTTGTCGGCTTTACACGAGAGTAACAGGCCTGCTTTACCTGACGGCGATAGTTTTCCGTTTCGGGATCCGCTGGCAGTTCACGCGTAAAGCTATTGTCAAACGCCAATGTATCCAAAGTCTGGAATTTCAATTGATTATTCATCTTGTGAGAATCAAATGTTAAAAACTAAACTACTACTATAATTATACATTTAACCGTGTTGATTACAAGAATAGGCTAGTAGGGAAGGGTAATTTGAGCAGTATTTATTTTTTCTTTGATACAAAAATTCCTCATCCGGGGTGGAAAACTTTCTGCATATTAAAGGAGAGAACGGGTATTTTGCAGATTCTTGATCCATAAAAAAAGGGAGGCAATAAATATGCCCCCCTATTGATTAGAGATAATGTTGATTTGTAACCTTTATGGTGTTATCATTGCTTTACTTTCTTTAACCTCCGCCTTACTGTTGCCCCTGCAAGTCCAGCCAGGCCGATTCCAAGTAATGCAACGGTTGCGGGTTCAGGGACTGCGGTTGACTGGTAAACGTCAAAGCCTCCAAATCCCCCATCCCTGTTGGAGTCAAAATATAGTGTACTTCCGTCTGAAGAGATGCTGGGTCCCATGTCATCATAAATGCTGTTAATACCGGCTCCAAGATTTACAGCAGCGCCAAAAGAGCTTTCAGTATTAAGGCGAGTTGATACATACATATCATACGTTCCTGATTCGCCAATTCCTCCATCACGATCAGATGCAAAATAGAGACTTAATCCATCTGAAGATACTGTAGCGCCGACATCATTAGAATCGGTATCACTTGCCGTAGCCAGACTAAACGGAGTACCCCATGGACTTCCGATAGCAGTACGTTTTGTCACATAAAGGTCGTTTTTACCATTATTGGCTCTGTTAGAATGAAAAACCATGGCCAGGCCACTAGAATGTATATCTGGTGCTACATCATTAAAGGTACTATTAATTGAGCTCACGTTACCGGGTGCACCGGATGAGACTGAAACCCAGATATCAAAGCCTCCCTGAGCTCCAGTGCCAGATCTAGTCGAACTAAAAAACAGGGCCACGTCATTGCCTGTAATACTTGGGCCAGTATCAAGAGCTGTACTGTTTATCGTCGCTCCCAGATTTGACGGAGTACCAAAGGAGTTTCCGGTATCAGGACGGGTAGACTTATACATATCCAAAAGACCACTGCCTCCGGATCTGTCGGAAGAGAGGTATAAATCCAGATCGTCAGAGGAGATATCCGGAAATCTCTCATTAGCACCGGTATTAACAGCAGATCCCAGGTTAACAGCCGGGCCAAAGGATATGGCACTGGAAACACCAACCATGGAAACTGTAATAAACATGGCAAAAAACAGACTTATTAATACTCTTCTTTTCATCAATATACCTCCGTCCTTATGATAAATAGACTATAAAGTAACAGGACTATAAAATACAAACGGCAACAGATTTTCTAACTAAAAAAAGTGGACAATAAATATGTCCACCCTTGATTGAGATAATATTGATTTGTAACCTCTCTGGTGTTATTACTGTTTCGCCTTTTTCAACCTTCGTCTTGCCGCTGCCCCTGCAAGTCCGGCCAGACCAATTCCGAGTAGTGCAATGGTTGCGGGTTCGGGGACTGTTTCTGCTCCGGAAGCAGGTTCTCCGGCACCAACTCCGGCTGTATAAACATCATTGCCAAAGTCAACAGATGAACCAAAAGCAAGACTCGTAAAATCCAATTCTTGATGTGTATAAACAGATGTTGCACCATTAAAAAATTCCCAGTACCCATGTACGCTATTACCAGCTGTTATGTCAAGCGACAGTTCTACACGCGTGAATATACCCGCAGTAACCAAATCATCACCTAAGTTGAGAGACGCTTCACCTGGCCCGGTTGTTTCGTCACCCCAAACAGCATGTACACCAAAAGAATTTGTAACAACTGCAATAAACGCTTCATCATCAACATCAGCATCGTCGCCATCAGATCTCATATTAAATATTTCTGCACTAAAGAATGAATCATTTTGGAGGCTACTTGAATTATAATTAAAATCAGCGTCTGCAAGACCGCCGGCGCCATTAGTGAAAAAATGGGTAGAGTTATCCAAATCAATATTGATACGTCTTTCTCCTAGTATACCCACACCTTTAGTACTATCTAGCACGACGACACCACCACTCTCTGTAAGCGCCGCTGATGATTCCACCCAATAGTCAGTAGAAGAGCCACCAGAAGAAGCATCATCAGGGCCTAGCGTGCCAGTCGTATTAAACTCGTCCACAAAAGGAACATACGCCCCCCCAGATTTATTATCTTGTTCAAAATAATCCAGGTTGTAAATATACGCTGCGTGTACATGTGAATTAAACAACGCAAGGCTGAATAACATAAGACATAAAGTGATTGATATTCTTTTCATTTAAATCCCTTTCCTGGCGGAAAAAACAGAGTTATAAAGCTAAGCTGTTAAGGTATTTGTATACGTTGTTTTTCTTTTTTTACCAATATGCCACAAGTGTTTGGCACAATAAACACATATGGCAGATTTGTCAAGAAAAAACGGGGCTTTTTCTCAGTATCGTCCGGTTAGGTTTTTGCGTAGTAAATTAATAACAAAATAATTTCTTTAGGAGCCATTATTTGCTTGACTTCTTGAAATAAATATTTGTGGCAAAATCATTATAACACTTTAAATATAAAGGAGTTATAAGAAT
>JABHIW010000062.1 GCA_018670825.1 Candidatus Scalindua sp. | reverse complement strand
GAATTAAAGGTAATACGTGACGCGGCTTTTCCAGGTTCTGACCGAAGAATACCCAGATAAAATAGGGAAGAATATAAAACATAATAAATCTTGATTTGTTATCATTACTTAAGTACCTGAAGTAAAATATTATACCGGTACCCATTATGATGGATGGCAGGATACGAATCACTGTTGTATCGTAACACCAGAAACCAAGTCCGTTACAAAAGAGACACCACACAAAATCCGAGGACCTTAAAAGAACATTTTTGGATGTTGCAACCGAACCTCCCCAGTCACTGAAATGTCCGAACGTAAAACTGAATCCGTTTACCAAGAGCGGCTTAAGTCCTGTATAACATGTAAGTGGAACCAACCAGACACATGTACCAAGAATAAAAGCAGATACTCCATAACCTATCATCTTTTTCCCTTTGTCGTATCTTGATAGAACATACAATGTGTAGAGCCATAGGACAACAAAAGGGAAATAACTGAGCCGTACACCCATACATATACCCAGCATCACACTGCCTGAGATCAAATATCGTAACGCGTTCACCCTAGAGGTAGACGCATAAAAGAGTAATTGAGCTGACACTACTATGAAAAACAGACCAACTGCATCAGATAATGCCTTTTCAGATTGCAGCCAACAAAATGGATTGACAATAAATAGAAAAACTGCAAGCCACGCAACCTTTTCAGTAAACATCCTTCTTGCCAGATAAAATAACGGAACTAATGTAATGCTGCCCAATACCGCCCCCGGTATCGTTAACGTGAGTACATCGCTGTCAGTAAAAAGATGGACCAGCCAGCAGAAGGACATATACACCGGATAACCCGGAAAATGCGGCTGATAGTGTGCAATATCATAATCATGCAGACCCAGGGCAAAATCAATACAGTCCCACCCTTCCAGATGTCTGCCCATAAACAACAATCGAGTGGCTATGCATATAGCGACAAGAATAGCCAATAGTATTACGATATTACGTTGTGAATTTTTAAATTCTGAACCTGCTTTTAACATTTCTTTTTTTTACGAATTGTTTTAGGACAAACGTTAGGCCGCTATCATGACAAAAGACTATCCTTCCCTATTACTCTAACAACTTAGATTTGACCAAATTTCCCAAAGCTGTCATTCCCGTATTTTTTTAGCGGGAATCGAGAATGATCAAGTCTCTAAATACACGTTTCTTATTTTTCAGTCTTATTCTTTTGCATAAATATATCAAGAGGACTTTGGGATTGATTAACATGTTTCTAACAAAGTGAGTATAAATCATCGTTATATTGATTTCTATTTATTTTTACTCTTTACTAATCTAATATGTATTCCAAATAAGCCAAACATAATAGCTTATTTTAATAATCGGCTGTAGCAAATATCAATTAAACGCAGATGGAAGGAAAATTATGCCGACGCTTCCGCTAGAAGAGATGACAGTGACAGAAAAACTCCAAGTAATGGAAGAACTTTGGAGTGACCTATGTTGCAATCAAGACCAAATCCCAGTTCCTCAATGGCACAAAGACATATTAGACAAGCGGGAAGAGTTGGTTAAACAGGGAAAAGCAACCTTCGTGGACTGGAAAACTGCCAAGAAGCGGATTGCAAATCGAATTTCATGAAGATCCATATCCTTGATCAAGCCGAAGATGATCTTGTTGACGGATACAACTTCTATGCTATGAAATCCAAGAGCAAGGAATCGTCTCCTACTTCCTTGATAGCTTATACTCGGACATCGAATCCTTGGTTTTGTATGCCGGAATCCATCAAAAGAGACACAAAAGCTATCGGAGAATGTTTTCTAAGAGGTTTCCGTTTGCAATTTATTACACGGTCTCAAGAGACGAAATAAAAATCCATGCGGTCGTTGATTGCCGCAAAGATCCAGCTTGGATTCGGGATCGATTAAACACATAGGGTAAGGGAAGCTGCCTATGGCTTAACTTATTTATTTTGATTCAGATAAACTATCAGAAAACATGAGCGATTTAGTCTTGGTTATATCATAATCATGGAAACCCAGAACAAAATCAATACTGTCCCACCCTTCCTGATGATTCCCCATAAACAATAATCGAGCGGACATACTTATAGCGACAAGAACATCCAAAATTAATATCGTTTTATTATGTATGCTCTTCATTCTACACTTATGGAGATATTTTTGATATTCCTTATTTCTCTTTCTAAGAATTGCAGGGCCCGTTTCTCAGATGAGCCCCATATATTGAGTATTTTTGCTCTCTTGTAGTAGCCGTCCACATGGGCGGACGGCTACTTAAATCACTCAATTTGCACCTTATTACAAAACCCGTTAATGCTCCCGCTTCTCACTTCTTGTCCTTTTGCATAAGGATATCGAGAGGGCTTTTTGGTTGGTTTGACATATTTCTAACAACGTGAGTGTAAATCATCATTGTATTAATATTTTTGTGCCCGAGCAACTCCTGAATCTCTCTCAAATTTATTCCATTCAAAAGGAGATGTGTCGCAAAAGAGTGTCTCAATGTATGGACGGTTGCATGTTTGGGAATCTTTGCTTTTTTGACAGCATTAGCTACTGCAGATTGAATAGCCTTTTCACTGATATGATGACGCCTGTCCTTTCCACTTCTCGGATCTACAGACAATCTGGCAGATGGGAATATATACTGCCATCGTCACTCTTTTCCGGCATTTGAATGTTTCCTTTCCAAGGCATCAGGAAGATAAACTTCTCCATAACCATCTTTTAAATCCTTTCCATGAAGTTCTTTGACTTTTTTAAAATGATCCTCAATATGGGATTTGACATAATTCGGGAAGATTGTATAGCGATCATTATTCCCTTTACCATCCCTAACGGCAATATTGTTCATCTCAAAATCAATATCCTGGATCCTCAGCCTCGCCAGCTCCATAAGTCTGAGCCCGGAACCATATAAAAGCTGAATAAATAAAAGATGAGTCCCTTTAACAATTTGAAAGATTTTTTCCACTTCTTTTACTGTCAACACAACAGGAAGTTTCAGGCCCCGTTTTGCCCTTACTGTCTTTTCCAAGCCTTTAACCTCAATATCAAGAATATGTCTGTAAAGAAACAATAAAGCATTAAATGCCTGGTTCTGAGTAGAAGACGAAACATTTTTCTTAATAGCCAGATAACTAAGATAATCCTTCATATCAAAAGAATCCGGCGTTGAGAGAGAGAGGTCTTTTCCTTTAATTTCGATCATATATTTAAAAAATCTCTTGATCCAATCTACATAAGTACGTTCAGTGCTATACGAATAATGTTTAATCCTGATAATTTCTCTGGTCTTACTGATAATATCCTTTAAGTCAAAAGTATTATTCTGTTTATTGTGCGAAGGTTCCGGAATAATGGATGATCCATCTCCCTTCAGATAGTGGTAGATATAAACCTTAATCGCAGTTTCCGCCTGAGAGAATTGCCAATCTGTAATCTGCTGCTTTCTCTGCAGCTGAGAAAGGAACTGAGGAATTGCAATATCGGCTTTACGATTAACCGGATCTACACTATTGCAAAAACTCAGGAATTTACTTACCCACAATGCGTAAAAAGGAGCGTTCTTTTCAGGTGAGAAATTGTTTGCGACCAAATACTTTTGGAAATCAGGTAAAATATTGTCTTTCATTGTCAAAATATCTGATAAAGAGAATTACTTATAAGTAGATAATAAAGAGGTAACTTGCTATGCATGAAAACCAGCAGGCAGAACAGCGAGTCAGGTTCTATTTTATCACAATATCTATCTCATTTAGTGCAATTGGCACTCTGTTAAGGTCTGGCATTATTGAAATTAAAGATGGAGGCATAGGGCTTCTGCTTCTTGTATTATTCTTTTTTGGGCATACTGTGTTTGATAGAGTACAAATGAGGGATCTTCAACTTAGAAAGCATTTTTTAATAAAAAAGGAAATACAGAAATATTTTGAGAAAGACTCGCCTGAATTAACCAAATTGTTTAACTTTCAGAAAAACCCATTAAAAAGAGACTTTTTAAAAATAAAGTCCGACCCAATATTAAAATCACATCGTATAACATCATCGATGAATTATATTGTCATGGTTGTTAATTCGCTTCTTACAGGTTTAATTGTGCTATATACAACATCTAGTATGTTTAATGTTGGCATGTCTGTTTCAGTAACGCTAAGTTTACTTATAGTCGTCTCTTATCTGTATCTAATTAAAAAATACAGTAAATATCTTAAGCGACATCAAATGCCATGGAAATACATGTGAACATAACAAATCAGTGGAGCCAACCCCTCCGTCTTTTGCGATTCGATTATTTATAGACTCTTTGTTTACCTTATTTTTTATCAATTATTATATTTGCCAAATGGGGTTGCTCACCTCGACGTTAGGCTGTTAAAATAATTCCGAATCAACCCCTTGACATACCAACTATAGTATAGTACGTTATTGACATGTGGGAGATATTTGAACATAGTTCTTTGGTCAGAAAACTTCCCAAGATACCCAGTGAGGTTCTGAAACGGTATGAGAAATGGAAAGATATTGTTACCATTTCTGGGCCTGAAGGCCTGAGATTGATTAAGGGCTTTCATGATGAATCTCTCCGTGGGCAATGGCGGGGTTTCAGATCATCGCGGCTAGGTAAGCAATATAGAATTATTTACAAGATTGAAAACAAGAAGCTATACGTAAAGGTTATAAATATAACCCCTCATGATTACAGGAGGAAATAAAATGAAGAATTATAGAAAAGCAAGAAAAATAATCGATGTTTCCGTTGGTGAGTCAGTTAGAATTATACGTGAACTTCAGGAGCTTAGCCAAACTGAATTAGCAGAGCTTACTGGCATTCCACAGTCCACTATTTCTGGAATCGAGAACGACAGGATTAATATTGGAGTTGAAAGAGCAAAGACCCTTGCGAGATCTCTTAAATGCCATCCTGCCGTACTGATTTTTCCTGGGTGGGAAATCAAGGAGAAGTCAGCAGCCTAACACCTTAAGGCCCCCGTTTGTCAAGCACAAAACGGCCCCTGCTCCGGAAAAATATTAATTTTTTCGGTTCTTTGAAAGCGGCATCTGAATAAAAGAAAATACGACTCTGGCTTTATTTCAAAATATAGCGGTTACAGGAGTTGCCTGCACCAAACACCTATTGGGGTTCAATAGCCATGAGTTGATAGTGACAGTCTTCAACTCATGACGACAGCAGAGAGACCGTAGTCTCTTCTCTGCGACCCAGAAACTAATCTGTTCCCTCGTGCCGTCCCAATTAAAAGTGGGACTGGGGTCACACCTTGATTTGTGATTAGCTCTGTAAATCTGTATTGAAGTATTTATTGTTGACAAATATTGGCAAGGCTAATTGAGATAGTAATGATTAAAAGCCTAATCTATTGACAATTGCTGACACATGAAAATACAGTACCTATATTATATTTTAGTATGCAGTCTCTACAAATCTAAATCTAGAAACTTGTTTGTAAGCTTATCCGTAAATCAAAATAGTAATTCTAGAGTCTAAAATTTATCCAAGAGACAAACATCATAATATCGTTTCATTGCTCACTTTCACTTATACTTTTTTGTTCCATTTACCCTCTATAATCATTGCTGCCTCGAAACCCATTTCCATCGCCCTGTCCATAAAGATGTATCTAAAGAGCCCGTTCCTTCCGCACGTGTGGATATTTTCAATACTATCTACCCTTGACAATAAATTATTAAGATGGTGTTTATAGTCCAGATGATATATTGGATAGGCGTGCTTCTCTACAGTAAAGAAGTAATCAATTACTTTATCTTTAATATCGATTCCCAGTTTAGAGAGATCGTCAATACATCTGTTAAACAGTAAATGATCCTGCATGTTCCACACCTCATCATTATAAGAACAGGGGATCTCCAGCATTAAAGAAGTCTTGCCATAAGGAGCATTGTAAGGGCTTCTCTTCTTAGGCTCCTGTATACGCGTCATAATATATTTCCCGTCCGGTATGTATGTCCACGTATTGCGACCCACATCAGATTGATCAATGAGGATATTAAGAAATCTAAGGCTGCGGTATCTGAGTGACCTGACCGCCGTACTCACATTGTGATATTCCCCTCCCCTTTCAGGTTTATATAACAAATCCGTTACCGGTATCGTTGAAATAACCCAGTCACAGTGAATGACTTCATCCTTTCCATTCAATTCATAAATGACACCTTTAGCCCTGTTTCCCTCCAGTAAAAGTTTTTTTAATCTGGCATTAAGGATTATGCTGCCGCTGTATTTCTTTATCTCCCTGGCAATAAATTCAAATATCTGACCTATACCCTGCTTTGGATAAAAGAACTTTTTAGTATACGTTCTCGGAGCCTCCCTGCCTAATCCGCATAATCTCAATACAACATCCCAGAGGTCCAGGAGTGAAATCCTCTCTGCCGCCCAATCTGACGATAGCTTATCTGAGGGTATTCCCCATAGTTTATGTGTATAGTCTTTAAAGAAAGTAACATACAGTTTCTTACCAAACCTATTTATTACCCAATCTTCGAATGAAGTATCAGGAGACTCTCTCAGTTTTTTATACAGACACTGATATATATAATCCACCAGACATTTTGACAAAAATAGTATGTCAGTTTGTCTTAGAATATCACGGGCAGAGAGTGGATACTGAAACTCCCTGTCGTTTAATCTTATCGCACTTATACGCTCCGACACTAATAGCTCATCTCCCATTAGTACCTTTATCTTATTTATCAGCTCATCATTCTTAGAGATGAATCTATGTCCACCCAGATCGAAATTGAACCCCTTGTATTTTGTTGTCTTGCACAAACCTCCCGGAGAGGATTGTGCTTCAATAACTATAACGTTCTTTCCGCTCTTTGAAAGTTCCCATGCGGCACAAAGCCCGCATGGACCTCCACCTAAAATGACTACTGTTTCCATAATTTTAATAAAAATATGAACTTAAAGACCAAGGTTAACACCCTGGATAAGAGTAATAATTTTTTAAATCGCCCTTTCAGGGCTTATGTTTCTTTTATCTATTTTGTCCCAGGCTGATGCATTGGGCTTTAATGAGTAGCCGCATCCTTTAGGTTGCGTAACTTACGACACACACACATCGGATGAAAAAGAAACGCAGGCTGAAGCCTGCGGCTACTATAATATTGAATCAAAGAGAAGCTCATCACCATCTGATATTCATCTGAATAAATCCCTTGTTTTCTTTGTCCTCAGTCGCTTCGTTTTCCATTTCGTACTGCAGTTTGAGAATGAAATGGTGCGATGGTGATAGATTTATTCCAACAGCTACCCTGTCCATATCACCTTCGTCTGTCACGAGATCATCGGGATCGATAGAGTCGAACCTTCCCACGAACTCAATATGCTCAATGTAATTAATTTCCGGTAAGAGTTTATATGAAGTCTGGATGTAATAACCATCACGGTCAAAACTGCCTCCGGCATCCGTTGGTCGTTCTACGTTACTCCTTATATATTCACCACGTATCTCAAAACCACCTTTACGGAATAACGCATCCACTCCTACAAAGTCCATTCTGAGCCTTTCATCATCGTCGTACTTACCTGTAGTATAAGAGGCCCCTACCTCCAGGTCCGGAAACAGTTCAAGACCCAAACGCCCTCCCAGTGAGATATTGTCATTGTTATCATCCAGATGCTGTTCCCCTTTTCCTTCGAAACTGGAAAGGCCGTTCGTTGCCGCAAACTCATATTGTAGTTTTGTTTTATAAAGAAAAGGAATATTTCCGTATAGCTCCAGCCCCTCATCAGAATATGTTCCCGGGATTATCTTTATAGATGGGTTTGGCCGGTCTATGAGTTTATTATTTACCGCATTTTCCACTTTTCTCTCAATACCAAAAGGATAATAAAATTTTCCTATTCTGAAAATACATTTATCATTAAATATATTCCAATCCAAAGCACATCTTTCAAATTCATACACCTCAAAGCCGTCCTCTATCTCAAGCTCAGTAACAAACGACAAATTCTTAAATATCTGCACTCCTGCCCAGAGGGTTATTTCTGTTTGATCGGAGACCTTTGATGAGCCCTTTTCTGATTCGTCGAGTCCCTCCGCGAATGGCGCCCCAAGGCTGATGTTTCCATGAAACTCCGGTCTGAGTAGTTTCGGTTCCGGGAATTTTATCTCATCTATATCAAAGAAAAATTTATCGTCTGTTTTACCCGGCCCTCTTTCTTCACCTTGAGACAAACGCGATGCATTAATCAATAGTAAAACGGCAATAAATGTATTGAGAAGTATTTTACGTAAATTTATCAATATGTTATCTCTTTACCACTTTCAAAATAGGGAAAAACAATAAGAAGTTTTTGTTCAATTCCCTTTGTAGCAATTTCAAAATCCTTTAGTCTTGGGCTGACGGCCCCTGCCCCAAGAAAACCAATACTCCCCAGATCATTTCTGGCTTCTGTAAACTTGTTGAATATCTCATCGTGAAATTTTGTACCATTCAACTTATCATATCTCCTGACATTTCCCGAAAGCAGTAGAGTGTAATATTCTTCAGCAATCCGGAGCCTGACCTTTGCCCTCGTAAACATACGGAGCCCTTCACTAATGTTCCAATAATATTTCTCTTTTATCGAAAGAAATACAAGATTTGCCATTACTTTTATTACTTCCTGAAGATTACGCTGAGAGAGACCGTTATTAAGTCCTGACCTGAGGTCTACAGCAAAAATATTTTTAACATCATCAAGTCTGTCACTAATGATATCGATATCCGTCTTAACTCTCTCCCAATCACTCTTTTTTCCATTGAATATGACTGATTTGAAAACGGTAATAATCGGGTCCTCATTCCTCTTATAACCATATCCGTTAGAAGAACCCCGGCAGAGAATGATAATCAGGACACAATATATAAAAATTATGGAATATTTTTGTTTTAAGAAGATGGACATATATGCTTAAGCTTAAAATTTTAGATTAAATTCATCACTTTTTTTATCCTGACTCGACCAACTTTGGGTTAAAACAGAAAGAATTCGAAGGATAAATGGTAATAGCAGTCATTATACGTCAAACCGATCAAAAAGAGTAGATACCAAAATTTCTGACTGACTAATATTGATGTTACTCCAATGAAAGCATCATGTTACTGATCGCATTAAATTAAAACAGGAACAATTAACCGATTCAATCATAAATATCAGAATGAACAGAAGTTATATGATTTATAGAAACAATAAATTCGTACTTGACATAAAATTAGCTATTTGTTAGATTACTGAAAATTTACAAATAAAACTCCATTAACTTGTTATGGAAAAATGCGTTTGAAAGGAGAAGTAATCAATGGCTAAGGGGAATGTTAAACTTTTTGCTACAACAACTGCTTTTTTTGCTGTTTTTGCTATTATATTTTTCACACTCTCAATTACCGCTATTGGCAAATATACAGCCCAAAAGAAAAGGGTGCATCATATGGAGCAGCAGATATTAGCGGGTAAAACTGAAATATTGAAGGTGCCTACAATGATTGGTGAATTAAGGAAAGCTGACAAGCAAAATAATCAATTGCAAATGGAAGTAGCTGATCTTACAGAAGCGAGTGAAGAGTTTGACGGAGAACTTGCTGATCTTCAAAAAGAATTGACTATAATGACGGTTGCAAACCTTGTCCTGAAAGCTGATAAGGCCGGTTACACAAAGAACCTGATAGAAGCAAGGCAAGCTGTCACAGAGTTAAGAGAAGAGATGGGTACCAATGATGGAGGCACCAGAATAGATGATCTAGATGAGATCGAAGAATCACTGATCGAATTGTCATATTGAGCTATACTCGAAAACCTCACATGATCTGTAAAAGTAATAATAAGGTAATTTCTGAACAAATATAGAGCAGAGGCCTTTGCTCTCTTGCATACAAATTAAGCCTTATCTCACCTGTTGGGATAAGGCTTAATTTTTGTAGTATCTACTCATTGCCAATCACAACAAAGTTATCATACCCCCCCTTTTACTACAATCCGGTCTATACTTATCTGACGTATCAATACATTGACACTAAGCCGTATTTTGCTTATAATATTTCTTTAATTAAAGAGAGGTTTGTATATTAATTTAGCAAAAAAAGTTATTCTAAATTTCTCAGTGTATGTCCACATACATAGTCACAATAACAATTAAAGAAAATGGCTATTAAAAAATCGAGAAGAGAGTTTCTTAAAGATGCAACGAATATAGGAACAGGGCTCTGCGCTTCATCCCTTTTGTTGAGTAACAATAATTTCCTCAAGACGCTTTACGCGGAAGAGAGAGCGCCATTAAGATCAAGAGTTATACTTGCAAAAGACAAAAGATTCATAAACGTTAATGGAGCAGCAGACGCGACGGTTATCAGTAAGGCCATTGGCAGTGCGCTATTAAAAATTACGGGTTCAGAAAAACCGCTAGACGCATGGAAAAGTCTCTTCAACAAAAACGATATAGTGGGTATTAAGCTTAATTGTCTGGCAGGAAAGAAGTTTTCACCTCATACAGAAATAGTTGAGGCTATCATCAACGGTATAAAATCAGCCGGTGTAAAAGAGAGTAACATAATAATATTTGAAAGATTTAATAGAGAGTTGCAAAACGCGGGATTTGATATTCGTCGAGGCAGTAATGGTTTCAGGTGTTTTGGCACAGATGATCTCCCTTCAGGAGGGTACGACTCAACACCACTGATCATTGGTAGTGTTGGAAGTTGCTTCAGTAGGATAGCATCATCCTTCTGTACAGCAATTGTAAATGTCCCGATACTGAAAGACCACGATCTTGCCGGTGTATCAATAGGGATGAAGAACTTCTTTGGAATTATACACAATCCCAACAAATACCACGATGAAAATTGTAATCCTTATGTTGCCGATCTCAACAGTCACCCCTATATTAAAGACAAATTAAGATTAATTGTTTGTGATGCTCTGAAAGCGCAATACCATGGTGGCCCGGCCTTCAAACCGCAATGGACATGGGATTTTCAGGGAATGCTGATTGGAACGGACCCTGTGGCCCTGGATCGTGTAGGAGCTCATATCATCGAGAATAAGAGAAAAGAGGTAAAGATGTCATCTCTTAAAGAAGCGGGTAGAGAACCAAAGTATATTCAAACAGCGGCACGTTTAGGACTGGGGGTTGACGATCCTTCGTTAATAGATGTCTTAGCAATATAGAGGGGTTTTCAAAGATATATTACGGGAATTAAGTAAAGATAGAGACGTCGAAGAAGAAACCGGAAAAGAAAACGTTATGAGGTAGTTAAGCTGGCATATTCCTGGCAAAAACCAGGTGGAGATTTATCAGGGGTTATATACATCTCCTTTTTTATAGACGATACCTAAAAACAGAACTGATGTATAAAAACTTATTAGTTACCGGTGGATGTGGTTTTATCGGAGCAAACTTTATCCGATACCTTCTTGAGGAGTCTGATTTCACAGGAAGGATAATTAACATAGATAGTCTGACGTACGCTGGAAACCCTGAAAACTTAAGTAGAATAGATGAAGACTTTCCGGATCGATATCAATTTGCCAAGATTGACATTTGTGATAAAGAGGAAGTTCTAAAAATATTTAATAAATATCAAATTGATAGTGTTTGCCATTTTGCAGCAGAATCTCATGTCGATAGATCAATTGTCAATCCTGACACATTTATCCAGACCAATATAATTGGTACCTTTAATCTGTTAGAAGTTGCCAGAAATCAAATAGATAACATCAAGCTTTTTCATCATGTCAGCACAGATGAGGTTTTTGGCAGTCTGGGCAAAGAAGGATTTTTCACGGAAGAAACTCCCTATAAACCTAATAGTCCTTATGCTTCATCCAAGGCATCTTCTGACCACCTGGTGAGGGCATACTATAAGACCTACAACCTGCCCATTACTATATCCAATTGTTCCAATAACTATGGCCCATTTCAGTTCCCTGAAAAGATGATACCCCTGATGATCCTTAACGCCATTGAAGGGGAATCTCTGCCTGTTTATGGTGATGGTTTGCATATCAGAGATTGGTTATACGTGAGAGATCACTGCACAGCAGTCTGGTTGATTATGAAGAGAGGTAATCACGGCGAAACATACAATGTCGGAGGCAATAATGAACTGGAGAATCTGAAACTGGTGGAGATGATTTGTGAAATACTGGATGAGCACAAAGAATTATCAGATAATCGTCCACGAAGAGAACTGATTACCTATGTAAAGGACAGACCCGGTCATGACAGAAGGTATGCAATTGATTTTAGCAAATTGAAAAACAACCTGGGTTGGTCTCCGGAAGAATCATTTGCATCAGGTATTAAAAAAACTATCCAGTGGTACCTGGAGAATACGAATTGGACAGACAGGGTGAAAAGCGGTGAATATTTATCATGGATGAAAACACACTATGGTTAAATACCTCATTGAACCGGGCATGGGATGTTTCCTTTATCATAACGTGCTCAATTAAATTCTCAATGTTTGCCTTGTAATAAACGTCTGCCTTTTGTTGTACATTATTATAATATTTAGTTCTTATAATTATTGAATAAATATTGCAGAACTAACAACATTTTAACAATACAGGGATTTAGAAATTGTCTATTAAATATAGTGAAACAGATCTTTCCGGTGTCTTACTGATTGAACCTAGAGTTTTTAAAGATTCGCGCGGGTTTTTCATGGAGACATTCCACCAGAAGAAATATGCTGAAGCAGGTATTGATCATACCTTTATCCAGGACAATTACTCACATTCAACACAAGGAACATTGAGAGGACTGCATTATCAACTGAAACAACCCCAGGGCAAATTGGTTTATGTTATTGCGGGAGAAATCTATGATGTTGCTGTTGATATACGTCGAGGATCTCCTGGGTTTGGCAAATGGGTGGGACAATATCTTTCAGGAGAAAACAGACGACAGCTTTTCGTTCCTGAAGGTTTTGCTCATGGTTTTTGTGTTATGAGTGAGACTGCAGATGTATTATATAAAACCACAGATTTGTATAACCCGGATGATGAATACGGTGTGTTATGGTCGGATCCCACGGTCGGAATAGACTGGCCGGTTGGAATGCCAATTGTATCAGACAAAGACAAACAATTTTCCGGTTTAAAGGAGATACCGGAAGCAGATCTTCCAATTTACCAGTAAAGTATCCACACTCATCAAGTTAGATTTTTTATTTATACGTATGAGTAATCCGCAAGAAAATTCAAATCTTGAACTAAATGACGGGGCTAAGATTGCAGTCTTAGGTGGAGGCCCTGCCGGCTCATTCTTCAGTATTTTTGCCCTCAAATTAGCGAAACAAATAGGGAAAAATATTGACCTGACTATTTACGAAAACAGAAGTTTTTCAGCCGAAGGTCCTTCCAGCTGTAATATGTGTGCAGGTGTTATATCAGAATCCCTGGTCCAAATGCTTGCCATCGAGGGTATTTGCCTGAAACCACCAATCGTTCAACGTGCAATTGATACTTACTGTTTTCAAACAATAGATGGAGATGTTTTTCTTAATAGCCCAAGTAAGCAGAAAGGCATTGCGACTGTTTATAGGGGCGGAGGTCCTGTCAGCCAGGCAACTACAGATGCAGACAAAGGACCCGAGTCTAAAAGAAAAAGCTTTGATGATTTTTTACTGGATTGCGCCGAAAAAGAAGGTGCAAAAATTGAAAATGTAAGAATAGAAAATATTAAATTGAAAAATGGAAGGCCTGTTCTATTTTCAAAAAAAGGAGAACTGCCGGAGGTTGATCTAGTTGTTGGTGCCTGCGGAATTAATACCAAAACTATTAAGGCATTTGAAGAACTCGGGACCGGCTATACCAGCCCTTCTACAATCAAGGCGTACCAATCAGAAATACACATAGGAGAAGAAAATGTATCAGCCCTGTTTGGTAACGCCGTATTCGTATACCTTATAAACCAGCCTGGTGTAAAATTCGCGGCAATAACACCGAAAGGTTCGTATGTAACCATTAGTATGCTCGGTAAGGATGTAACCAAACAAACCGTAATGGATTTTCTCAACCATCCTATAGTAAAAAATAAATTCCCTGATTCATGGAATATTACCGAAAGTTTCTGCCGTTGCATACCAAAGATTAATGTGGGAGCAGCCAGACGTCCTTTTGCCGACAGAATCGTAATGATAGGAGACACATGTTCCGCACGTTTATACAAAGACGGAATTGGTTCCGCTTATCTTACAGCAAAGGCAGCTGCAAATACGGCTATTCTCTATGGTATAGGCAAGGAAGATTTCCTCAAACGTTACTATCCAACATGCAAGAGAATTGACAGGGACAACTTTTTTGGCAAGATAATGTTCGCGTTTACCGGTATTATAAATCATACACCCATCCTTCGAGAGGCGCTGTTAAATACTTCACGATATGAACAAAAAAATCCTGAGTTAGGTTATAGATGCAGTACAATATTATGGGATATGTTTACCGGAAATGAACAATATACTGATATTTTCCTTAGAGCGTTTAACCTCAAACTGTTTGTAAGGATTCTAGTAAACATTTTTAATGCCATTTTTATTCGATTTATGAAATTATGGAGATAATAAATGAGGGACAATGAAGATTCTTTAGGAAAAGATTACAAAGATGGAGACACTATTTTCGAAGAAAATTCAATTGGCAAAGAGATGTATATTATCTTATCAGGAAATACGGAGATAATAAAAAAGAGAGGTGGCGTAGAAACTACACTTGCAACCCTGGAAGAGGGTGATTTCTTCGGGGAGATGTCACTGTTTGACAATAGTCCTCGTTCTGCGACTGTAAAGGCGCTGGGAGATGTAAAGCTTCTTGAAATAAATCAGAAGAATTTCTTGAAAAAAATCAGTAGAGATCCCAGCTTAGCGTTCAGGATGTTTGAGAAAATGAGTCTACGCATCAGAACATCAGATGAGAAAATCCTAAATTACATCGTAGAAATAAAAGGCTTGATTGATGATCACCAAGTATTTATATAAAGAAAGATTCTTTAAACGTCGCACAATATAGGCTATACTGTCGAAATTATAACTAATTTCCAGAGCGACGGAATAATATTCTACGATAAACACTCGATTTATTTTAGAAACTCTGTGTCTATTTTATTTTATCAGTATGCATGTGTGATCAAAATATTTCCCGGTCTCAAAAAACTATTACTACCGATATTTTGTAAAACTTCAGAGACGTAATTATGCCAAAGATCAATCGTTTCCATCCTAAAAATAATGAGATTATATCATTAAATAATCTTGCTGTTGAATGCTACAACAACAAGGAGTTGGAGAAAGCACAAAATATTTGCTTGAAAATATACAAATTAGATCCTGAACCTGATATGCTGAGACAACATATCGATCTGGGTATACAAAACATGCGTTTTCATATGATATTGAGTGAAATTTATTACAAAAGTGCTAATTATCCGGAAGCCATAAAAATCCTAAATCGCCTTAAGGCCCTTGGGAAACATTTTTCCGACAAGCATGTTTTACTAGCTAAGATATATTTGAAAAAAAAAGATTACACTAAGGCGCTTCAAGAATATGAAGAAATGACTATTGAATGTCCACAGCGCTTTAAATCAATATTGACCGGATTATTAGATATTATTAATCTAGATCCTTTTATTGAACGATCTTATGAATTATTACATAATTTGTACAAGAAAAGAGGCAAAGAAGATTCTTTAATTTCTGATTTTAAGTGTAAAGTCGCAAATGATAAATATAACAGACCATGTCTTCTTGGTACGCTTGAACAACTTTACTACCTTCTGGGACAAAATGCCCAGGCTATTCCACTCCTGATCCAACATCAGAAGAGGTACCCTAATGATGCTAAGCCCTACTACCTCTTAGGAAACATTTATCTGGAATCCAGCAAATATTCCGAAGCGATTATTCAATATAATCAAGTAGTCAAATTAGACCCTTCCAGAAGAAAAAATATTATCTCATCAATAGAAAGAGTACCTAACCATAAAGATGCGGATGACGATATTATTAACTACCTTGTAAACCTTTATATTGATGAAAACAAACTGACACGAGCAGTAAAAATACTTGATCATCTTTTAGAAACTAAACCAACTATTGTCGATTACCAGAACAAAATGGAACAAGTGCTTCTCAAGGTGATTAAGAATTCACTACTCAACAACTTACTGGAATTTAGTATATCGATGATTGAAAAGCTGATAAGGCTCAGGCCGGAAAACATAAAATACAGGGACAAACTACAGGAAGTCCAAAAACTGAATATTCATAATAAAATCCCGGAATATGAAAAAAAATTGAGTTCTATCGAACTTCATGACAATGTTACAGGTGCAATCAAAGATGACGTAAAGATTTTTTATAATGAGCTTGGAGATGTAAACAGAATTCGTTTTGATTTAGCAATGTTTTATATTAGTGCCGGTACGAACGAAGAGCGCGCCATTTCACTTCTTCAAAAAGTATCTAAGTCAAACTCCAGTAAGAAAGGAGAAGCGCTTTTACAGGTAGGTTTGCATTTTCTTGCCAAAGATTACAATGGAATTGCTTATGATAATTTTAATAATATTCTTACTCTAAATGTACCAGATAAAGAAAAGCTTCAATACTTATACAAAGTAGCAATTGCCTGTGAGAAGAAGAATTTACACAATAAAGCAAAATTCTTTTATGGCAAAGTTCTTGCTATTGATTTGCAGTACAAGGATATATCTAAACGTATGGAGAGAATTTCTGTTTTAACCAACTCAGCAGCAAGTGAAGCTTTACTGACAAATATAAATCAAAAATTCGAAAATATTGAAAAGATAGGTGAGGGAAACATATGGGTTTTTTACAAAGCTGTAGACAAATTGCTTAAACGTAAAGTCGTTATTACGATAATCAAGGAAGACTTCAGGTATAACCCAGAGGCAATTGATCGTTTTATTATGGAGACACAATCTCTCAGCAAGACGCAACATAACGGTATAGTCAAAGTACATGACGTTAATATCGATATACTGCTTTATATCGTTATGGAACATATCGATGGTGAAAGTCTCCGGGCGATCAAAAAGAAGAGGTCGTTAAGTTTGAAGGAAGTTTTAACAATTACCATAGATATCTGTGATGCTATTAAATGTGCTCATAAACATGGGGTCATTCATAGAGACATCAGACCTGACAATATAAGGTTGACCAGTGACAATACGGTAAAGATATCCGCTTTTGGGCTTTCACATATTATGAAAACCCCATGGTCAATTAATACAGATCATACTGTCGAAACTCCTTTTTATAAATCACCGGAACAAATAAGGGAAATTGATGAAAAAATAGATGAAAGAAGCGATATTTATTCACTGGGAATTACACTTTATGAGTTGCTCATGGGACATTTACCTTTTCATGAAGGAGATATTGCTGATCAGCAATTAAATGAACTACCAAAATCCCTGTGCGAAGAAAATCCGGAAATACCAAAATGGTTAGACAAAATGGTACGGAAATGTTTGGAAAAGGACCCTTCCGACCGTTACCAGGAAATGGGACGTCTACAGAAAGAACTGGAATCGTATTCAAAATTTTACATAAATTAACCTGGACGGTTCTATTTTATTTGCGCTAATCCAGAAAAGATTGATATAAATACGTTTCCCTCATTTTTTTTTGTCAATTTCTTAAAATATTGTTTTTTAGAATTCTTACTTACGAATAATTATTAACAGATTTTTCTAACCTATATTTTTTTATCCGATATCTTAATTTGTCGCGACTAAGCCCTAGTAACCGTGCGGCCATGCTCTGGTTCCACGAACATTCAAGCAGTGTTTTATAAATTACGTCCTTTTCCATGTCAAAAATGGATTTAGGACTTTCAGGTACTGCATCCTGTCTATCAAATATACCTTTCTTCCTATATTGAATTTCATCCGGTAGATCACTAATATGAATAACATCATCTTCCGCCAACACTACAGCTCTTTCAACAATATTTTCCAATTCCCTTATATTACCGGGATAGTCATAAGCGATTAAAGCATTCATACACTCTTTATCAAACGCACGTGTTGACTTACATAACTCATTATGATATTTCTCAAGAAAGAATTCCGCGAAAGCCGGTATATCTTCCCTTCGCTCTCTCAACGGTGGCAGTTGAAAAACAATAACTTTCAGACGGTAATAAAGATCTCTCCTGAACAAGTTCTGCTCTACAGCATTTTCTAACTCACTGTTTGTTGCTGCTATTATGCGAATATCCGTTGTCATGGTTTTTGTGCTGCCCACACGCTCAAATGCCTTTTCCTGTAATATTCTTAAGAGCTTAGTCTGTATCGATTTGTCTATTTCACCAATTTCATCTAAAAAAACAGTCCCACTATCAGCAATCTCAAATCGCCCTATTTTTAGTTTATCCGCTCCCGTAAATGCCCCTTTTTCATGTCCAAACAATTCACTTTCCAAGAGTGTTGGTGTTAGAATTGAGCAATTAACGGTAACAAAGGGATTGTCCTTTCGACTGCTTTGCTCATGAATAGCACGCGCAATAATACCTTTGCCAGTCCCTGATTCTCCAAGAATCAGGACATTACTTTTTGCGTCTTTCAACTTATTAATAGATTGGAATATTTTCTTAACTTTTTTATTTTTACCCATGACCATACCTGTCGAAAACAGCTGTGATTTAAGAGCAGAATTTGTTCTCTGCAAGTTGTCATAACTCTTAGCATTTGAAACGGATATAGCAGCAAAATTACTCATTATCGTAGCGACAGCAATATCGTCGTCATTAAATGTTGTACCATCACGTTTATTCAACAACTCAACACACCCAATTGTCTTACCTTTTACACACAATGGAACACACAAAGCACTTTCAGTCTTAAAGCCGGAAAGCTTATCAATGTCTGCAAAATGGTGCGGATTTTTCTTAGCATCAAAGACCACAATTATTTGTCCTGTACTTATACAGTATCCGGCAATGCCCTTTGCCGCTGGAAACCTGAGATTTGAAATTTTATCAGAAGCAGGGCCTGTTGCGTATCGAATTACCAGATCATCACTGGCATCACATATTAGAATAATGGATGCTGCAACTGAGTTCGTCAGCTTTGTAGCATGTATTATAACTTGTTCTAATACCTGGTTTAATTCCAGTTTGGAATTAATAATAGCACTCGCCTCAAGAATGTCATGTAAATGAGCTTCCTTCAGATTCTTATTCCTGACAATGTCATCAATATTTAAGCTAGTTGTCCCATCCAATTTACGCATAATTTTCTCCATTTGTCATAGTTAAGATAGCATGCTACAAATTAAACAACTAAAAGTCAACTATTATTGGGTAAAAACTGGGTGATATTACCCATTACTATCAGTTTTAATTAAAGTCTATTTTTGTATCTCATTACATTATTTTCCTACTTTGTTTATAGTTCATATGGGGCATTCACTGTTTTATACTCGTCTATGAAATTAATGGGAGCGAGAATATCTTTTATCTCTGACAAATTAAAAACAATTGTTTCCTTGATTTATTTCAACTACTATTGAAGTTGACAAGCATTCTAATTTCTGATAAATTTCATTCTCTATTGTGCTATTGGTACTTTATGGTAAGTAGCTATCATGAAAAAGTTTATAAAAATTTTCCTCTCTTTATTAGTTACTCTCTTCATATTAATACAACTAGCATTATCTGGCGCAGAAGAAGTAGAAAGTCTCACCGTCTCAAAAGAAAATAACTCACCTGGCGATAAAACATCAATCATACCTCTCAGTGGAATGATTGATGGTGGTATTTACAACTCTCTTAAAAGAAGAGTTGAAATAGCAAAAAATAGTGGTTCAAACCTCATAATTTTTGAGATAGATACATTTGGTGGCCAGCTAGAAGCGGCCTTCGAAATATCAGAGCATATCAGTAACATTAAGAATATAAAAACAATCGCATTCATTCCTACGAAGGCAATTTCAGCAGGTTCTCTGATAGCAATTTCATGCAATGAAATATACATGTCTCCTCAGGCAGAATTAGGAGATTGTGAACCAATAGTCCCATCATCTGAAGGTGGTTACAAGACCGTAGGAGAAAAAATCCAAACGGTACTGAGGACTAAATTCAGAAAATTTGCTGAAAAGAACGGTTATCCTGTTCTGCTTGCAGAGGCAATGGTTACAAAAGAGATAGAAGTATATCGTGTATCGACGGAAGAGAAACCTGAAGGATTTTATATTTCAGGTAGAGATCTAAAAGAGATGAATGAAGAGGAAAAAAAGAAATTGAAGTCCAGAAAGTTGATAATAGAAGAGGGAAAGTTGCTTACTATGCATGCAAATGAAGCTTATGAGTACCAATTTGCAAAAGAAATTGTAGATGATCGTAATAGTTTATTAAAATTACTGAATGTAGAACACGCTTCACCAGATATATTAGAAACGAACTGGTCTGAAGAAATGGTAAGATTTCTAGCCAGGATTGCGCCAATTTTACTCGGAATTGGATTGGCCGCCATATGGATGGAATTTAAAAGTCCGGGCTTTGGTTTGCCAGGAATAATCGGTATGCTTTGCCTTGCCATAGTATTCTTAAGCAAGCATGCTGTCGGTCTCGCAGAGATGCCTGAAATTCTCATTTTTTTTGTGGGTATTGTTTTACTCGCTGTAGAAATACTCTTCATACCCGGTTTTGGAATTGCCGGAATACCCGGGATTATCTTAATACTGATAGGCGCAATTCTGTCATTCCAAGATTTTACTATTCCAAGAACACCGTATGATGTTGATATGTTTGTTAAGAATATATTTGCTGTAATGTGTAGTATTATCGGAAGTGGAATTACTATCTTTTTATTGTTCAAATTTATGCCAGGAATTCCATTTTTTAACCGTATAGTCTTGACGGCATCAGAGACCTCCCAAGGAGGTTTTGTAATCCCTCCTCAACCGTCTGGAGGAAGCGGTGTGATGGGCATGAAAGGAAAAGCATTAACGGCCTTACACCCAACGGGCAAGATTGAAGTAGACAATAATACTCTCGATGTAGTAACAGAAGGAGAATATATTGAAAAAGGCAAAATTGTTGAAATAATAGAGATCAGCGGAAATAGAATAGTCGTGAAGGCAAAATAAAGTAAGTGTGAAGTGATCTAAAGATGAGTATATCAGGAATCATAACATTATATATTATTGGCTTAATTGCGATAACCATAGAGTTATTCATACCAGGGGCAATAGTCGGGATTTGTGGTGCTGGCTGCGTTATTACAAGCATAATATTCGCATATTTACACATATCGAACCTGTTGGGTCACATATTACTTGGTATAGGCATTTGCTTTATTCCAATATTTTTTATAACATGGTATAAACTACTAACGAAGACGTTTGCCGTAAGGGCTTCTGAAGAGGGCTTCTCCTCCTCCAAAAACAATCTGGAAGACTTAATATCAGCAGAAGGTGTTGCCATTACAACACTGAGACCATCAGGGACAGTAATTATCAATGGTGGAAAAGTAGATGTTGTATCGGAAGGTGAAATGATATTAAAAAACACAAAAATTAAAGTAATAGACGTAAAAGGAAACAGGATAGTTGTAAAACCCGTAAAAACATAAAAATATCTAAGGAGAGAAAAAATGATAAATATACCCTTACTTGTTGCAACCAAGGAAGCGTTGACTATAGGAATTGTCATAGGTGCAATCTTTCTAATCCTATTTCTGCTTCTAATATTTAAGTACGGCTGGTTGTATATACAGGCATTATCATCCGGGGCAAATGTTGCTCTTTTACAATTAGTCGGAATGACTTTCAGACGCGTTAACGCAAGAATTATTGTCGATTCACGCATCATGGCTAAAAAGGCAGGTTTAGACTACGACACGCCACAACTCGAAGCACATTACCTGGCAAGAGGTAACGTGCCTAACGTTATCAGGGCATTAATAGCGGCTGACAAGGCTAAGATTGAGCTTAGTTTCGATATGGCTTG
>JABHIW010000028.1 GCA_018670825.1 Candidatus Scalindua sp. | reverse complement strand
TGAATATGCGAGCATTGGCTTATCTTTCTTCTATAAAAGCGGACCTTCTGAGAGATACTATTTTCCAAATAGATTCGAGCAAGAAAGAGGTATGCAGGGCACGGGATCGTTTAGAGGAGAAGGTCCAGGAGAGGACAAAAGAATTAGAAGCAAGCGTAAAAAAACTACAAGCGGTAGAGGAGGAGTTAAGGGGAACCAATGATAAACTTGCACGCCGTGTTAAAGACCGTACTGCAGAGGTCAGCAAGTTGTCTTACGCTGTAGAGCAAAGCCCCAGTTCTGTTGTGATTACGGATACTAAAGGCAACATTGAATATGTCAATCCAAAGTTTACACAACTTACCGGCTACAGTCTTGAAGAAACCGTTGGAGCAAATCCGCGTATCTTAAAATCAGGTAAAACATCACCTGAAGTATACAAAGAGTTATGGAAAACGATTACATTAGGCAACGAATGGTGTGGAGAATTTTGTAATAAGAAAAAGGATGGCGGACTCTATTGGGAATCTGCATCTATTTCACCAATAAAAAATGATGAGGGTCTTATAACTAATTTCGTTGCTATCAAGGAAGATATTACTGATCGCAAGCATGCAGATGAACAGATAAAAGCCTCGCTTAAAGAGAAAAACGCGCTCCTCATGGAAATACATCATCGGGTAAGAAATAATTTACAGGTAATATCCAGCCTGTTTCTGCTTCATACCAGACATGTAAAGGATGAACACAGCATTCAGGTATTTAAGGATGCTCAGAATCGTATTCGGTCAATGGCTATAATCCATGAGATACTGTATGAGTCAAACCACCTGTCAAATATAAATATTTCTCTCTATGTCAGTACCCTTGCTGACAAATTATTCAGTTCTTATGGGATAGGATCAGGAAAGATTTCATTAAAGTTAAACATCAAGGATGTTTCGCTTAAGATCGAACAGGCGGTGCCACTTGGATTACTTGTTAATGAGCTCCTTTCTAATTCACTTAAACATGCATTTCCTTTTTACAAGAGCAGAACAGTCTTTTCTGACTCAGATCAGGTTCTTCCTGAAGACAAGCAGGAAGAACCTGAAATCGGTATCTCCCTTTTACAAGCCCAGGACAATAAAATTAAACTGATTGTTTGTGATAATGGTGTTGGCATGCCGAAGAATTTGGATTTTAGGACTATTGATTCTTTAGGTCTTAATTTGGTTGTTCTGATAGCAGAAGACCAGCTTAAAGGCAAGGTTACTCTGGATAGAAGTATTAAAGGGACTAAATTTCAAATAATATTTGAGTGAAAAGATATTAAATATAATCTAATCTAGTTGAGGAAGCCTCACGCTTCATTGCAAAAGACATGAAACAACATCCTACTGATACTGAATCCCGGATATCTTTCATGCTATACTTAGCTATAGATGTCTAATAATAAAGCTGGATTTACATTTCTCAAGTTGCTTGTTTTATAGTGGTGGCAAAGAACTTATTTCATTAATAAGTTATCTGTAAGGAAAATTTTTCCATCTGATATCCTATCAATATATTATCAAGCACAAACAGTTGTCGAATAAACAACAATGTGTTTAAATGACAAACAGATTAAGCTACGTATTTGTAACATATTCCTTCCAATCTCTTTATGTATAAAAATATTTGCGAATGTTCATCCTGTCTTAAATCATATAGAAAGCGATGTATGCTATAGAAATATTTACTCAAAACGAGAAGATATCGTACTGTTGAACAAGGAGTTATAAACCATACACACTATCCGTTAAATATCAGCTTATAGATAATTATATTCTGGTGTAGAGGACATATATCCAGGAAACACATTATGGGGCTCAAGATTGGCTCATTTTTTGCGAGTTTCCATTCATATCATAAATGCTAAAGTTTTATATGCAGCTTCCGATAATAAAGTTGTAGTTGTACGGAAGAAAGATTAAAACGCTCGAGCTAATTGAAGATTAAAATGTAAAAAATATAAATATAATTTATTTAAAACAGCTTGCAAGAGAGTTGCAGGTTGCCTTGTCAGCGGGTTAAGAGCCTGTGGGTCGAAGGCGCAAACGAATAGTCCAATTTAAGAGGACGTGTTCGATTGCGCCTTTTTTTTTCATTTGAGTTTCATGTATGTTGCTTTGAAGTGAATAATGCAGATTTTGATATTAGAATTATAGGGAAGAGACATAATGATATCCGAGCCAATTGAAGATTAAGATGAGAAAATAATATATAAAATACATTTAAAACAGCTTGCAAGAACGTTGCAGGTTGCCTTGTCAGCAGGTTAAGAGCCTGCGGGTCGAAGGCGCAAACGAATAGTCCAATTTAAGAGGACGTATTCGATTGCGCCTTTTTTTTTGATCTGGGGTTCGTGTATGTTGTTCTGCAGTGAATAATGTGGAGGTAAATACGACTTATGAATAATGGGAAAATTCTGGTGATGGATGATAAAGAGGACTTGAGATATATTTTCACAAAAGTGCTCAATCGTAATCATTATGAGGTAGAGGTTGCTGAAGATGGTAACGAGGCAATAACATTATTCAAGGGTACAATAGGTTCAAACAAACCTTTTGATGCGGTAATAATGGATTTAAAAGTAGCTGGCGGCATGGGAGGAGAGGAGGCAATAGAGAAGCTGTTTCAAATAGATTGTGGGACTAAAATAATTTTGTCCAGTGGTAGTATCGATGAGCAGGTTATGAAAAATTTTAGAAAGTACAGTATAAGCGATGTCCTTCGCAAGCCGTTTAAAAACAATGATCTGGTAAAAGTATTGAGAAAAGTGATAAGCGAAGAGAAACGTTGAATTAGACGGACTGTAGGGTTGGCAATATCTACTCAGTACTCATAATTTAATATTTCTAACGGCAAAATTAGGAAAAAGACGATAGAAACTATATGTTATTGAAACACTTTTTTTCAGAGCTGTTTTAATTTTTTAATATTAATCATGGAGGATTATTAGAAATGTTTAAGAATATGTCGATAGGAATAAAAATGTCACTTGGATTCGGCTTAATTACGCTGGTACTTGCTGCCGCAGTGTTGACTACCATATGGCAGGTGGAAAAGACTAATAAAGTAAACAACAGGCTAATAGAATTACGTGTTCCCACTGCTCATACAAGTCTCTCAATACTTAATGGGATCAACCACTCACTTGCTGCACTTCGAGGCTATATCATCCTGGGTAAGGATAAATTCAGAGAAGAGAGGGCAATCGCATGGTCTGAAGAGATAGATACTTCATTAGCTGATATGAAGAAATATGCACTTAACTGGACTAACCCGAAGAATTTGGAAAGGCTCAAAATTATCGAGAAGAACCTGATAGATTTTAAAAAATATCAGCAGGATATAGAAGACGTTGCACAAACAGTGGACAATACACCGGCTTTGAAGATTCTGTTCGAAGAGGCAGCACCAAAGGCGGCAATAATGATCACCAACATTACCCGGTTGATCGATCTGGAGGCTGGTTTGGAAGCAACAGCAGATAGAAAAGCACTGCTCGGTATGATGGCAGACGTGAGGGGTACTACAGGTCTGGCGCTTGCGAACATACGTGCATTTTTACTCTCAGGCGATGATAAGTTTAAAAAGAAGTTTGATACATTATGGGCCAAGAACGTAAAAAGATTTGGTGATCTAACCGATCATTCTACACTTCTTTCTCCTGAACAGGCTGAAGCTTTTGCTGCATTCAGCAGTGCAAGAGAGGTTTTTGCTCCATTACCTTCAAAGATGTTTGAGATAAGAGGTGGCAAAGAATGGAATCTGGCTCACTTGTGGCTGGCAGCTAAGGCAGCTCCAACAGCTTTTGCAATCAAAGAACAGCTTGACGGTATGGTAGCGAATCAACAACAGCTGATGGCAACTGACGCAATAAAAGCGAAAAGTCTTACCGCATCACTTATGAATCTGGAGTGGATATTGCTGGCCGCTGGTTTAACTTTTTCCATAATAATAACTGTCTTCCTGCCAAAGAATATAACCCGACAGATAACTGAGCCAATTAAAAAAGTAGTTAAGGAGTTGACATCCGCATTTTCACAACTTGCAGATGCAGCTGGTCAGATATCGGGTTCGAGTCAAAACCTCGCGGAAGGCTCATCGGAGCAGGCATCTTCACTTGAAGAGACATCTGCAACAATGGAAGAGATGTCATCAGTAACGGCACAGAATGCTAAAAATGCCGGAGAAGCAGCTAAGCTTGTAAAAATGTGCAGTTCCTCCGCAGACAATGGCAACAAGGCTGTTGATGAGATGAACACTTCAATGGGAGAGATAAACATTAGCAGTAAGAAGATAGCTGAGATTACAAAGGTAATAGACGGAATAGCATTCCAGACTAACCTTCTGGCACTTAATGCCGCAGTAGAAGCAGCACGGGCAGGTGAACATGGAAAGGGCTTCGCGGTAGTGGCAGAGGAAGTTCGTAACCTTGCACAGCGAAGCGCGACGGCGGCAAAGGATACGACAGCACTGATAGATGATTGTGTTAACAAGGCAAGCAAAGGAGTCGAACTTACCGGTAAATGCAATGATGCGTTACAAGATATTGTTGCTAATGTTAAGAAAGCAACAGTCCTGACTGAGGAAATCACAAATGCTTCTTCTGAACAATCTGAGGGAATAAGCCAGGTAAATGTTGCAGTTCAACAGATGGACCAGGTAACACAACAGATTGCTGCTAGCTCTGAGGAATCGGCATCAGCCAGCGAGGAGATGTCAGCACAGGCACACACCTTGAAGGACCAGGTTGATATATTATCAAAACTGGTTGGTTATGATGCTGAAGAAGATGAAATACAAACTGGTAGGAATAACGTCTCTCAGATATGCCATGAGCAGTATCAGGCTCCAACGGTAAGTGGAAATGATAACGGAGGGACTACTCAAAAAAAGGCTAAGGATAATGAAGATGCATTCGCGCTGATTCCGTTAGGAGATGAGACAGCTTCCGGCCAAGAAGACAGATTTAATGGTTTTTAACCATATAATTTTTGAAGTCCCTCTTTGTTTCCTTTTTTCTGTCTCCTTAAAGAAAAGAGAGATAAAGAGGGGCGGACGATTATGTTAATGGCGAATACAACCCTCACTACAGGATGGGCAAGAAATGTAGGTTGGGTATTGTTGCTAACACTAATAGGGTAATAAATTTAATTAAGGAAATCCTACATTGAGTACTAATAAGAGTACACGGCTAGTAACCGGTGGGACCCGATGGCTCCCCTCTCCTCTATCTCACCCATTCCGGGGTGAGGGGAGTTTATTGGGTTTAATTCCGTAATAAAAAGAGATTTAAGTTATGGGCAGTCCCGATAGATTGAAAAATTCATGAAGGAAGAGACACAAACTATAAAATAGGTATGGGCAAAATAAAACACCATTATTACTCCTTGATATCGAGGTAGTTATACCTTTTATTTTTTTGGATAGAAATTATCTTTCATTAGGTAGAAAGTAGAGGATAAGTTATGGCAGATATGGAAAATACCGTAGGAAAACATAGTAGTGAAAACATTATTCAGGAGCTTATGAATGCAGCACGTACCGTGACGGTATATGCTAACGATGTTAATAGAGAAGTTGAAACTATAATAACATCATGCCACACACCGGGAACAAAAGGAGCGGCTCATAAGGGTTTTTTATTGAGAAAGGTAGCTGGAATAAAAAGGTTGGCAGTGTTATATAGTTCGGTGGCAAAAAGGTATAAAAGTGTTGCTATGAAACTGGCAGACGGCGCCTCTGAGGATAAGGTTATGCATGAATTGCATTCATATAATATTTTTATTCGTGATCAGATCAAATCGGAACAAGACAGTTATAATCAAATTCTTCATATTATCAAGATTTGACTGGAATTATATTTATTGCGATGATGCATAGGTGAATGGTGTTTACCGCTTTGTTACAAAACCTGTTTCATATGATGTATTTTTGAAAAATTTGAAACCCTGATAGAATATTGTTAAGTTGTATTTAAGGCAGCATACTTTAAGCTTTTTAAATGTTGATTTTTATATAAAATATTTTAAGATTATTGTTATGACACAAAAGAAACGAATACTGTTAGCTGACGACGAAGTGATTTTCTTAAAAGCAACTTCCATCATACTGCGTGAAAATGGCTATATATGTGATTGCGCTTCAGATTCCAAGTCTGTTATAGAGATGCTGGGATCAAATGAATATGATCTCCTGATTTCCGACATTAACATGCCTGGAAACTCTGATATGGAGTTAATCAGTAATATTTCTCAAATTGCTGATGGAATACCTGTCATATTGGTAACTGCTTATCCTTCAATAGAGAATACAATTCGAGCACTAAGATTTCAAGTTTATGACTATTTGTTAAAGCCAGTTGATTTTGAGGAATTATTGAAACTGGTTAGTAAAGTACTTACAAATATCAGTATCTGCCGTGATGTTACCCTGGAAGTACAACGAAGTATCAGGAAGTGGAGGCTGGATCTGGATACTATTGAGAATATGATAAATAAGGCATCTAAGGATGCAAGCCTTAGGACACTCAATTCCTACCTGGATATTTCGTTTAAAAATATTTTTGATACTCTGATGAGATTGAGAGATATGGTAAAAACGGTAGTTATGGAAAACGATGAGCAATCTATACAAAATCTACACGGAAGTGTTAAGTTGAGAGAAGCTTTGGTGGAGACAGTGGCAATTCTGAAAAAAACGAAGGATACTTTTAAATCTAAAGACCTTGGTGTGTTAAGGGTTAAGCTGGAAAGCCTCTTAGAGGCAGCATCGTAGTTTCCGAATCGACCTCATTTTTTCGACTGAAAATTTTTGATTCAAAAACTGTTCTATCACACTTACGGTGTATCAAAGAAAAATGGTTAGAAGCTCCTTCGCTTGACCCATCATCACTACGTTACATGTTTGTTTTACAGCGGTTGTAAAGAGCTTATTTCCTTAATAAGTTGTCTATAAGGAAAATTTTTACCGGGACATGCCGTACCTTTTTGAAGGACCTGACTGTGTTTGACGATGTGTGAATTGGGGATGTTATATCTTTTAGAGAAATAAGCAACCAGACTTGTAAGAGATTTGAATTGGTTGTCTGTAGGCCCATTGTCCTCTTCGAAGTTTCCAACAAGGCAGATACCAATAGAAATTCGATTAAGATCCATATTGGCGGTGTGCGCGCCATGAATCTGTTTTTTCCATCTATCGCCTACTTCGATCTCACCATTGCCTGAACCGTTGCCGTTGCCGATGACAAAATGATATGCCAGGCCATGCGACCACTTTTTTTCTTCTCTATGATATCTGTCAAAGTTATCGGCATTTCCTTCTTCAGTAGCACTGTGATGTAATACCACATATTCCCACTCATTTTCCTCTACATCAACTCTGCACAACTCCTCAATGTGAATGGTAACCTCCCTTTCAACACTGAGGAATGGTAAGTAAATGAAAAGCCCTGTTGCTGTTATAAACATAACAATTGAGAATATTATGACATGCCGTTCAACTATCTTCATAGTGTCGTTTGGTTAAAGCAAGGCATAAGAGGAATATTATTATTTTCTTTCAGGGTGTGAGCGCATTAAAAAGACTTATGCTTACGTACCTGAAAAAAGCCCCTTAATAACAGTGTTTTATAGAAATATTGAGACAGTAAATCAAGAATAATATACTTGAATACTGATGCCTACCTTGACACTTTATTACAATTGTGATAGTATCCTGCAATATTATTACGATTTAAAATATTTGTAAGGGCATTAACTACAATGGCTTATGGAAATTTCGCCGAAGTCGTTCTGAACATACCTCTCAATAAAAAATTTCACTACAAAATCCCCCCATCTTTCGCAAATCAGATAGAAATTGGTAAAAGGGTTAAGGTGCCTTTCGGGGGGAGGACCGTCGTGGGGTATTGTGTCGGGCTGACCAATATATCAGATGTAAAAACACTTAAGGACATAATACACGTAATTGATGCAACACCTATCTTGAATTCCAAAATGTTAGGAGTTGCGGAATGGATGGCTAATTTCTATTTTTGTGGATTGGGTGAAGCCCTGGAATCCTTTTTACCTTCTGTGGTAAAGAGGGGTATTAAATCAAGGACGGTAAGTGTTGTCAGATTGTGTAAAGATGGAGCTTCAGTTACAGAGATGATTTCTGCAATTAAAAAGAGAGCGCCAAAACAGGCAAGAGTACTGGAGGTCCTCACTGAAGTAGGAGAGATAACATTTCCGGAATTAGCAAGTATCAGCAAGTGCAAAATGGATAGTGTAAATAGACTCCGAGATCGAGGTTTTATAACCCTTGATAAAAGAGAAGTAAGCGACCCCTTATTTGCAGGAAAACACTTTGAGAAAACATGTCATTTATCATCAACCAGAGAACAGGAAGTCGCAATCAGGCTTATTAAGAGAAAATTAAGAGAAAGAAAGCATAGCGTTGTATTACTGAAAGGTGTTACAGGAAGCGGCAAGACAGAGGTCTATCTTCAGGCAATCTCAGAAGTAATTATTTTGGGAATGAAGGCAATTGTGCTGGTTCCCGAAATATCTCTCACACCACAAACTATTGAAAGGTTCAAATCCCGTTTTGACAGAGTCGCTGTCTTGCATAGCAGCTTGACCGAAAGGCAGAGAAGCGATCAGTGGTGGGATATTAAGAATGGCAACGCAGACGTTGTTGTTGGCGCCCGTTCGGCAATATTTGCTCCTTTAGAAAATGTGGGAATTATCGTAATTGACGAAGAACATGAGAACACATTCAAGCAGGATACCTCTCCGCGTTATAACGCCCGTGATGTGAGTGTTGTCAGGGCGGCATATGAAAATGCTGTAGTTGTGCTTGGTTCCGCGACACCTTCTCTTGAGAGCTTTTATAATACCGATATCGGTAAGTATGAATGTGTAACTTTGGAAAACCGGGTTGGACACAAACCTCTTCCCAAGGTGGAAGTGATTGATATGCGACGCGAAATTTTCAAAGGTACAGGGCAGAAGCAGATATCAAATTATCTGGAACTTAGCATGAAGCAGTCTCTTTCTAAAAAAGAACAGGTGCTATTGCTTTTAAACAGACGTGGCTTTTCTCCTTTTATAAGTTGTAGAAGGTGCGGTTTTGTATTAAAATGCAAGAGATGTGACATATCTCTTACCTATCATAAAAAGAAAGACGCGGTAATATGTCATTATTGTTTTTTTGATGGACCAGTTCCCAGAGAATGTCCTGATTGCTGTTCTCCTCGCATGAGCTTCCTCGGGTTTGGTACGGAGAGAATGGAGGAATTGGTCAGATCCAGATTCCCTCAATACAATCTTTTGAGAATGGATAGCGATACAATGAGGGGGAGGGACTCTCACGAAAAGGCGTTAAGTGCTTTTCGACGCGGTGACATAGATATCCTTTTAGGTACTCAAATGATTGCAAAAGGCCTGGATTTTCCAAACGTTACCTTAGTTGGAGTGCTTTCCGCAGATACGATTGTTAATCTGCCTGATTTTCGGGCAAGCGAGAAAACATTCCAACTGCTTTGTCAGGTTGCGGGTAGAACAGGAAGAGGTACAAAAGGAGGAAAGGTAATCGTTCAAACTCATAACCCTGAGCATTACAGTATTACGTCTGCCGCTTTACATGATTATGATGGATTTGCCAAAAAAGAACTTGAATATAGAAAGCAACTTTATTATCCTCCATATGGAAGATTGGCCAGAGTCGTCCTACGTGGAAAGAACGATCAGGAAGTTAAAGAAAAGGCTTCTGATATTGCAGAGAAGTTAATGAGTGCAATAAAATTGTCCAATGGTTCGCTTCTGGCGGGTTTGCGTAAAGACAAAATTGGGGTTTTAGGTCCAGCGCCTGCACCGATTGTCAAGGTTAAAGACAACTATAGGTGGCACTTAATAGTAAAGGCGGATAGTTTCAAAAGCCTGCACACGATTATAAAAAGTATTGAAAACGAGAATAGAAATTCAAAAAAGGTCCAGATGATGATAGATGTGGACCCATATATGCTGTTATAAGGCGGTAAAAGATGTCAGAAAATGGTTATAGTGCTAAAGAATTTTTCTTAGATGGCGGTGGGATGACATATAGTGATTTTATCCTGCTACCGGGTCATATAGGATTTTCTATAGAAGATGTTGATATAGAAACAAACCTTACAAGGAACCTCAGGATAAGAAGACCACTTGTCAGTTCTCCTATGGATACGGTAACGGAGTCAAAAATGGCCATCTACATGGCCCTTCTGGGTGGAATTGGTATAATACATTACAACAACACAATTGCAGAACAGGCAAAGGAAGTCAGGTTGGTAAAAAGATTTGAAAACGGTTTTATCACTGACCCTGTAACGCTTAGCCCCGATAATATCATTTCGGATGTTGATAACATTAAAAAAACTTATGGATTTTCCGGTATACCAATAACTGAAGACGGGACATTAAATACTAAATTAATAGGTATCGTTACACGGAGAGATATAGATTTTGAATTAGATAGAACAAAGAAATTGCGTGAAGTTATGGTTGATCAGCTTATTACGGCAACCGCAGGTATTTCTCTCGCAGAAGGGAATAGAATACTTAAAGAGTCTAAGAAAGGTAAACTGCCGTTAGTGGATAAAGAAGGCCGTCTGGTGTCCTTAATGAGCAGGTCAGATTTATTAAAAAACAAAGATTTTCCTTTAGCTTCAAAAAATAAAGAAAAACAGTTGTTGGTAGGAGCAGCAATTTCAACGCGAGATGAAGACAAAGAGAGGCTTAACGAATTAGTAGATGCCGGAGTGGATGTAATAGTGATTGATGCTTCTCAGGGTGACTCAATTTACCAATACCAGATGATAGACTATATAAAGAAGAAGTATCCGGAAATAGAGGTTATCGGTGGAAATGTTGTAACTGCCAGACAATGTAAATCACTCATTGATAAGGGTGTAGATGCCCTTCGCATAGGTATGGGTGCAGGCTCTATCTGCATTACACAGGAAACTATGGCGGTAGGAAGGGCCCAGGGATCAGCGGTCTACCACTGCGCAAAGTTTGCAAGAGAGTACGCAGGAATACCGGTAATTGCGGATGGAGGGGTGGCAAACATAGGATACATAGTTAAGGCGCTGTCATTAGGGGCTAGTAGCGTAATGCTTGGTGCATTACTTGCCGGTACGAATGAGGCTCCGGGTGACTACTATTATGAAGGCGGAGTACGGTTGAAAAAATATAGAGGTATGGCATCTTTAGAGGCAATGGACAAAGGTGGTGACAAGAGATATTATTCAAATGATGATAAGATTAAAATTGCTCAGGGAGTGTCGGGTACGGTAGTTGATAAAGGCTCGGTTGCTCATTTTGGTGAATATATCATAAAGAGCTTATTGCATGCAATGCAAACTATTGGTTATAAGACAATAACAGATCTGCATAACGGGATATATGATGGTACTCTCGCTTTTGAAGGAAGGTCTCCTTCTGCTCAGGGGGAAGGGTCAGTCCATAATTTACATTCATATACTGCACCTGAAACAGCGTTGTTTTATCCTCATGATAGAAAAAGGGGATAGATCTAAAGGTGTGTAGCGGATCCCGCTTGTTGTCGGGAGCGTAAGCAGATAGGCTTAATCCACGTTCTGAATATGAAATTTAGACGCCTTAAAAATAACTCAAATTTCTGAAAGACCAAATATCAAAAAAAATTATACAGCACAAATTTATAAAACATTTTCAACTTGTAGTTTATAGGGTAAACTTCGTCATGATAAAAACGATACGGTCCTTCCATTTTTTGATCCTCGTCGCTATTATTTTTGCTTTTTCCGGTTGTGTCACCAGATCACTAACCGTTAAGACAGATCCCAGTAATGCATTGGTATATCTTGATAACAAGCTTATTGGAGAAAGTCCTGTTACCGTACCATTTACGTATTATGGCACCAGAAAAATAATGATAGAGAAAAAGGATGAAGATGGAGCACTTACCCATGAACGCACAATTGCATTTGAAGAAATAAAGGCGCCTCTTTACGAAGTATTTCCTCTGGACTTTTTCTCCGAATTATTATGGCCACGCAAACTTAAAGACGATCATCTTCTCAGTTATAATTTAGTTGAATTAGCGCCATTGTCAATTAAAGAGAAACAGGAAAAGGTATTAAAAAATGCAGAAGAATTGAGGCAAAGAGTCAACGTACCGGAGTTTTAGACATCGTTCCAAATGGATTTTAAATAGTGGCAATTCCAGCATCCGGTTGAAGTTGCTTATCAATTCTGGTTTCAACAGATATTACCATCTTTCCAAATAAATACCATCTTTCTGCTTTTAAATAAAACTATTTAAGATTTGCATGAAAATGACACTAATCTCCACAATAATTTTTTCCTTCTTTTTCTTCTGTTTTGGCCAGATTGTTAATGCCAGTGAAGATGATAGGAATAGATGGAACAAGCGTTATAATACCGGGGAATATATATACGGTAAAGGACCGTTAACGTTTCTGAAGGAGAAACTGGATATTCTGAATAGGGGTAAGGCCCTGGTTCTGGCTATGGGAGAAGGGAGAAATGCGGTATTTCTTGCCGGGAACGGATTCGACGTTGATGGTTGTGATGTTTCAGATAAAGCTATTGAAAAAAGTAAACTATTCGCCAGTGAAAGCAGTGTGATATTAAATGCATTCGTAGCTGATCTGGAGGAATATAAGATACCTGCTGATACGTATGATCTCATTACCTGTTTTTATTACACGCAAATGGACCTTATACCTCACATTAAGGAAGGCCTGAGAAAGGGTGGTATGGTTATGTTTGAGACATATTCCATAGACCAGCTAAAGTATGGAAAAGACGCGCCCGGACCCAAAAATCCAGCCTATCTGTTAAAACACAATGAACTTCTCGATTCCTTCAGGGACTTCCGTATTCTTTATTATAGAGAAGGCGAGATAGCAGAGAACAAGTCAGTGGTTAGTTTGATAGCGCAGAAGAAATGAGAGAAATCACAAATAAATCAGTGTAATTCAATAGTAAAATATTAGAGAAATGAACATCTTAGACAATGTAACTGAAGCCCAGAAAGAGGCGATTACCCATATAGATGGACCTTTGCTCGTGATTGCGGGGGCTGGTAGCGGCAAGACAAGGGTGATTACACGTCGGGTTGGATATCTTGTTGAGAAAGGAACTTCTCCGTCAAATATCTTATCTATAACCTTTACTAATAAAGCCGCTAATGAGATGAAAGAACGGTTGGGTGAATTTCTCGATCTAAGGGGTATGTGGATCTCGACTTTTCACGCGATGTGTTCAAGGATATTGCGTAGTGAAATAGAGCATCTGGAATTTACCAGAAACTTCAGCATTTATGATTCTGGGGATCAATCCAAGTGTATAAAGGATATTATGAAAGAACTGAATCTGGACACTGATCACTGGAGACCGGGTGCAGTTGCAGCATCAATAAGTAATGCTAAAAATGAATTGCTGTCAGCCGATGAATTCGCTGAGTATAAGTCAGGTTATTATAATGATGTTGTGTCAAAGGTATACACCAGATATCAGAAATATCTTGAGTCAAATAATGCGCTGGATTTTGACGACCTGCTTTTTACGGTTGTGCATCTATTTAAGAAATTTCCTGAAGTATTGGAGAAATACCAGGAGAAATTCAGATATATACTCATTGACGAGTACCAGGACACAAATCATGCTCAATACGCAATCACTCAACTGTTGGCGCAGAGGTATGAAAATATTTGTGCAACCGGAGATCCTGATCAATCTATCTATGGATGGCGCGGTGCTAACATACGGAATATACTCAATTTTGAAAAAGATTATCCTGACACAAAGACCGTCTGTTTGGAACAAAACTATCGTTCAACGAAAAATATTCTTCGTGTCGCCTCAGAAATAATCAATAATAACCTCTCAAGGAAACCGAAATCCCTCTGGACGGAAAATAGCGAAGGAAACAAGGTCAGAATTATTCACTGTGAGGACGAGAATGTTGAATCAAAGGAGATAGCTGCAAATATTTCTGAATTTATTCAGGGAGGAAACAGACATTCAGATATAGCGGTTTTCTACCGTACAAACGCGCAGTCACGTGTATTGGAAACTCGTATGTTGCGGGAAGGAATACCTTACTCAATTGTAGGTAGTGTTGCATTCTTCAAGAGAAAAGAGATTAAAGATGTCCTTTCGTACCTCAAGCTCTGTGCTAATCCCAATGATGATTTGTCATTTGAAAGGATTATAAATGTTCCTGCAAGAGGAATCGGAGCGACAACTATAAGACGATTAAGAGAATGGGCCGTGTTGAATAGTGCAAATATGTCAAAGGCGATATCCAGAGTTCAGGAAATTAAGGAAATTAAGGGAAAAAGCTCCAAGGCGGTGAAAGGTTTCGGGGATATTATTTCTGAGTTGCATGAGATTCCAACTTATCCGGTAATGGGATTTGTAAAAAAGGTTATAGAGAAGGTTGGATATGTAGATTACCTGGTAGTCTCTTACGAAGGTGATAGCGAGGAAAGGCTGGAGAATATTGAGGAGTTGGTAACCGCTGCAAGTGAGTATGATATTTCAAACCCGGATGGTTCGCTCCAGGGTTTTTTAGAAGAGGTGTCATTGATTGCAGATATTGACAAGTGGGACGATACAACAGATACCGTTACCCTGATGACACTGCATGCTGCAAAGGGTCTGGAATTTCCCGTTGTTTTCATTGCCGGTCTTGAGGAGGGGTTGTTACCGCACTCGCAATCAAAGAATTCAGATGATGATGTTGAAGAGGAGCGTCGTTTGTGCTATGTTGGTATTACAAGAGCCCAAAAGGACCTGTTTCTGATCTATACCAGATATCGGTCAAAATATGGGCAACGTTCTGCGTGTGTGCCTTCAAGGTTTTTAAGCGAGATACCTGTAGATTTTGTTGAGAAGATTGATAAAACAATCTATCGCTCTTATGCAGACAAATTGCACACCGAAACAACGACGGGATATAGAGAATCAGCAGGTGAGGATGATTATCAATATGATGCGGGAAATAGTGATTATGATGAGTTACCGGAATTCAGGCATGAGGAGTCTCAGGATAGTTGCAAATTGGTTTCAGGGGATATTGTACAGCACGAAATTTTCGGTCGTGGAAGAGTTATAAAGATAGCCCCATCTTCAGACACAGTACATGTTGATTTTAATAGAGTAGGTATGAAGAAGTTAGCACTGGAATATGCAAATTTAGAAAAGGTAGAAGGTTCCTGCCGGTAATAAATATAAAGGAGTGAGAAAATTGGAAAAAATATATCTTGATCATGCCTCTTGTACACCGACACATCCACTGGTTGTAGAAGCAATGGTAGATTCTATAAAAAACTGTTATGGTAATCCGTCAAACCTGCATCATTTCGGGCAAATTGCAGGTAAAGCAGTTACGACTGCCAGAGGTGAAGTTGCTGCACTCATAGGAGCAAAAGCCGAAGAGATAATTTTTACATCAAGCGGAAGCGAAGCAAATAATTTTGCCATCAGGGGTCTTGCAACGGCAAACAAGAAGAAGGGTAAACACATTATTACTTCAGAGATAGAACATTTTTCAATACTTAATCCACTGAAAAAACTTAAAAAAATGGATTTTGAAGTTACGCATGTACCTGTTGATAAATACGGCATGATAGACCCTGATGAGGTTGCAAGTGCCATTACTCCAGAGACTATTCTCGTCTCGATAATGCATGCAAATAGTGAGATAGGTACTATTCAACCGATTGAAGAGATCGGAAAAATCGTTAAGGAGAAAGGTATAACCTTTCATGTTGATGCTGTGGCATCTGCAGGTTATATACCCGTAGATGTAAACACGATGAATGCTGATGCCATAAGCCTGGCCAGCAGCCAGTTTTATGGTCCACCCGGTGCAGGTGCACTGTATCTAAGAGAGAAGACAAGGATAGTGCCTTTCATAGAAGGGGGCGTACAGGAAGGTGGGCGTCGTGCCGGTACGGAGAATATACCCGGAATAGTGGGTATGGGGAAAGCCGCAGAATTGGCAAAGAGAGAGATGGACACGCGCATAGGAGCGATAAAACCTCTGCGTGACAAGTTATTAAACGGCTTGATGGATTCAGTAGATCACATTTATCTCAATGGGCATCCGGAAAAACGGTTACCTAACAATATAAATATCAGTGTAGAATATGTTGAGGGTGAGTCTATACTTCTGTTTTTAAATATGAAAGGAATTGCGGTCTCTTCCGGTTCGGCATGTACCTCAAGATCATTAAAATCATCACATGTCTTGAGTGCAATTGGAGTAGAAGACGCGGTAGCTCAGGGTTCGATACTCTTCAGTCTGGGAATAGATAATTCTGAAGCGCATATTGAATATGTATTAGAAACGTTTCCTCCTATCATAAAAAGGTTGAGAGAAATGTCTCCATTATATGAGGACAGACAGGTATAAATCTTCTGAACCAGATGAAAAGATGGATTTAGTTGCTCTACCATATACGCTACTAACTTGTCTTGTTGCGGAAATACGGGTTTATCCATTCCTCCCATGCTTACTGTTTACCGCTTCTTGTCTTTTTAGTTTTTTCTGGTCCCAGCTTATTTCCTTTGCTATACAATCCCCATAGATAATATTTTTGTGATGCAAAGCCTAATGCGGATTTCCTGATCTCCATTTCTGAATACTTTACATTGTACTTCCAAGTGTGGTAGTTAAAGCTGAGGCTTCTTGCAAAATAGAGAGGTTTAAGGCTATTAATTATCTTCTTTCTGTCTTCACTACTCGTTGAGATATCGTATCGATACACGAGGCTGTAAAAAATCTGTGTCCACAGAAGGATAGTCAGATCAAAAACTTCCACTTCAAACATCTCATGTACTCTTGAAAACGCATATGGTTCTAAAAGCTCTTTAATGTCAGTTTGATATTTACTGTATTCCGTCTGACCTTTCTCTTTCAGGTCAAGAATGTTAATATCCAACTCTTGTGGTTCTGCTAAATCCTTTAAACCAAATGTGTCAGGTACAAAGATATCACCATTATTTCCGGTCATCCAGGCGTCCTTATTCTGCACAAGCACCGTCAGTAACGTTTCGATTACCTGTTCAAACATGATACCCAGTTTAGGAGCGCTTGCTTTATGAATCTTTGTCCCCAGTCCGCTCTGGCAGATTTTAAAACCTCCGAGAACAGCGCTCAGGGACATAAAGATATCTATCCCATACTGTCTGGTGCTTTCCGTCCATGATTGTTTGAGTAAATACTTTATAAGTTTTGGAGAAAATGCAAACTCTCCTCCTATCGGCTGTCGGATATCCATGGAAAGCATACCAAACATGGCAGGATAACATATATGATTTGTAATAGTGCCGTCAAACTGGTGCCTTGAATAGAGTGGTATTACGTAGTCATGACCCTCAACAATAGGACGCCCAAGGTATTCAATCCACTCCTTTGTTATCGACTTAAGGTCTGCGTCTACAACAATAGTGACTTCAGCACCAGCATCTTTTGCAAAATTGAACAGATTTAACATATTATTACCTTTACCTCGGACACCATGAGCCGTGCTGATGTATCTCTTCTCTATACGGGTTTTTGTGCCCAGGAAAGCGTCTTTTGTATTATCCGGACTATTATTATCCACATTGACAATAATACATTTTTTGCCTGGAAAATACTCTTCAAGCCCTTCCCCTACAGTTTTGGCAACATACGGAATAGTATCAGATTCATTATATGAGGGTATACCTACGACAACATTATATTTACTACTCTGTTTTTTTTTCATGATTTTCTATAACGGTAATTTTTAACTTCTTCAGGGGTGCTATGAATTGCTAAATATTTTTTGATTAAAAATTATAGATCCTAGTTCAATCTTGCAGCATTAACACTTACTTGCCTCTCAATATTTCAAGGCTATTATTGCCGCAGTTGAACAATAAGTCAATAGCTGACATGTAAGGCTCAAAATCTCCAAATAATTGGCTGTATTCCGGATGTTTAAAGTCCTGAAAGATTATTTCTATATCCTCTTTATCGAACTGTTCTAAATCCATGTATTTATTACCATCCTTCCCCGCAAGGTATTTATTACCTTTCAACGTCTTGCAGATATCGATTAAGCGTTCTGTCGGTTCTTCTCTCAGTTCTAAATCAGATGCCATAACAAGTTCAGTTTTGAGTTCTAAAGCACTGATCAAAAACTTTATTATCTCAATGTTTATATCGACAAGGCGGTCCCAGTTACGACTGAAGATATTCTCAAAAAAACCTTTATAATCGTCAAAATAGGTCGATTTTGAATAGTTAGTGATTAGTGCTTGAAGATGTTTTCTGCTCCAGTTTGCTTTGTTGTTAATCATCACTTCATTAATCTTTTCCGGAAACCGGTATAAGACAGGGACGGTGATCCACTGGCAGCCTTGAGCAGTTTTTATTCTGTTACGATTTTGCCATTCGTTTTTCTTGAATTGGACATTATCTAATATTACAAATATATCTGCTTTGTCAATTTTATCTAGATAACCTAACCAGGGAAGGTATTGTGGTTGATGAATTGCGATTAGCATATGTTTATTTTTTTGTCTAAGCGTATCGCAGGTTCAGGTTTGTAGCCTGAACCTAAACGTTTCGTTTCAATTTACTATATAAGTCTTCAATTTTATGCACAGTTGTAGTGATGTAAAAAAAGTTTTTTGCCCTACGGTATCCTGCTAATCCATCTCTAAAGACATGTCGAGCACTAAGATTGGCGGACCGCCAAGTTCCATACGAGTAATTATGTTTACTATTCTGATCTTTTTTGGCGTCACATTTAAGATTGAAACTTTTATTGTTTTCCCTTAAACTGCACAAAAATAGGGTTGGTGACTATACCTCTGAACAGATAGCTAGTATCAATAGCCAGACGGTAATAGACTTTTTGATTTGGGTTGTAGTAATCATCATCGTAAGCGATATCTATCGAATCATTTGCTTCAAATGTTTTAATAACAGTTCCGTTTCTTATCAAATCTATGTTGAAACTCCTTTTCTTATATGCAGAGGATTTATGGGTTTTGTCAACAGTTACAACAATTCTTATACGGGGTTTCCCTGTGAGCGCTATTTCATCTCCCATAAAAGCCATCTTGCCACTTTTAGAATCTTCAACGACAAAGCTGTTCAAACTAAGCTGATTAGCATCACCCATAGCGGCGTACATCTTACCGGTCGCAAGCGCATTCATTACTTCTTCATTGCTCTTTTCCTTTATTAAAAAGACCGTCTGTGTTTCGTCAATAGAGAATCCGTGGCCTCTATAGTCAACTTCTCCAATAACCCAGACGGGTTTAAATCTTTTTCCTGAACAATATTGCAGTAAAATCTTGTCCCAGATTCCCCCCGGCGGACCAACGTGTCTCATCCCTTCGCTGAAGACTGCTATACCCGTATAATCAAAAGTGCTAAGAAGGTCTTTCTCGTATGGTGATGATACGACTTTAATATTGCCGAAATCCATAGACCTTTCTACTTCCGGGTGTGCCCAGAAGGTTAATGCATTATTTTTGTTTGCGTGATCAATAAGATATTGGTAAGGTCCCACACCCTGTTCCCCATGATATTGATCATATAAAGGTGTTTTAAACGGATAGTTATTCACCAAAAAGACGGCCCCTACAAATAAACATATTATTCCTGATATTGTGCCAGGGCCTATGCTGTGTGAATGCCCATGTTTCTCTATGGAAGTCTTTCGACTAAGTGAAATAAGACGCCATCCAAGTAAGAAAAAAAAGACAGGCCATAATCTGAAAATACCTTCTACGTCGAATACTCCCGGAAATCCATTTCCTACCGACGGTAGATTTTTGTAATCGGATGGGTTTTGCAGCCCAAATACCAGGATATGTTCATTGCCTTTTACCAATGCCAGAGTTTTTTTGAAAGGACTTCCTCGCCAATAGTAGAAAGGGATAGACTCTGCTCCATGGATTAGAAGCATATCGGGATGTTTTTTATTTAACTCTTCGATTCTATTGATGTAATTCTCTGCTCCATATTTAAGTATGGATTTTTGATCTACAACCTTCTGGATAATCTTTCTTAAGGGTGGGATTCCGTATGTCCATTTCATGGTGTCATGATCGGTAAAGATTACAACCTTTATACCGCTCTTTCTCGCGATCTCTACAATCTCCTCTGGCGTTTGCTCTCCATTGCCTATTGAGGTGTGTATATGGATAGCACTTGGAATGAGTTTGTATTGTTCAGCAAAACAGACATTTATAAGTAGATTTGAGTTGCTTAAGAACAGGCAAGCAAAAATAATCAGAATAAAACCGGAGTAAAGACGTTTTTTTCTATACATTATTTTAAAAGTAATTGTATATAAATAATAATGTTCCCGTTTTCTTTAAATGCGAGATAAGGGAGGTAGTTGTTTCTTATATTAGTATTTTCCCAAAGATGATGAATAATATATCATAGGTTATTTAAAATCTATATAATTCTGTACATCTTGTACATACAGGATATTTTTTTTCTTTCTTTGTAATCTTTCTGAAACGCATGTATTTTTCATTATTCCATATTTTACTAAAAGTACTATCCTTGACGTTTCCGGCAGAGAAGTTTAACGATTGACAGGGTCGTACGGAACCATCCGGAAAGATGTACGAAACCATCCAGGGGCTCAGACATCTTTTTCCATAACCCGAAGAGACAAAATCAAATCCGGTGTAATACCTCCTTATTTCTTCATCGGTAAAATTTGGATAAAAGTTAATCTTTACCTTAGAACTTCTTTTTTTAATATCTTCCATTTTTCGAATAAGAAAATCAACGTCGATGTCTGGCAAGCTGTTCCTTACAAATCCTTTCCAATCACTACAAACCATCCCGTAGAAACCCTTAAAAATATTATTATGTTGGTTGTACCTCTCTTCACTTAAAAATATTAAGTGGTGAAACGTAATCGTACTTGCTGCCAGTTCTTCTGCAATGCTGATTAACTCATCAAGGCGCTTATAATTTATCTCAAATATCGTACTTGAGATACTTACGACAGGCTTGCTTGCCCCTGACTTTTTTTTAATATCTCTAATTAATTTAAGACCCCTGGACGCCCTCTCAAATGTACCTTTTGCTCCTCTCACCTCGTCATGTACCTCACGAGGGCCATCCAGTGAAAAGATAATTTCGTCAACTCCCAAGTCAATTATGGAATTTGCATATCTTTCTAATAATATTCCATTAGTAATCATATTGCAGCGCATTCCCTCTTGTTTTATACGTGAAACTACCTTTTCCCAATTTGTATACATTAACGGCTCGCCGCCAAAAAGTGTCACATTTGGCTTGAATGTCTTTATATCATTTATGATTTTATATATTTCATCAAGTGACAACTCTCTCTTCAATTCCTTGGGTGACATCTCTTTAGATGTACCAGCCTCTCCCCACTGACCGCACATCTTACATCTAAGGTTGCACATGTAAGTCAGAAACAGATCAACCGTCTCCGGATAATGGCTGTATCCATCGTGAATCGTGTATGTTAAGTAAGAAAGCAGACGTTGTCTTAATGCTTTCAACGCATAACCAGGCTGGGTAATTGCTTTAGCAAGGTTTCTTTTTAAATTACGTAATTGAATCATCTTTTTCTATCAAGTAATTGCCCATTATTAAACAATCTATACCGGTTGAGAAAAAACAGCGAATGGCCTCTTTTGGCGTAGTGACTACCGGCTCCCCTGCCACATTAAATGAAGTATTCAGTACAATAGGAATACCACTGATATCTCCAAAATTCTTAATAACATTATAAAAGAGTTTATTATACTGAGAATCAACCGTTTGGACTCTTGCTGTTCCGTCTGTATGGGTAACAGCGGGAATCAATTTTCTCTTTTCCGGTTTGACATCACAAATAAAGAGCATAAAAGGCGATTCCTGATCAAAGTCAAAGAAATCTCCGGATGATTCTTTCAGTACTGCAGGCGCAAAAGGGCGGAAATCTTCCCTGTGTTTTACATACTTGTTAACAATATCCTGCATATCGTCTCTCGTTGCATTTGCCAGGATACTTCTATTACCCAATGCTCTCGGACCCCATTCCGCCCTCCCCTGAAACCACCCGATAATCTTTCCATCGTTTATTAATTCAGCACACTTTTTTGCAATATCCTGGTGATGGGTATACTTCAACTTATCAAGGTCGAGTTCAGCCTTTATTTCTTCATTTGAATATTCAGGACCCCAGTAAGCATGTCTCATAACGAAATTCCTGTTTTTCTTCAATATTGTATTATAAATATAATATGCGGCACCGAGTGACGTGCCGGCGTCATGTGCTGATGGTTGTACAAAAACAGATTCAAAAGGAGAATCCTTCAACAATCTGTAGTTCATTGAACAGTTTAAACCAACGCCACCGGCAATACACAGATTCTTTTCCCCGGTTTTTTTGTATAGATAATCAGCAATGTGTAGGGTCGTATCTTCCAGGATTTTCTGTAGACTTGCCGCAATGTCCATGTGTCTCTCTTCAATTTCCTGGTCCTTAATCCGAATTGGCCCGCATGCATCAATGAATTTCCTGGACATAAAGCCTTCTCTTGAACCGGCACTTGCCCAATAGGTGAAATAATCCGGGTTCATCCGATATCCCCCATCAGGCAATAATTTAACCATATCTTTAAAAATATCAATGTATGCAGGTTTGCCGTATGATGCAAGCCCCATCACCTTGTATTCGTCATTTCCATGCTGGAATCCAAGATATTTTGTTACCGCGGCATAAAGGATCCCCAAAGAGTGAGGGAATTTAATCTCTTTTATCTTCTCTATTTGACTGCCCGTACCTTTGCCCATTAATGTGCTTGTCCACTCTCCCATATAGTCCAAAGTAAGAATTGCGGATTCTTCAAATGGTGACGTGAGAAAGACGCTTGCAGCATGTGCCAGATGATGCTCTATAAAATGTATTTTAGTTTTTTCATTTTGCTTGAGCTGTTTTAATTCAGAAAGGTAAAGTCCTGTGCTGTTAATTTCATCAACTATATAACCAAGAGAATAGAAAGGAGCCTTTGGAATTTTTAATATTCTATACGGAATCCTTTTCGATATCCTTAACCACGGTTTGTAACTGAATCCTATATGGTCAATATCCTTTAATGTTATGTTTGCCTCTTTCAGGCAGTAGTCAATGGCCTTATACGGCATACCTCCTTCATGTTTTTTTCGTGTAAAACGCTCTTCTTCTACCGCCGCAATTAACTCTCCATCTTTTACTAAAGAAGCAGCAGCATCTAATGTGTAACCGCCTATACCAAGGATGTACAAAGCTTATCTCCTCTTTAATTATAGCTTAAAAAATATCCTTTTTAATTTCTGAAAGAATTTTGTGTCCTTGAACGACATAATATTCAATGCGCCATCCAATTTTTGCTTAAATAGTGAAAAAGTATCTGTTGTTTCTATGCCAATCCTTTTGAGTGCAAAAATGTCAGCATTCTCACTGTTCTCGCCATACATGTTCGAACATGCGCACGTGTATTTACATGCCTTAACAATTTCTATTGTTGCATCATCGAAATCTGCCCTTGTGCCGACAGGATACGCAAAAGAATCTATTCTCTGACTGAGCAGTGATTCTAATATTTCTTTAGAGTCTTTGATTTCTCTAACAACTTCTTCATTTGGTAATCTTGCCAGTATTTGATGGGAAATAGTATGGGAACCAAATGAAATGTTATTACTCTTCATTTCATCTATTTGGGGCAGAGAAAGATATTTGCTCCCACTGTCCTTGACAAAATCACTGATCAGGAATATTGTTGCCGGAAAATCATGCTTTTTGAGTAAGGGATAAGCATTGTAATAATTATCAGCATATCCGTCATCAAATGTAATTACTACTGAACCGGAAATCTTTTCAAAATCAGTTTGAAAACATTCGATAGCTTCGTCCAGAGAAATTACTTTATAATTTTCTTTTATATACTGTAGTTGCCTCTCAAACTCATCGGGTGTAACTGTTTCATCTGGATCAATTCTGTCGTTGATACTATGATACGTCAGGATTTTCAATCTCTTCTTGTCGCTTTTACTTCCAGTAATATATTGGTATCCCGTATAAGTAGTGACATTACATACTACGATTTTAATAATCTTTTTCAGTAAATATCTCAACGAGAGAGATGTCATAGATCCGTTTTCTTGCTTTTTGGTAAAATGAATATTAATATCCATTGAGAAAATTTGTCGGAATTCAAAGAGATTTAAACACTCCTATAATTTTTTCAATAGAGTTGTCATCAAGATAAGGATGAGATGGGAGTGTTAATAATCTCTCAGCAATATAAAGCGCATTGGGAAACAGTTCCTTCTGCTTATCATATCCAAGGTCATATAAATGGTGCACAGGTTTCAAATACATCCTGCCCGTGTCAATTCCTCTTTCCCATAGTTCTGCCTGCACCTTCTCCATAGTCCTTGTCTCTTTAAAGACTACAGGGAAGTGGTTGAAAACAGGAGTACTGTTTTTAGCTATCTGTGGTAATATTATGTGTTCATTATCCGTTAGTGCGTCGTAGAGTACCATACCCTTTCTCAATCTTATTTCATTAAATCCATCAAGTCTCTTAAGGAGTCCTGATCCGATTATTGCCTGAAAATCGGAATACTGTTTTGGCTCAAAACCGTCGTGCACTGTTGTGTGCTTAAACGGAGCAATCAGCTTATAGAATGGACCATAGATAACAGGCCTTGTTACTAAAGAATATGCTGTCAGGATAAATGGAATTTTTATCTTAAATGAAAACTCCTGCTCCGGTAACAAATCTCTCTCTTCTCCTATGATTTTTGCAAGTTTATCAGAATTTGTTGTAAGCATGCCACCGTTAAAAGTAGAAAAATTCTTACCTCTGCATAAGCTGAAGCAACCGGCATCTCCCAGAGTTCCAACCTTTTTATCGTCTATCATTGCTCCAGGTGCCTGTGCTGTATCTTCCAGGACAAAGAATCCCTTCTCTTTAGCAAGCCTTAATAGTGAATCTATCTCATAAGGAAAACCGAAATGGTATATTGGCAAAACGCATAATGTGTTATCATTAACGACGTCTGGTAAACGGTTGAAATCCATTGTGAGAGTCTCTAAAGAGCTTTCACAAAGTATCGGTATTAAGCCGGCCTTTCGTATGGGCAGGACCAGGGTCGGGACAGTATAAGCGGGTATAACTACTTCTTTCCTGTTTGAAAATTTTTTGAGTGCCTTGAGAAATATATATATGGAAGTAGTACATTTGTTAAACGAGAAAGCATGGCCTGCCCCCATGTACTTTGCAAAGTTTTGTTCGAATTCCTCAATATAAGATTTGTTTCCAAAAAAAGATTTAAACCCTTTAAGGATTTCAAATATTGATAACGGAACTGCTGTCGTTGGAATCTTTCTTAGCAAATCAATAAACCCTCCTTTTTCCTGTACAGAAAATAAGCATGAACATGTACCTGGTAAAGCTTGCATTCTTCATTATTATGAAGATGCATTCTGGCCGGTCAGGAAACTCCGGGATTATAGACTAACGGCCGGATATATTCAAGCTGTCATAGCAAATTTACAAAAAATAATAAAACTATTTCTTCGAGGACTCTTATTACCGATATCCTACTTTTACCAGGATTATAGGTGCAAACATTGCTATCGGAAATCCTATAGGTATTGTCTCTTTTATAACAAGACCTTTAGAAGTTAAAACCGTTGTTAATTCCTTTAGTGAATATGCATTTAAGGTTACGTCCGTATCGTAAATCCTCACAAATTTGAAGCTGAGATAAACAAAAGGGTTTATCTTATTGCGGACATCGAATATTATAAAACCGTCACGTTTACATACCCTTTCCATCTCTTCGAGCGTTTCAACAACGTCACTCTTCGCATGAAAATTGTAAAATGTATTTATGCAGATTGCGATATCTATAGATTTATCCTTGAAAGGAAGGTTCTGTGCGTATGCTTTTAAAAAATTCAAACCGGATAGTTTCCTGTTTTTGAAACTATCATCGGCCGTTTTCAAAGATTCATGGTCTGCATCTACTCCTACATACCTGAGCATATTCTGTTTTGTTGAAAGGTTTTCATATAAGAGCCCATCTCCGCATCCAACATCAAGTAAAAAACCGTTATAGTTATTTACAAGTTGTCTTACCTTTGCCCTTATCTTAAAACGAAAAAGGTCAGATGTTACGTTGCCTCTTTCATCAGGCTTTGACAGGCTTTGACGGACCAGATCCATTAATGGACGTAGAATTTTACTAAACATAGTTTTTAACTCAATGAGAAATTTCAAGAAGCCCACGAAGAGACACAAAAAGATGCGCCCTTGTCATTCTGAGCGAAGTGAAGAATCTTGCGTTTGTAATCCAATGAGCTTACCGTGGAGAGACTCTTCAGTCGTTCCTCCTTCAGAATGACATATTGGCGAGTGAAGTCTGCGCAAATGGCTTAAATTTAAACTTGTTTTTCTTTGGTCATCTCCTTTAAAAGAGATTCAACGCCCTCCCATACCATATCAGTCGTAATACTTTCCATGCATTCATGAGTTCTGCATGTATGTTTCAGGCAAGGGCTACAGGAGACTTTCATACCCGTAACCAGGCGGTTATTTGACCTTGAATCATAAGGGCCGTATCGATAGAAATTTTCAGGTCCAAACAGTACTACATACGGCGTATTTAAAGCGTCGGCAATATGAGCAGGTCCCGTGTCATTTGAAATAAAGAGATGAACACGTTCCAAAAGGGCACCAAATTCACCTAGTGATAACCCAACTGCCAGGATAGGTTTAATATCCTTAAGATCATCATTTATTTCATAAGCAACGTTATCATTATTACCACCGGTAATGATAATCCGGGCTCTATATTTTTGAGATAACCTTCTCCCTATCTCAACAAATCCCTTGCTTTTCCATTCCCTGGAAGGAACAAATGCCCCGGGCTGCATAGCGACGATTGTTCTCTTATCATCAATACCTGAATCCGTCAGCCACTTATTCATGAATTCTCTATCTTCTTCTGAAATATCGAATTCCTGTTTCGTGTTGTTCGTTTCAGCACCTAAAGTCTTAGCAATTAGCAGTTTTCTATCAACCTCATGAACCTTCCCAAAAAGCTCATCAGGCACTTTAACATCAAGGAAAAACCCCTTCCCGTCAGAATTTCTACCGACTTTACTTTTTGCCCCTATGCACTTATAAAATATACATCTCAGCAGAGATGATTTCCATGACTCTATCGCTTCCAGATCGATCATCATGTCAAAGCGCTCTTTACGTAAAGCCCATAATAATTTACTATTCGAAATAATTTGCGTATAGAAAGGCTTTGATGGCCCCTTGCTAAACGCTTCTTGTTTGAAGCATATGATTCTATTCGCGTAGTGTTTAATGTTTACCGCTTGTGCAGTCCTTGGTACGGTAAGCAATACTATTTCACTGTCAGAAAATCTTTCTCGCAAGGCTCTTAATGCAGGAGTTGACATCACCATATCACCAATTCCACCTGCTTCCATGATTAATATCTTTTTAAATTTGTTAACCATATTTCTTCCTGGACTCACTTAAATATATTCAACTTCTGTTAACAAATATCTTTGTATTTAACACGGATGATGTTCCTTATCAATACCGGTATAATAGGTATCTACCTGTCTTGAACGTCCTCTCAGTAGCCTTACCAGCTTGTGAACCATGTTCCGTAACGGGGATAGATACACCAACCAGGTGACAAGTTTGCTTTTAAAACCCAGCAATGCCAGATAATCCACAGGATCACGGTGATAGGAGAATGAGTGAGTCTTGAATTTCTCCAGACTGGAATTAAATTCGATGTCATCTATCGATTTTGGGCCCATATTTTTTTCCCAGGCAGTGCGTATATATCCGATTCTGTGAGGATCTACATCCATAAGGGACATAAGTGCCATGTCTGCACTCAAAGGAGTATCTGCAGCCATAACCATATTCATTTTTACCGCATTTCCGGACACAGGGCCATTATTGTCCAGAAAGTATTCACCATCTACAATAGTTATCCCGGATTTTTGGATTTTCATTATTTCGGTAATGGCATAATTAAAGAAATGGTGATTCCTCAATCGCATGGAGTCAGGAACGGTCCCCCAGTAATTCTTGATGGCCCCCGTATACCGCACCACAAAATGCATTTTTGGAACAGGAATACTGATGGTCATGTCTGCCTGTTCAACAATCTCTTTGCTCAGGGGAATTACTTTCTTTCCATGTGGTGTGGGGATTTCAACATAAGTCCTCTCTTCTCTGGTGAGGTTTATCAGACGAACATTCATAGAACCGCAGATTTCATAAAGATTATGTGTTTCAAACGCTTTTTCTGCCGGGTAGGAATTGTTGCCTCCGTCGGCTTCAAAAACGGTAATATGTGGAGTGCGTTCTTTTAATACGGAAAGAACTGCGGCCAGAAAATGTGGGGAGGTAGTAACTCCCGGGCGAAATTCCGGAAAAGTTAAATTAGGTTTTAGATAGATTCGGCTATCCGGATATATACGATCCTTCCAATTAACCCACTCCAGACAATCACGGATTTTCTCTTTTAGATTTTTTTCATCAAAATGATTTAATGCCACACGGTTGGACATAATTTTTCTCCTTTAAACATAGAAAGGAATATTAATTTATTAAGCTTTTTTATCTAAACCTTTCTTTACATAATCTATCATAGTTTACTTTAAGTGATACGGAAATAAGTATAGGTATATTTTACAATGATCCGGTTTAGACCGTAAGAGAATTATTAGTAGAAGGGGAAATATTTAAATCCTTTATCTGTCTTTCAACAGCCGCTATAAAATCATTTGTCGTGATCAGTTTCATACACTCATGTGTCTCACAAATCCCCTTTTTGCATGGACTGCAGTCTACGTCTTCTCTTAATACTATGTGGTTTTTACCACGTGGCCACCAGTGGTAAGGAATTGTAGGACCCATTGTTGAAACCGTTGGTATATTTAAGGCAGTTGCTATATGGAGAGGGCCGGAGTTATTACATAGGAAGAGGCTGCAGTAACTCAATGCCGACATAAACTCCCTCAAGCTGAGATCTTCAAGAATGACAGGTGCCTTCGCTGCATGACCTTTAAATTCTGAAATAAGCTGTTTCTCCTCTCTGCCTGCGAAAAGGATCACTTTTATGCCATAGTGGGTTATTAGATAATCAGATATAGCCGCAAATTCATTTATAGGCCATCTCTGGCTTTCATAATGCCCGCCCGGGTGTATACCAATAACTCTATCTTCCGGATTTACTCCTGCTTTTTTCAAAAGGTTATAAGCTTTTTCTTCTGAACTCAAAAAGATTTCCGGTTGTCTCTTTTCTGTTTCAACTCCTATACATGTTAATAGATCCAGATCATAATCGATCATATGTTTCTTTTCGGTAGAAACAGGAAAAACATTTGGATTGTATCTGATGTTGTAGAAAAGCCCTCTTCCGGCGAACTCAAAACCAAGCCTGAATCCATTTCCAACAAAACGAGTTATAAATGATGTCTTAAGTTCATAATCAAGATACGGATCAATAACAAGGTCAAATTTTCTTTCCCGTATACTCCTGAAAAAAGTTAAACGGCTATTGAAACTTTTGTGCTTATTCTCTCTGTCATAGACCAAGATGCAGTCAATAAACGGATTGTTGATTACTATATTATTATTTACCGGATTAGTCAGGGCAGTAACGTGTACATCAGGCAAATTTTCTTTTAATGCCCTGAAGATTGGAGTGGTTACGACCATATCACCAATCCTGTCGAGTCGTATTACTAGTATTTTTTTGAGACTTGAGCCTGATAAATCATCCTTCGTATAAGTTTTTGTAAAAGAACGTAAGCTTCCGAGTATAAGATTTCTGAGTGTAAGATATAAATCTAATATTTTTCTATTTCTTGATTTCATCTGAAAATACCATTACATAATACTTCAAAGCGGAAAAAATTCTCACGCAAAGCCGCAGAGATCGCTAAGAAAATACAAAAAAATAAAAGGCAAAAGTTTTTATTACTCTTTGCGTTCTTAGCGGCTTTGCGTGAATTAATAATCAGTTTACTGCTAAATTAGTGTCTAACAACTCTAAATAAACATATTCTGTCTCTTTTATATTCCTTTCAATGGTAAACAACTCCTCAACTCTTTTTCTTCCGGCCTTTCCATACTGTTTTGCGAGCTCTTTATTCTGTAATAACTGAATAATACATTTTGCCATATCTGAAGAGTCTCCTGGCGTTGTCAGCAAACCCGTAATACCATCCTGCACAATTTCCGGTGTGCCTCCCGCATTAGTTGCTACGAGAGGCTTCTGCATTGCCATAGCTTCAAACAATACCCTGCTGCAGGCATCTATTCCCGATGGCAAGACGACTACATCCATACTTGCAAGGAGTTGTGGTATATCCCTTCTGAATCCGGTAAAGATAGTATTCTTATCAATTCCTTTCTCAACTGACATTTCATAGAGCGATTTTTCAAGTGCGAGTGAAGATTTATTAGATGCCCCGCCAACAATAAGAAAACGTACGTTTTCTAAATCCTCTAAAATAATCCTCGCGCTCTCTAGGAAACACTCATAACCTTTTTCCGGATCAATACGGCCAATGGTCCCTACCACAAGTTCGTCTTTATCAATATTAAACTCTTCCCTGATTACCCTTCCGTTTGATTCAGAATTAAATTCTCTCAAATCTACGCCATTTATAATTGTCCTGATTTTAGCATCAGTTCTCTCACCTTTTGTGAATCTGTTTCTGACGGCGTCGGAATTGCAGATAATCTTGTCAGGCAGGAAAGAAAAAATATTGTCACTATCAAATCTACCTTGTTCGAGACATCTTTCATGCCATACTATGGGAACATTTTTTATCTTTGCCGCAATTGCGCCAAACAAATTAGAGCGAGGTTGGTTAGAGTGGATCAAATCTATCTGTCTCTTTTTTATGATATCTATGAGGGTCCTGATGGTATTACAAATTTGCACAGGATTTGGCAATCTAATACTGGGGAATTGAACAAAGTCCGGAAGGATTTCAATTTTTCTCAGTTCGTCAATAAAAGGCCCCTCCTTGGAGCAGGCAAAGTGTGGTATGAAAAATTTCTTATTTAATCTCTTTACCAGATTTAATAAACTTATCTCTGCACCTCCCATTACGGATTCATTATGGAGATAGAGGATATTAAACTTTTTACCATCATTAATCATGTGGCTTTTCTTGTCACTCAAATCGTCCTTCCCCGAAAAAAAAGTACTGAGGTTTTTCTAAAGGAGGATTTTTCTGAATTAAATGATATTTTATCGCAGATCTATTGTCACTCCTACCCGCCAGAATGCGTGTCGGACAGGCAGCCTTTTCAGTGGAAATCTAGTCATCCATATCTTCCGTTTTCTAAAATTTATGTTGTATATTGTAGCCGCCTGCCCAGGCGGGCGTTTCTCCCCTTGATATAGTTATTAATAAACAATTGCGTCTAAAATACTAAGGACGTCATTTAATATTTTTGATGGGGCTTTTTCTACAAACTTTATTTTTCTCGTAACGTAATCAATTGATTTAATCTGATCAACCATAATGAAACCGGTTAGCTTGGCACACTGAGAGATTTCGACATGAAATGGATATTCTCGATCGGTATTGGTTATAGGGCAAACTAAGGCGAAGCCAGTATGCTTGTTGAACAAGTTATTACTTACAACTAAAGAAGGCCTTCTCCCCTTCTGTTCGTGTCCCGCCTGGGGGTTAAAAGTAACAACAACAAAATCTCCTTTTTGTGGAATATATTTTGTTGTCACCATTCTTCGTTACCAACAGGGAGTCCCCAATTTGTTTCGGATGGTTTATGGTCTTTTGGTAACTGATTTATTAAATCCTTTAATTTGTGCTTTCCCCTGACTACGGACATAGGTTTTATAGTAATTTGTCCTTTTTTTGCTGAAATACTTATAGATTCTCCAACAGAAATTTGAGAGTGCTTCAGTATCTCTTTGGAAATTCTTATTCCTTGACTATTCCCCCATTTTTGCAGTTTTGTAACCATGGTAATCTCCTTTAATTGTATATCCGCAGTATATACAACACGGAAATGATGTCAAGGCAGATTTTGTTCTTGTACCTCATTTGATAATATCTTAAAAAACACCTTGAATTGTATTAATAATTTCACTACCGTTATATTCTAACTTAATGGCGATTTTCAATTGTCTTATTGGGAAAATGAAGTCAGCATATTGACAGTGGTTATAGATTACAAATTAAGGAAGGTTGTTCTATGCGTTCTACACGCAGGGATTTTATTAAAACCGTAGTGGCCCTGGGAGGAATGGCGTCACTGAATGGGCTAATGCCCTTAATAAGCGCTGCTGCTGAAAGTGCAACTTCGTCAGCAACTGGCATGTCGGTAAAAAGTATCAAGACTACTTGCTGCTATTGCGTTAATTATTGTGGAATCAGTGTAAAGACTGTTAATGGTACAATTCGTGGGATTTATCCCGACCCGGCCAGGGCAGCAGTTTTCAACAGGGGTATTTGTCCCATGGGATCCGCTGGGGCTTTCAATGCATACAACCCATATCGCCTGAAGGTGCCGCTTAAACGTACGAACCCCAATAAAGGGCTTAATGAAGATCCACGCTGGGTAGAGATCTCGTGGGAAGAGGCTTTTTCTACAATAGCTGCCAGGATGAATAAGATTAAAAAAGAGGATCCTGCCAAGGTTGTCTGGCAGACAGGGCATGGACAGTATCTGATGAACATGAACTTTATGGAGGCCTTTTTTGCGGCCTTTGGAAGCCCTAATGTAGTTGGGAGGGCATCCGAATGCATCGCTTCCCGGTTTGTCGCCGAGGGACTTACCTGGGGAAACATATCATGCCTTCCTGACCTTGATCACACAAACATGTTGTTGAACTTTGGTTCAAACTATTTTGAGGCGGACCAGTGGGCCCGCTGGCTTGACTATAATGTTACCAGGGCAAGAGGCCGAGGCATGAAGGTCGTTGTTATGGATCCGCGTTTAAGCAATTCGGCAGGAAAGGCAGACGAATGGATTCCTGTCCGCCCCGGTACAGATGTTGTGATGATACTGGCAATGGCCAAGGTCATGATGGACGATGGGACTATAGATATACCGTTCTTGAATACATATACCAATGCTTCGAACCTGGTGGATGAAGACGGTCTTATTATAAGCAGCGGGGAAGGCGATCCGCTCGTCTGGGACAGTACGAGCAACAGCGCCAGGCCCTTTACATCAGACGTTACGCCTACACTAACGGGAACCTACACTGTCGAAGGTAAGACCGCTAGAACAGCATACCAGGTTTTTGTTGATAGCTTGAAAGATATTACCCCTGAATACGCGGAAGAAGTGTGCGATATCCCGGCAGCTACGATTACCCGTCTTGCAAGGGAGTTTGCAAAAGCGGCCAGAATAGGTTCGACGATAACCCTGAACGGTCAGAAATTGCGCTATAGACCTGCTGCCGTATATACATTCCGCGGGGTCACTGCAAAGGAATTCGGTGTCCAAAACTGGAGGTCCGGGCTTATCCTGGAAATGCTCATTGGCGGTATTGACGCGGTGGGTGGTGTTCAGACCTACAAACCCATGTCAAAAGGCGCTTTTTTTGAAACCTCAAAATGTGAGTATCCACCAAAAAGGATGGATCTTGCGCAAAGCGTATATTACCCATATTCGTTTTTAGGTGTAGCCCAGCAGATGCAGAGATCGATGAGTGACCCTGAAGCGTATGGCCTGGACTATAAGCCGGAAATGCAGTTTTTTTACGCGACAAACCGCTCTTTTAGCTGTGCTGAGCCGCAGAAACAGTTTGAAGCTTTAAGCAAAACATTCAATGTTGTAATAGAGCTTTTCATGAGTGAGACTGCCTGGTATGGCGATATAGTATTGCCGGATATAACCTATCTCGAATCCTGGCACCTGTCTCAAACACGCTGGACTGTTGGCGCTACGCACCATGCGATAAGGCAGCCGGTTACCAATGCCTATAACCTCCCTCATGACGGCTTCTCTATTATCTGGGAGCTTGCAAAACGTACCGGCATTCGAGACAGATATATTGAGCAACTTAACGAGAAATGGGGACTGAAGGAGAACAAGCTGGAAACCGGCCGCGACTATACCGCCCGTGAGGTTGTTGAAATACTCTGGCACAGCAAGACGAAAAAGGACTTTAGCTATGCCCTTGAACACGCTTTTCTTGGAAACCATAAAAACACGAAGGAACGTTACCTTTCCGGTGTTGAAAGCAAATTCAAAGGTCCGGGAAAGTCTAAGATGAAATTCTACGCGGACCAGCTCGTCACCAGCATGGCAAAGGTGCAAGAAACAGTAACGAAACATGAGATCAAAAACATCGATCTCGCCAACCATAAGTTAGCGATGTTGCCTTTACCTGTAAGGGAGCACGCAAAGCCCAGAGGACACCAGGTTGATCATATGCCCTTCTATCTGATTACCTACAAAGTCAGCTACCGGTATCATTCCGGTGCGAATATATCGCTTAATCCGGTCCTGCGCTCACTTGGTAAGGATGCTACGGAGAACTGTATTTTAATAAACAGAGATACCGCAATTAAGATGGGGATAAGGGACGGTACAATGCTGGTAGTAGAATCGCGAATCGGTAAGGTAAAGGGAAAGGCGAGCCTTACTGAAGGCATCAGGCCCGATACCGTAGCTGTTTCAAATAGTTACGGACAGTGGAGTCCCGGCCTGCCGGAACATACTCATAAAGGTATGTGGATAAACCAGGCGCTGGAGTCCAATTCGGATGTTATCTCCGGAATGGAGTCATACAATGATACTAAATGTAAAGTTTATAAGGTTTAAGGAGAATTGCTATGGCAAAATTTGCTCGCGTAATTGATACCAAAAGTTGTATGGGTTGTCAGTCATGCGTGTCAGCGTGTATGGTAGAGAACCACTGTACGTCCGGTACTTTATGGAACACGATGCTGGAGTTTGAATCAGGCAAATATCCAAAGACAAAAAAAATATTTCTTACAATGGGGTGTATGCATTGCGATAAACCTGCATGCATGGCAGCGTGCAAAAAAGTCGGAGCAAATGCGATTAGCAAGAAGGAGGATGGCGCTGTCTTGATTGATTACAACAAGTGCATTGGCTGCCGCGAATGTGAAGCAGTCTGCCCCTATGGTGTTCCCCGGTATAACGAAGAGGTCACCCCTCTCTATCCCGGGACCAAAGGTACGGAGTATGAATCGATATCAGACAAGTATCGTCACTCGACACACCGGAAGAGGGCCAATACGGCAGAAAAGTGTACATTCTGCAGGCATAAAATTGAACAGGCAGAAAAAGACGGCAAGACAGATGAGATAGGAGATAACCCAGAGTATACACCGACCTGTGATGTGGTCTGTCCCGTTCGCGCACGTACATTTGGTGACATTGATAATCCTGATAGCAAGGTTTCAAAGAAGCTTGAATCGAAAAAGGCGGTACAGATTAAAAAAGAGTTCGGGACCGGACCGCAAGTCCACTATCTTCTTGAGGAAGGGGTTGAATTAGAGACTTACGGGCGGACTTAGCTTGCTAACATGTCATTCTGAAGGAGGAACGACTGAAGAACTATTCGCGGAAATCTTATTGATCTCACAATGCGTATTTGGCTTCCTAACGAGAGATTCTTCACTTCGTTCAGAATGACAGAAGGTGAAGGTTTCAGAATAACAGGAAGCGAAGGGCTCAGAATGACAATTTGTATCTTATTATATTACAAGTAGTCAAAATGGAAATTTCTATAATCAAATTATGAAACGGTTTCTAACTATATCACTCTTTGTACTTTACCTGCTCGGCCTGTCAGGAATATATAACGAATGCATGCCTGAGGATAGTGAAGCAGAGAAACAAGCATTGCCTGTTCACTTTGCCAGGATGCACAAGTTGCATGATGACAAAGGGCTGCAGTGTAAAACATGCCACAGAGCAGAGGAAAGATATCCTGAAGACGCGTTGACAGTAGCACAATACAGTTCTGCAGAATTGCCCGGCCCGGGGTATGTGGATAAAACTATTTGTCTCTATTGCCATCGTGAGAATGGTGAAGATAGCTCAGATATAGCCCCGGCATTTTACGGAGAAGAGTGATGAAGGAGAGAGAGCTTATAATATGTGCAGCAGAAAACCGGAGCAAGTTATACTGGTTTATGGGAACGCTTTTTCTTACAAAGCCTGATAAGGAATTTATTGCCCTCTTATCTGATGAGCTGTCTTCTGTCGCGAATGACATATTAAAGACCGAGATTGAAGCACTTCGAAGATCGCTTGAGACGAGACACACTTCTGACCTTGCTGAACAGCTAGAACACGAGTTCACACGGCTTTTCCGTGGCATACATAACAACTACGGCCCACCACCTCCTTATGAGTCGGTCTACAGAGAATCCAATATTATGGGTGATAGCACAAGAGCAGTGATAGAGTGCTATTCAGAAGCTGGTTTTGGAGAAATAGATAAGTCTGCTGGACCTCAGGACCACCTTGGCGTTGAGCTTAAATTCATCGCGCTTCTCTGTCAGCGTGAATCTCAACAGAGAGAAGCCGGTAAGGATACAGATGCACTCAATACGCTAAAGATGGAAAAAGCATTCCTCAATGATCATCTTCTGCAGTGGATGCCCGATTTCCAGGGAGCTGTTGCGCGCCACGACCCTCACCCTTTCTATGAAGCCCTTGTGTCGCTTACCAGCAGGGTCCTTGTCCTTGACAACGAATACATTACCGGGCTTCTTTCTGAACTTGAAAAAGATGAGGAGATTCATGACAGGTCGGTAGTGTCAGGTTAGGTTTGTAAACGCCTGTTTTTGTGGCGAGCAGAGCCATTCGCTACCTGTCATTTTGAATTGAAATCTTTTATAAAAATGATAATTAGCTTTGTATAACTTTTAAGCGTAGATGTTTCTCTAATGGTGTAAAATCCCGATCATCGTGCAGAAGCGAAAAGGCGTTGTGAATGCAGAAAGTTCCAATAATAACATCTATCGTTTTACGTATTGTCACACCCTTTTTTCTGAGATAGCGATAATTTGAGGCACTTTTTAGTGCGACTTCCCGGCCAAGCATCTCAACTAGTGGAAAACTTAAAAGTAAACTTTTAGCTTTTTTAAAATCTTTATCACTTTGAAAACCCTGAAGGACTTCAGTTAAAATAAGGTCACCTATAAAAACAGATTCTTTTCCAAGAGCTGCATCTAACCAATCAGTTTTTGGAGTTTTTTTGCCATTAAAATAATCTATCCAGACAGATGAATCTACGATAATCAATTGTCTCTCCGCATTTCATCAAGGTTTCCAACCCACTTTAACTTACCACGAAAATTTTTTACTCTTTCCTGTTGTTTGCACTCAACCAGTAATTTCAATCCCGCTTCAATAGTATCTTTTTTTGTTTTCAGCCCTGATAACTTTTGAGCGGTACTCATTAATCGATCATCAATAACAACATTTGTTCTCATCTTTTTACCTCCCATAGCATTTAATACGGTGTGTATAAAGTTGACAGAGTATACACATGTATCGAAAAAAGACAATCAATTAATATAGAAAAAATGGGCCGAGTCTCTCCTTGGGCACATGTCTAGAAAAATAATAGTGAATCAGCCCAGGGTTTTAATACTCTGTCTCTTGAGTATTGAAACCCTGGGCTGAACAAGCTAGGTCGATATCGCGACATAAGACTATCCTTCGACTCCGCTCAGGATGACGTCACAGTGAGCGGTGTCGAAGTGTTGTTAACATTGAAATCCCTCATATCATATATTTATCTCTTTCAGGGAATACAAAAAAAACTTTCATAATATTTCGTGATTTTCGTGGGTAAAAGTGAAAAAAGACCTTGAATTATCTGGCATGAGTAAGCTATAAAGACGATTGCAAGCATGCCAATCAATATAATTGTTACTGTCCAATAATGGCGTGTTATGTTGTACTCTTTGTTAAAAACATAGTTTTTTACTTAATGGAGAATCATGTCGTTACTTATAGATAATATGTAGTTTTTCATATTATCTATAAACTTATCAATTACTGGTTAGTCATAAAAGATTATAAAAAAATACTTGATAACCACTGGATTAATCGCTGTTTTGTTAATTACGTTTTTAATAATTAAATCAAAATACACAATAAAGGAAGAAGGAGAAAATATAGCATTTGAAGAGCAGTATGGTGAGATTATCAAAGTATCACACGTGTCGATATAAAAAATCAGCCTAAGAGTTCGGTAGAAAATTGCTTTAGCTCAGCCGAAATCGTACATTTTCTAAAGGCAAAAAGTAAACTCGATTTCTTCAGGTAATTCTAGTAAACGTAATACCACATAGAAAACAACTAAGAATAAGAGTTAATGCGTATCCATACATGCCGGAATATGGTTATTATTTCTGGCATAGAAGAAATATGAAAATGTAGAAACTTATTGGAGGTTCTCAAATGAGGTAGACATAAATTTTAGATTAGGTCCTTATTATATTAATAGCTTGGTTGTTTCACAAGAACAACCTTTTGAAATGCTTAAGCCGGATAACGGGAAACTATCAAGCCCGGTTCTGAGCAGGGAATCGGGTAGCAATGCCCGTGGTCTATCAGGTATGTTCAAACAATGGAGAGGAGAAACAATGCAATTCATTGATAATTCATTTTCAGGAAGTTCGCAAAGCAGTATGGAGAAATCAATTCGATGTTTAAATAAAGCCAAGGTATTTTTGAAATGCTTTATTATTCTACTTGCTGTCTGCGTTAGTGGTACGGAACAGTCGTCCGCGTTGGAACGTAAGAGTGTTAACAGTGATCCAAACGGAAGTAAACCATTCATGGAATTCCAAAACATTACTAAACGCAAACTGGATAACGGATTGACAGTCATTGTGAAGGAGGATCACTCTTCGCCGGTTGCGACAGTAAATGTGTGGGTAAAAACGGGCTATTTCAATGAACAAGATGAGTGGACTGGAATTTCGCATCTACTTGAGCATATGTTTTTCAAAGGGACAAAAACCCGGCCTGTTGGAGAAATACAGAATGAGGTAAGAAGTGTAGGAGGTTATTGGAATGCCTCAACATATTACGAACGAACAAATTACTACATAGTCGTGCCATCTTCGTCGATTTTTAATGCTCTGGATATAGAAGCGGACTGTCTCAAAAACTCAAACATTGATCCTGGTGAGCTTGATAAAGAGCACGAAGTTGTAATACAGGAGATACTGCGGAAATATGATAAACCGGGCACAATGGCTTGGGAGAAAATGATGGCCCTGGCATATAAACGCCATCATATTGGACGCTGGAGGATGGGCACACCCGAGCAGGTTCGATCTATGCGCAATAGCGTTCTAGTTGATTATTACAAAAAAAATTACTGTCCTGAAAATATCATCCTTGTGGTTGTTGGCGATGTAGACACTAGTCTGGTAATACCTAAAATTGATAAGCTGTTTGGGCCGATACCTGGAGGAACGCTCGATAAACATTTTTCACCTGAAGAACCACCACAAACAGAACTTAGGTATAGGCAAACAGGGTCCGATATTACTCAATCATATGTCGCTATAGGCTTTCATGCTCCCCCCGCGCTTCATAAGGATAAACACGCGGTTGAAGCGCTTTCTCAGCTTATGGGAAAAGGCAAAAGTTCTTATCTCTTTAGAACATTAAAACAGCAAAAAGAACTTGTTAACGATATCAGCGCAGGTTATGACACCTTGGCGAATGCTGGAACTTTTTACATTGAGGCTGAACTTCCAACGAAAAACATGCTTGAGGCGCAGCATGAAATTTTTAAGCTAATAGATAGGATAAAAAATAATGGTATTGCAAAATCAGACCTAGATAAAGTAAAAACCTCACTAGAATACGATTTCATCACATCAATGGAAGGAGTGCGCAGGCAGTCTAACACCCTTGCGTATTATGAGTCGCTGGGCAATTATGAACTTCTTCGCAAGTATGTGGACAAGCTACATGCTGTTACCGTTTCAGATATTTCACGGGTAGCCGCAAAATACCTTTCAGTTGACAAGGCGTCAATTCAGGAATATCGTCCAGAAAATGAAATGGATGATACGACGGCTGAAAAGGTAAAAAATAACATAAAACATGGAATAGAAATAAGGAATGCCGATGAAACTGACGCTGATGTATCGATGCACGAGCTTTCTAATGGCATTCGGATTGTCATAAAGGAGAGGCACGGGCTTCCTGTAGTTTCCCTCGGAATATATTTTGAGGGAGGCAGGCTTAGTGAGACGAGCATGACAGCCGGTCTTACAAAAATGACTCTAAATTCCTCACTCAAGGGAACTACATCACGCGAAGCGGAGAAAGTTCAGGACGAAATCGCGGCCCTGGGTTTTGAACTAGATGTAAAGGCTTTTCCAGATTACTCTGGATATATTGCAAATGGATTGAGCCGCAATCTACTAAAAGCATTCGACATAATTGCAGACGTTATCATTAACCCTGTTTTCTCAGCAAATGAAGTGGAAAAAGTACGTAAAACTCAGATTGCGAGAATAAAAAAGCGTAAGGACAACATGTATTATCATCCCATGGAACTCGCCAGATATATCACGTATGGAAAACACTCATACGGTCTTCCTGTAAATGGGTTTGAGGAAACCGTTGAAAAATTTACTCAAGAGCAGATTCTTAAAAAGTATAAAACTCTCATAAGAAACGAACACGCAATGGTAGTTGTAGTAGGGGATGTTGAAACGAGCGCAGTTCTTAAAATGCTAGAAAACAAGCTTCAAGATATGCCGTCGAGACTATCCGATGAAATACAACTAAAGGTAAAAGCTCCGAAATATCAGACTGGAGAGAATATAGTTAAACGCCATAAGTCACAGAGTGCACAGGCGTTTGCCTTCTTTGCTCCTTCCGCTGATTCGGAAAAAGCGCCAGCGCTTAATGTTTTGAAAAATATAGCATCTGGTATGGGAGGACGTTTATATAACGAAGTCAGAGAAAAAAACAATCTTGCGTACACAGTGCGCGCCTTGCTTGAACTTAATAAATATGGCGGAATCATTATAAACTACGCAGCCACATTACCAGAAAACGAAGAAAAGGCTCGGGATATGATACTGAAGGAATGGGGAAAAATGGTTGATGGTGAAATAACTGAGAAAGAATTTGAAAACGCTATTAAGTACACTATCGGTAAGCACCAAATATCACTTGAGACTAACGCGGCCCTGCGCAACCAATATGCACAGAACGTCCTAACTGGACGAGGACTCAATTACATCAAGCTGTTCCCAGATCTGATCCGTGCTACAACGCTAAATCAGGTTAAATCGGCTGCTGCAAAATTTGCGAAACCGGACAAAATTGCTCTAGGCGTTGTTCGTTCTATAAAGGAAGAAGCTGGGGAAAGGGAAAAATGGGGTCGAGTCTCTCCTTGACTGCATGTCTAAAAAAATATTTGGTAAAACCTTGAAAACAGAATATACAATCGTTTTATTACTCCGGCAATTAAATACGCGACATATTTTTCGTCTGTTTGCTAATATTTGGTACCTTGAGCTCTCTGTTATGTATAATGGACTGGGGTTTTCGGACCAGTAGTTAAGATGCATTTTTGATGTTAAAATATCAAAAAGGAGGTTCGAAAATGAGAAAGGGTTTTAATGCGGAATTTAAGGCAAAAGTGGCATTGGAAGCAATCAAGGAAGAAAAGACAATAGCGGAGTTGTCATCGAAATACGAAGTACATAGGACACAAATAACGGATTGGCGTAAACGAGCCTTAGGAGGAGTGAAAGAGACCTTCAAGGGAAAACAGGAGAAGGACAACAAGGAAAATGAGAAGTTGGTTGATGAATTGTATAGGCAGATCGGACAACTGAAGGTAGAAAACGAATGGCTTAAAAAAAAAGCTGCATTGTTTGACCGTTGAGGAGAAAAGGCACCTAATAGAATTTGGGTATGGTATGGTAAGTTAAGTATTCGCAGGCAGTGCGAACTTTTGGATTTTCATAGATCAAATTACTATTACGAGCCGGTAAAGACACCGGAAGACAGCCTACGGATAATGCGCCGTGTAGATGAGATATTTACAGAATGTCCATTTTATGGAAGCCGAAAGATACGGGAGGGATTAAGGCGAGAAGGTTTTGAAATAGGCAGAGAGAGAGTTCGGGTATACATGCGTCAAATGGGATTACGAGCGATTTATCCCAGGGTAAAAACAAGCAAGAAACACCCGGAACATAAGATATATCCCTATTTGCTGGGTGATACGAAGATTGCTTATCCGGATCAAGTGTGGGGTACTGATATCACGTATATTCGACTTAGGCAGGGGTTTTTATATCTTGTAGCTATTATCGACTGGTTCAGCCGTTACGTTTTATCCTGGCGTTTAAGCAACTCTCTTGATGTGAGTTTTTGCACGGAAGCGTTACAGGAGGCCTTAGAGAGAGGTTGTCCTAAGATATTTAACAGTGATCAGGGATCACAGTTTACGAGTAATGAGTTTACTGGTATTCTCTTAAGAAGTGGGATAGAGATCAGTATGGATGGACGAGGCCGAGTGTTTGACAACATCTTTACCGAGAGGCTTTGGAGGAGTGTGAAGTATGAGGAGGTGTATATAAAAAACTATCAGGTATATAAGGATGCCCGTGAGGGTTTAAGCAGTTATTTCTTATTTTATAACAACCGTAGATATCATCAATCGTTAGGATACAGGACTCCAGTTGAGGTACATTGTGGGAGAGGTAAAGGGAGATAGCAGCAAAAATAATTATTTTTAGATAAGAAAAATAAAAAAGGAGGAGTGATTTGTGATCCCTCAAAAAGTGTAACTCCAATCGCCCTACGGGCTCCTTCCGTTACACTTTTTGTCTTGTATTGTTCAATGAGTAATGCATTTTAAAAATAGTAGAAAATGGTCTTGACAAACCAAGCCACCTCAATGTAAGCCTATTTAATTGCCATGTTAATATTATTGACGATCATAGAATCACAAGCAGTAGATCAGGGTCAAACCTGATCAGGCTGTCCGAGAATACACCTTAGGAAGCTCAATCATAAAGTAATATTTCCAAATTATACAGGAGTAATTGAGAATATATTCCTTCATGTTATAATATACGTCAATGAAGTATTCGACACCTAAACACGTTAATCAATTA
>JABHIW010000107.1 GCA_018670825.1 Candidatus Scalindua sp. | reverse complement strand
CTCCAGAATGTCCATATGCTTTTCAGTCAAAGTTGTACCGGATATTTTTGACATCCGGTTTATGAGGGTTTTTACATGATTATTCATAATAGAATACAGTGAGTGTCCGGTTAGGTTTTTTCGTGTAGCACGTAGGGCAATCCTTTAGGTTTGCTTTCGTACATTAAGCGCAAGGCTAAAGCCTCGCCCTACGTTTCTTCGACAGTCCGGGTATAAAAAAGCCGGACACGCAAAAACCTAACCGGACACTACTGAATAAAATACAAAAAAAGAGCCGTTTATATTTTATTTATAAAAGGCCCTTCAATATTTCAGAAATTTGTTTTTTATTAATTGCTTAACTGTACTATGCAACTCCGGGATAGAGTTGAAATGGGAAACCGGTTTTAGAATCTTCCATCCCTTTTACCAATTCTTCAAAGATGCTGAATGGCATGCCGATACCCATTCGGTCTGCTTCGAACTCCGCAATAAGCCTGGCGCCAAGACAATAGGGGGCAACGTTGATTTTTCCGGTCAGATAGGGTCTCACAATCAGGTCAGAGTTTACTACTCTCAACCCTCCCATACTTGCCGTTACCCGTTCTCCGGTATTAAACTGATAGGCCTGAATGATCCTGGTAAGCTCTGCGGAGGTTACGCTTAAGACAATTACATCCGGGATTATATCAATTTCATCAAAATCCCTGGAATAGAAAAAGACACCCTTTGTTGTAGGTGGTTGAATTGCCATCATATCCTTCATCGCTTTTTTAGCGGTTTCCACGTCCTTAAACCTGCCTGAGTCTTCATTGCCGAAAAGGGCGAAGTCCATATGGCCTGAGTCTTTGCATGCATAGACGTTACCATCGGTGAAATCCTTTGGAGATGGTGGTTTAAAATCGTCACCCAATCCTGACTGGTCACGCATAATATCGGTATATACTTTTGAATCACCAAGTGGTTCAGTCTGGTCCTTATCCACAAGACCAAACGTTATCGCTGCAGCAACACAACCGATGTTGTCGGTAGTTAACAGGGCCGCATCTCCCAGGCCAGCCTGTTTTGCTGCCTGGCAACTGGTTAGTGATATGGTCGGTTGGTTCTCTTTTACGGGTTCCGGAATTTCATCTTCTTGCTTATAGAATTTGACCGCTGTCATAGGAATTTCCAGGTCCTCAACCCCCATGGCGTTTATTAATCTGGAATAGAGTTGATTAATAGTTGTCATATTACTCTCCCGGTAAATATTAAAAAAAGATTATAGCTGTTTTACTCAATTCCCAATTTGCATTTAAGAGATTTGAGAGTATTCCTCATAAGCATGGTAATCGTCATAGGTCCAACGCCTCCAGGAACGGGTGTAATACTGCCCGCAATCTCTTTGGCTGCATCAAAATCAACATCACCTTTTAGGATAGCGACCATCCTGCTTGGGTCTTTTTTGCTGGGTTTTTCACCAACTCTGTTAACTCCAACGTCAATTACACATGCACCCGGTTTGATCCATTCAGGTTTAACCAGGCCGGGAACGCCGGCAGCTACTATCAATATGTCCGCGCGTTTGCAGTGCTCGTCCATATTTTTAGTTCCTGTATGAACAACTGTTACCGTAGAATTAGCGCCTTTTCCTTTTTGCAGCATCATGTTGGCAATTGGTTTTCCTACAATATTTGAACGGCCTACCACTACAACTTCAGCTCCTTTCGTCTCAACACCGGCACGGATTATCATTTCCTGAATACCTGCAGGAGTGCATGGCAGAAACTTAGCCTCATCTCCTCCAATCATGAGACGCCCGACATTTACCGGATGGAAGCCGTCAACATCCTTATCAGGATCAATGGCATTTAATATCTTTTTTTCATCTATGTGGTCCGGAAGGGGAAGCTGTACAAGAATGCCGTTAATGGAATCATCATTATTATATTTGTCAAGAAGTGCCAGAAGGTCCTCTTCCGGAATGTCAATCGACTGAGTATCCTGAATCTCATGAAAACCAACTCTGTGAGCGGTCTTGATTTTGAGCGTTACATAAGACATAGAGGCAGGGTTTTCACCGATAAGAATAGTTACTAATCCGGGCACAACTCCATGTTTTTCTTTTATTTCTGCTACCTCAGCAGTAATTTCTTCCAGTATTTCTTCTCGAATTTCAGTACCTTTAATTAGCGTTGCGGTCATTTTTCAAATTCTCCTTATTATTATAAATAATATACCTATTATTAATTGTACAATGTCATATGGGTTACCACTTTCCGGTCTCTAGTTTCCTGTCCTGAAGGGAACAAGGAGTGGATTAAGCAGGGGTCATAAGATCTAATAACTTACATTATAATTTTTGTTCAACTCTATTTTCGTAAATAACCAGAGATGTAAAATGATAGTAAAACAATCAGTAAAATACAACTTTTTTCTCGTACCCGAAAACTGAGATTCATATCACTTTTAACCAGTAGTGTCCGGTCAGGTTTTTGCGTGTAACACGTAGGGCAATCTTTAGGTTTGCTTTCGTACATTAAGCAAGGCTACCCGCCCGTACCGAACGGGTACGTTCGGTACGGGCGGGTAGCCTTGCCCTACGTTTCTTCGGCAGTCCAGGTGTAAAAAAACGTACATGCAAAAACCTGACCGGACACTACAAACTTTTAACAGAATAAAAAAAGGGAGCCAGGCAATAAGCCCGGCTCCCTTATAGTACTTCTACTTCTTATCTAATTACATCAAATCAATGATGTGCACTGTGTTTGCCAGCAGACATACCCAGTTCATTTATCATTCTGTTGATGTACTCAACTT
>JABHIW010000112.1 GCA_018670825.1 Candidatus Scalindua sp. | reverse complement strand
AGAATCTCTATAGGAAAATATAATAATAAATCTGCCCAATAGAGGTCGCATATAAAAAAGGCCCACCAAAATTGGTGGGCCTTTTTGTTCCGCCTTTTTCAGGAATTGAACAAGTCGAACTTTTAGAATTGAATTATGACGCCTTTAGATTCAACTCACTACTCCTTCTTAAAATCCTCTTTTATCGTGAATGAAAAGTTGAGTTTCGGTCGCAGGTATATAAACCAGAATGCTACGCCTGCCAGAGCAACACCTCCAAAAACATTTCCAAGAAACACAGGGAACTGATTGATAACAAAGAACCCTTTCCAGGTAAGGTTGGAGAGGTCTAATGTCTTTCCTGCCATCTTTTCTGCGGCAGCAACAACTTCCGGTTTACCTTTTAATATTATGCCCATCGGAATAAAATACATGTTTGCGACTAAATGCTCAAATCCACTGGCGACGAAACCGCCTATGCGAAATATGAGCGTCATGATCTTGTCTGCCACATTCCTGGCACTGAAACATACCCATACTGCCATACACACCATCGCATTGCAGAGTACCGCCTTTGAAAAGGCACTGGTAAATGTTAAATTAACCTTTTTGTTGGCAATAAGCAGTGCCTTTCCGCCGACCACATAATCATAGAAAGAAAATTGTTGCGCCTTATACACAAGGAAGACAACTAATAGGCTCCCTACAAAATTCCCAATCAATGAAATAGTCCAGTGATCAACTATTCTCCTGGTAGTAATCCTTTTATCCAAATATCCAATAAAAATCATACAGTTACCCGTAAAGAGCTCCGCACCACCAACTACAACCATTATCAGGCCAAGACAGAATACAATTGCTCCGACTACTGCCGTAAGCCCGGCGTGTAGTCCGGAATCACTTATCACTAAGGTAGCGAATTGTGCACCCAGCGCTATAAAAGCACCGGCATTAACACCCAGCAAAAATGTGTTCGCAGCCGAATCTTTTGCCTTTACACCAGCTACTGCATCAAGCCGAGCTGCAATTTGAGGGGGTGAATAAGCGTCTACATCATAAATAACCTTGGTAGTTTTTGGAGTTTCAACAAGTTTTGTTTCCTTTACTGTTTTTACAGACTTAACGGCCCTTGTTGTCCTGACAATTTTCTTCGTTTTAACAGGTTTCTCAGCCTTTATTGTCCTGACAGTTTTCTTCGTTTTAACAGGTTTCTCAGTCTTTGTTGTCTTGACAGTTTTCGCTGTATTAACAGGTTTTGTTGCTTTGACAGATTTTGAAGTCTTCTTCTTTTCAGCCATTTTGACCTACTTTCTTATTTCTTTGGTGTTCGTAAAAATACAAACCAATATACGCCCGCAACTAATATAATACCGCCAAATAAGTTTCCAAGGACAACGGGAATCAAATTATCAACAATAAACCCTTTACCGCAGGTAAGATTCGTAACATCTAAAGGTCCTCCATTTACCCTTTCAACAGCCTCCATTACGAAACGGTTACCTTTCAAGATAAGACCCATCGGGATGAGCCACATATTAACTACGCAGTGCTCGAAACCACAAGCTATCAGACAAGATATTGGCCAGAGTAAAGATAACACCTTATCCAGGTTATTTCTGGCGCTATAACACAACCAGATACCCAGGCATACCAGAACATTACAGAGAACCCCTCTGGCAAAAGCAACGCCAAATGTCAGATTTACTTTGTCATTGGCAGCGATGACAATTTTGGCTCCAAGCAGATGGTTGTGGGCTGTCCACTGTGCGGAAATGTATATCCAGAAAACGATACTCAACGCGCCTATAAGATTTCCGATAAAAGCGATAATCAGATTCCTGGAAAGATCACCACTCGTAATCTTTCCAGCAAAAAATGACATGGCAATAAGACAATTGCCCGTAAAAAGCTCTGCACCCGTAATTACGATTAGAACCAGAGCCATGGTAAAGGTGACACCACCAACTAACGCATTTAAACCGAAACTGGAGGTTGCTGTATGTGTTACCATCATCATTAGCTGTGCACCTAATGCAATAAAAACACCGGCAAGAATACTAAGAGCAAGCGTTGTCAGGAATCCCATATTTGCTTTTGATATTCCCACCTGTCCAACCCTGTTTGCCATCATCTTGGGTGCATATGCATCGATATCAATAAATGGTGTGTTGGCTAGCTGAGTCGCACTCGAAATGCTTTTTTCTTCCTTCTTATCCTGATCAGACATAAATGTACCGCCTTTCGCAAACAACAGTGTATACAAAAAAAGCAAGGTATTGATTGGATATGCAGGTGAAACTTGTCAAAGTTTATAGTTGAGACACCTGCTTAAATTGTGTGTAAGTGTGGAAAGCAAATTTAATACCTAGATTTTTATAAATTACCTGTTCGATATTATCGACTGAAGGTTTATATATACTGACAAGTACTTTTGCATATGCAAAATAAGTAATTCCAATCTACTCTAAATCCACTCAATAACCCACTTTTAATAGACTTATACTAAATGTGGCAAAGCAAAACCTGAATTTATAAAAAGAATCTTTTTTATTTATTTATTCGTTAATAAAATATAATTATTTATTATTAAAATAAAATTATCTACGGCTATCATAGTTATTTTTTGTCTCATTTCAGCCAAACTACTGTTTGTTTAATACATTTTTTATTTACACAACTACACACCAAATACCTAAGCAATGACTACGTAATATGTTACATGTATATATTTCTCTTTTCTATATATGGCCAAAAACGTTAGTATAATTAGAGTCGAAAAAAAATAATTATAAATAATGGTTCATATTAGCCTTTTTCTGATATAAAAATATTTAAATCCTGGATTATCCTCAGAAACCTCAAGCCCTTCATTATTAAAAAACTACCATTGTACAGGTGGAATATATTGATGATATGATCCAGCAGAAAAGTGTTATGGATAGCCAGACAAGGAAGCTGTTAAAAGCTATAGGAAAAAAGTAGACATAAAATACAAAATAAGGTAATCATATCACAATAAAATACGTTTTTAGCATCTCCCAAGGATCAAAAGCAATTTTCTAATCTTATTAAAGGAGGAGAAAGATGTCTTTAAAAGCCGGTTCTTATTGCCTTGATACAAATTCCGGAAATTTGTATGTTTATACTTTTAAAGAAGGCCTGCTTAGTAAATTAGCACATGACTTGCTGATCGATATAACTGATTTTAAAGTTAATCTGGAAGTACCGGATGCAGGTTTGGCTTCAGGAAGTTTGGAACTGGAGATACAGGCAAATTCTCTAAAAGTAGTTTGTGCGCTGAAAGATGGAGAGAGGACAGATGCGTTAAAAGAAAAAGACATAGCGGATATTGAAAGGGATATGGGTGTTAAAGTATTACATCCGGATAAATATCCTACTGCAACTTTTTGCTCTAAAACTATTCAGGAAAAAGACGGCGGCTATAAAATAAATGGAGATTTGAGCCTACACGGTGTTACCAAATCCATTGATTTTGATATAGATGCCAATGGTGAACATATAAAGGGAATGATTACCTTGCTTCAGAAAGACTATGGAATAAAACCTTTCAAAGCTATGATGGGCACGTTGAAGATAAAAAATGAAATCAATATTGACTTTGATCTTCCACTAAACGGAACTTGATTATGCAACATAACCATTATTATTCAATGTGTTGCGCTTCCTCATTGAATTCAGCACATTAATAAAGCGAAACCCTGGTACATTCTAATTTTACCAAGGCAACTCATCTTATTCCTTTAATTCAGTTAACTCCTTGCTATTCGACCATTCTTTGATTTTGTATTCAATCTTTCTTGTAGATATACCAAGTATCTTTGCCGCTTTAGACTTACTGCCATGAGTCGCTTGAAGTGTTTCAAGGATGACCTTCTTCTCAATCTCCTTCATCGTTGTGCCTGATGGTATACGGAATGTATCTTTTCTCGCCTTTTTTAAACTCTGGCTTATGTTTGAGGGAAGATTGTCCGGCTCTACAAATTCATTCCTTGCCATTACCACCGCCCTCTCAACTGCATTTTCAAGCTCTCTTACATTGCCGGGCCAGTCGTAATTATTCAATATCCTGGCACTCTGCGCGCTGAATCCCTTAATATCCTTTTTGTTCTTTGCCGCGTATTTTACCAAAAAACTATCTGTCAAAAGCCCAATATCCTCCCTCCTATCTCTTAACGGCGGAAGCTCCAGATTGATTACATTTAACCGGTAATAGAGGTCCTCTCGAAACCTTCCCATTTTGATCTCCTCCTCCAAATTCTTATTTGTCGCCGCAATTATTCTGACATCCGATTCCAGCGTCTTCTCCCCTCCTACCCTTTCAAAGCATCCTGTCTCAAGCACCCTTAACAGTTTTATCTGTACATGTAAGTTCAGCTCACCTATTTCATCAAGAAAAAGGCTACCACCATCCGCCAACTCAAACCGGCCTCGCCTCTGACTCACCGCTCCGGTAAAAGCGCCTTTCTCGTGCCCAAACAATTCACTCTCCAATACACCCTCGGACAATGACGCACAGTGTAGCGCTACAAACGGCTTATCCTGCCTGTCACTATTATGATGAATCGCATTGGCAACCAACTCCTTACCCGTTCCCGTCTCACCATATATCAACACCGTGGCCGCAGTAGGCGCAATTTCGGTAATTGTATTGAAAACAAGCTGCATCTCCGGCGTATTACCGATGAACCCGGAAAAACCATACCTGTCATCCAGCTGCTGTCTCAACTCACGATTCTGCAATATAAGGAGTTGCTTTTCCCATATCTTCTTCAGTATTAATTCTAATTCCTCAATATTTACCGGCTTGGTCAGGTAGTCATCTGCCCCCTTCTTCATCGCGTCAATAGCCGTCTGTAATGAGCTGAAGGCCGTTATCATTATGACCGGAATACCTGCGTCTTTCTTCTTCACTTTTTCTAGAATAGAAAAACCACTTATATCCGGTAACTTCATATCTGTAATTACTATATCAAAGTACTCGCTATCGATTAAATCTAACGCCTCATTGCCTGTATACGCACAACTGGTATCATAACCATCCTGCAAGAGGATTTTCCTCAGACCGTTAGCCGTATTTTTATCGTCGTCTATTAACAGTATTCTTGGTTTCTTCATTTTTTTTATCAGGACAAAGGCAACTCTATTATGAACTCAGCACCCTCAACCAGTTTTTCAAACCTTATGTTACCACCATGGGCATGAATAATATTTTTTGTAATAGCCAACCCTACTCCCGTACCACCACTCTTTGTAGAATAGAAAAGGTCAAATATCTTATCATGCTGCTCATCGGGGATACCCGGACCAGTATCTTTTATCGATATATTTAAATAATTATCTTTTTTTGATACATTTATCGCTATCTTCCCTCCACCAGCCATCGCCTCTATAGCATTTAATATCAGATTCAAAAATGCCTGCTTGAGTTTATCCCTGTCTACGAAGACCTGAGGACAGCTCCCCGACATTGACAAGTAAATATTAACCCCATTCAAGTCTGCATGTGGAGTGACGAGGGATAGCAGCTCTTCAATTATCTGTCTAATATCTTCCTCTGTGCGTTCTAAATCACCAGATTTTGAAAAGCTTAGACAATCTTTTGCTAATTTATTCAACCTGCTTATCTCTTCTTTAACCACCCTTACGACGTCTGCAAGTTCTTCCCCTGTGCTCAAATCATGCTTGCCAATCTCTCTCTCTAATAGCGACATCTGAATGCTAATAGCATTTAAAGGGTTCTTAATCTCATGTGCCAGTTCGTTACTATATTGTCCAAGCGTTGAAAGGGTCTTAGACCTGACCAGCTCTTCATTAAACATCTTCTCTTCTGTTATATCATGCATGACACCAACCACATATTCGATCCTGTTGTTGTCATCTTTAATGATGGAGTAGTTGGTAACTACCCGCTTTTGCTTCCCCTCTTTAGTCTTGATAAGGTATTCGCGTGCAATTTTTGTGCGTTTTTCTTTAAAGAGGTCAAGACCAGGGCATATTGCCATACATTCTCCATCAGAAGAGTGACATTGGAATATGTCAAAGCAGTTTGATTCATTCTTTGTGATTTCTTCCGCGGAGAAACCGACAATTTGCTCACAGGCAGGATTGAATAAAACTATCTTTCTATCCTTGTCAAAAATAAATACACCATCATTCAGGTATTGCAATGCAATATCCTGTATATTTTTGTTATTCTTGATTACACTATTCATAATAGTCTTGATTAAAACGCTATGTGACTGAAAAAGGTAATATTCTAATCTTTCTAGATTTCCGAGAGCTGGAGAGATTGATCTGCCGACCGAGAGGAATTAAGCTTTCTTCGTATCAAAAACTCCAATAAAATTATTTTAATTCCATTTATTATCAGTAGAGTCCCGTTAGGTTTTTACGTGTAACATGTAGGGCAATCCTTCAGGTTTGCTTTCGTTCTTTAGTACACTAAGCGCAAGGCTACCCGCCCGTACCGAACGGGTACGTTCAGGCGGGAAGCCTCACCCTACGTCTTTTCAACTGTCCCGGGTATAATAAAGACGTACTAGCAAAAATCTAACCGGACTCTGCTGATTTATTATAAGAACTATTATGAGAACTATTATGAGAAAAGACCGGATTTTAAAAACTCCCGGTTCATACGGGCGATGTTTATAATAGAAATTTCTTTGGGGCACTCAGCTGCACACTCTTTTTCATTTGTACAGTTTCCAAACCCTAGTTGATCCATTTTTCCTACCATTGCAAGTACCCGTTTCTTAGCCTCTGGATGTCCCTGAGGAAGCAGAGCAAACTGCGAAATCTTGGCACCAGTAAAAAGCATAACTGATGCATTAGGGCATGCCGCTGCACAGGCCCCACATCCGATGCACTCTGCTGCATCCATTGCTTTTTCTGCTATTTCCTGAGGTACAGGTATAGCGTTGCCATCAGGAACGCCACCGGTATTAACCGATACGTAACCACCTGCTTGAATAATCTTATCAAGTGCGCTTCTGTCAACGACAAGGTCCTTAACAACTTTAAAGGCCCTTGAACGCCAGGGTTCAATCACCACTGTATCACCGTCTGAAAAGTGTCGCATATGCAACTGGCAAAGGGTTGTCCCCTTTTCAGGTCCGTGAGCACGACCGTTTACCATAGCCCCGCACGAGCCACAAATACCTTCCCGGCAATCATGATCAAAAGCGATAGGAGGCTTACCTGAAAGAATTATTTTCTCATTAACAACATCAAGCATTTCAAGGAAAGACATATCTTTAGATATATTCTCTGCCTTGAAGGATTCAAACCTGCCTTTTGAACCCTGTGTCTTCTGACGCCAGACTTTTAATTTAAGCTTGATGCATTTATCTCCGTTTGCTTGTTTCACTTGTAACTCCTTTGTGTCAACTTAACATTTTCAAATGTCAGTGGTTCTTTGTGAAATTTTGGTTTACGGTTATCCCCTCGAAATTCCCCGGCAGAAACATGGCAAAAATGTTTGTCATCACGTAGGGCCTCATGCGTATCTGTCTGATATTTCTCATTAAAGTGTCCGCCACAGGACTCTTGCCTTTCAAGAGCATCTATAACCATAAGTTCACCAAATTCCAGAAAATCTGCAACCCTCCAGGCCCTTTCAAGGCTCTGGTTGAAATCCTTTTCAGAACCTCCTACTAAAACATTTTCCCAATACTCCACACGGAGATCTCTGATAAGTTTTTTTGCTTTTTTAAGACCACTGTTATTTCTCGACATACCACAATATTCCCAGAGAATACGTCCAAGTTCACGATGAAAACTGTCTACTGTTCTTCCACCTTCTATGGAAATGAGCTTCTTTATACGTGTTTCAACTTCCAGTGAAGATAAACTGAATTCTTTATGATCTTCATCTATTTTCCCAAGAGGAGCCTCCGCAAGATAACTGCCTATCGTGTAAGGTATAATGAAATACCCGTCTGCAAGGCCCTGCATCAAAGCACTTGCCCCGAGACGGTTTGACCCATGGTCTGAGAAATTTGCTTCTCCCAGCACAAAAAGCCCAGGTATAGTACTCATCAGGTTATAATCCACCCAAAGCCCCCCCATTGTATAATGGACAGCAGGATATATCTTCATTGGAGTTTCGTATGGATTATCTGCCGTTATTTTTTCGTACATCTTGAAAAGATTACCATATTTCTTACCGATAACATCCTGACCGCTCCTTTTTATGGCATCCTCGAAATCAAGGTACACAGCAAGCTGCGTATCCCCTACACCTTTATCCATATCACATTGATTCTTGGCGTTCCGCGATGCCACGTCCCTTGGTACCAGATTGCCAAAACCAGGATACTTGTTTTCAAGATAATAATCCCTCTCAGATTCCGAAATCTGTCCGGGTAATCTCTTGTCTCCAGGAGTTTTGGGAACCCATACCCGGCCGTCATTTCTTAGGCTCTCACTCATGAGTGTCAATTTTGACTGATATGTGCCTTTAACCGGGATACAAGTAGGATGGATCTGTGTAAAACACGGATTCGCAAAAAAAGCACCTTTTTTGTACGATGCAAAGGCCGCTGAAACATTTGATGCCATCGCATTTGTTGAAAGGTAGAAGACGTTTCCGTAACCTCCGGTTGCTAGCACAACAGCATCTGCAGAATATTTTTCAAGATCACCGGAAACGAGATTTCTGACGATAATACCCCTTGCCTTTCCGTCTATTACCACAAGATCAAGCATATCTCTTCTTGTAAAAAGCTTAACCTTTCCAGCCGCTATTTGACGTGATAATGCACCGTATGCACCTAGTAGAAGTTGCTGCCCGGTTTGCCCCCTGGCATAAAATGTTCTTGATACCTGTGCTCCACCAAAACTTCTATTTGCAAGCATACCGCTATACTCTCTTGCAAAAGGAACTCCCTGTGCAACGCACTGATCAATAATATTATTACTGACCTGTGCCAGGCGGTAGACATTTGCCTCTCTTGATCTGAAATCGCCACCTTTAATAGTATCATAAAAAAGACGCCATATACTGTCTCCGTCATTCTGGTAATTCTTAGCCGCGTTTATTCCACCTTGAGCGGAAATACTGTGTGCACGTCTCGGACTATCCTGAATACAGAATGTTTCTACTTCATATCCCAGTTCAGCAAGAGTGGCAGATGTCGATGCACCGGCGAGACCTGTACCTACAACGAGAATTTTGAATTTCTTCTTGTTTGCAGGGTTTACAAGTTTTAGCTCAAATCTATGCCTATCCCACTTCTCAGAAAGCGGACCATCCGGTATTTTTGAATCAAGTTTCATATTTTCTCTTTACTAGGTAATCAACGTAATAAAAACAGGCAAAGAACCAAATCCAATCCCCACAAACAAGCTGAGTCCAAAACTAACCATACGTAAAGTGGGCATATACTCCAAATTATTGATCCCCATGGTCTGTAATAAGCTCCAAAATCCATGATCAATATGAGTAGCTACGACTGCCATGGACAAAATGTAAAAAATAGTATATCCGGGATTTGAGAACGTTTCTAATACAATCTGATATATAGATCTGTCTGCTTTTTCTACGAAGTGGAAATCAATGAGATGAAAGACAATAAAAATGAGTATAAGAAAGCCGGTATATGGCATAGTACTTGAACCAATTGTTCGACCACCGGCATTCTTCTTTTTTTTATATCTTGCTGGTCTTGCACAAAAATTTTGATAAGAGAGGTAAGCCCCGATAGATATATGTGTTATACCCAATAAAAGGAGTCCTATTTCAGCAAGAATTAAGAGCGGACCTAACGTATGCAGACGCTCAGCATATGAGTTAAATGCATCGTTTCCGGCATATATTACCAAATTTCCTGCAAGATGGCTGATCAGAAAAATGCAAAAACCGAGTCCGGTAATCGCCATAATCAATTTTTTGCCAATTGAAGAACTCAGTGTAAGTGTAAACCGGTTTGAATTCCACTGCATATTAATAACCTAAAAGGTGTTGAAAGATGTAACTTCAAAACTAAGTCAAGCGCCAAGTATAATTACTGTCTCAACCAGATACCCTGTAGTTGTAGCATCTAAATGATAGGCAGAACGGTTATTCTCATTATAATCATTTCTTTAAAAGAAGATACTTATTAACTCGTTCGTTGGATTTTGCTATTAAGGTCTGTGGAAACTAAACTATTTCAACAAAAAAGCCCACCAATAAGGTGGGCTTTCAAGATACAACATTCTTTCACATGAGAAAAACTCAAGCGATATATTAATTAATCGATACTTAATAATCCAACATTTCTATTGAAATTATGGTGACTGTATGGGTCACTATGACATGTCTGGCATTTTATTTCAGGTTTACCCTCTTTCCTACGTGCCGCAAACAGACTACCATGCATAGATTTAACTCCCAAATCAAGCTGTGCATGAGACGGCCCACCTAAATGACAGTTTTTGCACACCTTAGAATCAGACGCATCTGAACGTGAGAATAAATGTTTTGGATGACAACCTTCACAACTTCCCCCTGCTCCTTCATCCCACGGCTGGTTTAAACCAAGCATATGGCATTTCTTACAGTCCTCTCTCATTGTTACATTCTTAGTACTCGCTATCTCCGCAACAATACGTCCGTTAAAGTGCTTACTCTTAGCGAAATCATTGTACATTGTCTCATGACACTCACCACACTTATTCGGTAAAACTCTTCCACCTCTTTCAATAATCACCCCATGATCGTCTCCATGACATGCAATACAAGAAACACCACTTTTTGAGTGTGGACTGGCCGTCCACTCTTTTACAACTTGCGGTGTTGCGTGTCGATGGCAGGCATAACAGTCATTCTCAGAAAAGATTCCAAACGGCGGGATCTTTTTCTCGGCATATTCTTTATATACATCCGCACTCCAACTCGGATGAACAACCCCTATATGACAGTCCGTACAGAAGAAATCCTTAAGATTTCCATCTTCTCCCACTCTCTTTGACTGAGCAACAAACTCCAAGTGTTTTTTATCCTTCGTAAACTCTTCATGATCTGTATGACACCTAGCACAATTGCCATTCACTATAGGAACGCTGTCTTCGGCAATTGCAATAAATAATCCTGAATTTTCACTGGTAAGGTAAGTTTTTCTGGAATGTTCAAATGAATCGTGTGCACCATCACTCAATTTTGCATGCAGGAAGCCCTTCAAACCGGGGCCAATATGGCAAGTATGGCAAGCATGTACATGTTCGTTATGATGTTTCGAACTCATAAATGAGTCATAGTGTACGTCCATCTCATGACAACTGCCGCAGAATTCGCTGGATTCAGCATAATGCCAGAACTTCCTACCTCCAACAATGGCGACAGCCACCATTATAATTAAAAGAACACCTATTAATTTTTTTCGCTTGTTTATCTGCTCAAATACCAATTTTGTGGTATTTACAACCTTATCCATTAAACATTCACAACCCATAGATTCCCCCTTAATCGGTTAGCCTTCGTTGACTTTGCTATGCTACTGATCTTTATATAAATGAAGATTTTCGAGAATACTACCAAAAAAGAGTTGCAATATCAAGACCTTTTTAACATAAATAGGCTCAAATCTATTTGATATTGATTTAACTTATATCTGATTGTATAATCGGTTTTCAATACATACCAATTACCATAAATTTTTTTTTACATACACAACTTTTAGATTTATTTTGAGCTAAGGAGGCAGTAATTGAAGAGGATTCTTTTTTCCATAATTGTTTTAACGTTTTATATATCAAACTTATACGCACAAACGCCTGAAAAACCGATAGAAAAGCCCCAGGAAGAAACAGTTGAAAAAAAACAGCAGACCCCAAAATCGCCAGATGATAAAGATATCTTGAAAAAGATAGAATTAGAAAAAATAGAATTAGAAAAGACGGAAAAGGTAGAAAGATATATAAAAACTGCAAACTCTTTACGTGAAATCCAAAACGATTATAACGGCGCACTGGGTTTTTATAAGAAAGCTATAGAATTGGATCCGAACAAGGCTTCAATTCATTGGTACATTGCAGGTGTATACTGGAAACTTGATAATCATGCAAAGGCATTGGAACATCTGGAAACATGTAGAAAGCTGATGCCACAAGTTCCTGAAGAGTTGAATGAAGTAGACGATTTCATTGGTAAACTTGTAGTTTATCTTAATGTCGAGGAAAAAAGAGGAATTGCTCAGAAAAGAGTCCATGATAGAAGAGAGATAATGGAGGGTGCGTTAAAAGCTGACAAAGTTAGATGGGAAGAGAGCACACTCGTACCGGCCGGAGAATTTATTATGGGGACTAAAGAAGAGGACTTTATTCAGGAAGAGATGCCTCAACACGCAGTGATTCTTGACGCATTTTATATTGATAGATACGAGGTTACAAATGCACAATATTGGGAATTCCTGGATTACGTCATAAAAACTGGCGATCACAGTAAATGTTCGCCTACAGAACCAATTAACAAAAGCCATCTTCCCGGCAACTCTTTCAGAGGCTATGAATATAAATATTATAATCACCCCGATTACCCAGTCACTAGAGTAGATTGGTACGATGCTTATGCTTATGCTGCGTGGTCAGGTAAACGCCTGCCAACGGAAGCGGAATGGGAAAAGGCGTCAAGAGGTACAGACGGAAGAAGATTCCCCTGGGGCAATGTATGGGAAGTCAAATTCTGCAATGTCGGAACTGATGGCAATTTGCCTGTTACTGTAGGAAGTTTTGCGGAAGGAAATAGTGTTTATGGTTGCTATGATATGACGGGAAGTGTTTCTGAGTGGTGTAATGACTGGTATCATCCTGAATATTATCTAAGTACCCCTAAAAAGAATCCTAAAGGGCCGATAAAAGGTACTGGCAAAAGAATTATCAGGGGAGGATCTATGTTTGCTCAAAATGTCTACAAGTTGCGCTGCGCAGTAAGAATGTTTGGGGAACCTAGCGATAGAAACAAAAGCGTCGGGTTCAGATGTGCAAAAGATGCTGACTAAAAACGTTCCAGAGATCTGCAAACAATAATAGCCCACCCCTTTAAAAAGGGGGGGCTATTATTTATTTATTACTGGTTTTTCTGCCTAAGCATTATCTCTGCTTAAGCGTCTAGTTTCACATCGCTTAATCCGCACAAAGAAGAGACCTAATCCACATTACTCGTAAAGAATCTATTTTCAATGACTACAATTCGATAAGTTAGATTCTTCATTCCGAGTCACTATATTCAGAATGATATTCCACCCAGCTGTGCTTTCTGATTGGCAAACCGCATGTCCTTCTATGGAAGAGCAACACCGATCGTCCGGGAGGAATCTTAACTATTAATCCCCCCTATACATAAACTTTTGTTACTCAATCTTGAGTTCTTGCAGCCTTTTCAATTTCTTTTAACGCTTCAATTTCTTTTAACGCTTCGGCTTCCTTTAACGCTTCCGTTTCTAATTTACGTTTTTGAAATGCATCGTCCTTTTCAGCAGCTCCAGTAAGTTTTGCGTCAAACTCCAAAAGGCTTGCTGAACCGCTAGCGGTCTTCCTTATCATCCTGTATTTTTCAAATTCATCATGCGCTGCAGGCATATCACCCAACTTCTCTAGGGCCGCAGACTTATTATAATAAGCATCTGCGTAACCACGATCTATCTGAATTACTTTATCATACTCTTCTATAGCCTCATTAAACAATTCCTGCTTATGATAAATAGTACCAAGATCGAAATGAGCATCTGCATAATTAGAATCCGACGTTATTACTTTCTTGAACTCGTCTATCGCTTCATTGTATTTGTTATTACTAGCATGAATCACACCAAGATAGTAGTGTGCGTCAGCTTTATCCGGATCTATATCCAGGGCTTTCCTTATGCTGTCGATAGCCTCATTCATCATACCTTTAAGATAATATACCAATCCGAGGTTACAATACGTATCGACGTTACCCAAATTTAAATCGTCTGCTTTTTTTAGTTCTTTCAGTGCTTTATCATATTCATCCAAAGCAATATAGGCAATTCCCAGATTGTAATGCGCCTTTTCATATGCAGGTTTAAGTTCTATAGATCTTTCATACGCCGGTACAGCCTTCTCAAGCAAGTTAAGGTCCTGATACGCAACTCCCAGATTATAATGAACGCTTGGATTATAAGGATCATATTCCAGGACCTTATTATACTGCTCAAAAGCCAGGTCCATTCGCCTCAACTGTTGATAATAAATACCCAGCCTTATGCGGGCTTTTGAATCTTTAGGATCACTCTCGACTGCACTCGTGTATCTCGTAAGTTTATCATCCGGTACTCCAATTTTTATAGATGTCTCAGACAACTTCATATGAGCATCAAGATAATCCGGACGCAATTCAATCGCCTTTCTATACTCCTTTACGGCCTCCTCCAGCATTTCCTGTTTTAAATAAATTTCTCCCAATTTATAATAAACCTCAGCCGCATTCGTATCCAGTTCTAGAGCCCTCTTGTACTCTGCAATTGCCTTGTCAGGATTACCTTCATGGACAAATTTATCACCAAGTTCTATATGGTTTTGCGCGTTGTCGCAGCTCATGACAACACCAACGACAATTACCACAAACAAATAGTTGTATCTCTTTAGAAATTTTAAAATCATCTACGGTACTTCCTCCCTATCAACACGTAACCCTAAGGCTGTAATTAAGACAACTGGTTCCTACGTAAGTATCTGAATCTGAAATCAGTGTTTTATTGAAATGTCTATTTGAAAAAAGACGGTACCACACCTAATCATCATATTCTAACAACCAGTCTTTGAAACTCGGAATCATATATCTCTGAACTTTCTCTTTATCCTCTACGCCTCGTAACGATAATGCCGCCGCTTCAGACCCTGTCTTTGCCTTTACAATCTTACTATAGGATATATAATCACCATACGCTTGGGGTGTATTACCCATTGAAGCGTATATTTGACCTCTGTTGTAATAAGCATCCTCATAGTTTTTATCAATATTTAATGCCAAATCGTACTCCGCTATTGCTCGGTCTAGTTTTCCCAGTTTATGGAAAACCACTGCTATGTTAAATTGAGAATGAGTATGCTTCGGATTTATTTCTAATGACTTTCTATTCATCTTTAATGCCTCATCATATTTCTCCTGAAACGCATATACAATACCCTTCTGATAATAAGCCTCCAGAATTTCTGAATCAATTTCTATAGCCTTATCATAAAACGCTATAGCCTCCTCAAATTTCTTTTCTTGAAGCTTAATCATGCCGTAATCAACGTATACAGAGGCATATTTTGGGTTTATTTCCAATGTTTTATTATATTCACTCATTGCACTTTCAAGATTATTAGTCTTGAGATAGGAGACTGCAAGGTTATAATGTGCATCATCATATTTAGGATTCATTTCAATAGATTTTAAATAAAGAGGTATTGATTTGTCCTCAAAAAGACCCATGTCCTGATAAGCTACCGCCAAATTGTAATAAATAAATGGGTTATCTGGATCCAATTTAAGAGCTTCCTCGTATTCTTCAATTGCCTTTCGAGTTTGGTCCCATTTATGATAAAAAACAGCAAGATCTATATGAACCATAGGATCTTCAGGGTTTTGCGCAACAGGTTTGTATTTTCTTTGAAATGCATCATCAGGATTACCTATTTCTACGAAGGCTGCTGAAAATCTTCTATAAGCCTCTACAAACTTAGGATTCAACTCAAATGCCTTTCTATAGTGAACCGTAGCTTCTTCAAGCATCTGTTTTTTTGCAGCTACATTGCCTAATCCAAAGTGTGCCCTGGCAAGATTCGGGTTCTTTTGAATAGCTTTCTTAAATTCAACTGATGCCTCTTCAACTTTTCCCTGTTCCAACAACGCTTCCCCAATTTCAAGATGGTTTACCTGTTCTCCACATCCTGCAAACGCCACTAACGTAACCAGTAGCAATAAAATGCCTAGATTTTTAACTTTATTTTCTATTTCAATAAACATGCATTCCCTACCTGAAAAAATTATAAAAGAAATATTTTGTGTTACTTTTTATATAATAATATACACAAAAAACATACAAATAGTTATCTAAATATTATTATAAAAAAACCCACCGTTATGGTGGGTTTTTTTATAATAACTCCACTAAAAAAAAGGGAGCCAGGCAATAAGCCCGGCTCCCTTATAGTACTTCTACTTCTTATCTAATTACATCAAATCAATGATGTGCACTGTGTTTGCCAGCAGACATACCCAGTTCATTTATCATTCTGTTGATGTACTCAACTT
>JABHIW010000029.1 GCA_018670825.1 Candidatus Scalindua sp. | reverse complement strand
GTAGCAAAGAAACCGGCAGCTAAGAAAAAGGTAGCGGCAAAGAAACCGGCAGCCAAGAAAAAGGTAGTAGCAAAGAAACCGGCAGCTAAGAAAAAAGTAGTAGCAAAGAAACCGGCAGCTAAGAAAAAGGTAGCAGCAAAGAAACCGGCAGCTAAGAAAAAGGTAGCGGCAAAGAAACCAGCAGCAAAGAAAAGGTAGGCATTGAAAGGATATTTCAAATTATAGGAGGTATTGTGAAGTATATTTATACGTCGCCAGATTGTCCGAAGTGTGAAGCATTAAAGGAACGTTGTAAAGCGCAAAGTATTGAATATGTCGAGAGAGACGCGGACAGGCTTAAAAATCCGACGCACGATCGAGACGATATTGATGTAGAGGCGTTTGTACAGCTTTCAATGCAAAACATGGTTCTGCCTGTAGAAGTAGATAAATAGAAACAAATACCCGCCTCCCGTTCAGAAATTCTACCGGATTTGTTTTTGGGAATAAATAAACTGTTGGGTGGCTACAGAATTAGCATGCAGTCTCCATAGCTATAGAATCTATAGTTAAGGCTTATGGCTTCTTCGTAAGAAGTCATGATATTTTCCCGTCCCGCAAAGGCAGATGCAAGTAGAATTAACGTTGACCTCTGCAAGTGGAAGTTCGTTATTAATGAGTCAGTGAGTTTGAACTTGTATGGTGGATAAATAAACAAATTGGTCCACCCTGAATTTTTTCCTGTTGTATGATTTCTCGCTATTGTTTCCAGGACTCTACATGTTGATGTTCCAGTAGCAAAAATTTTCTTCCCAAGTGATTTTGCTTTATTTATCGTATCGATAGCTTCTTCAGGAATATTATAAAACTCTTTGTGTATAGTATGTTGTCTGAAATCTTCTTTATGTATGGGTTTGAATGTTCCTAAACCAACATGTAAAGTTATGTAAACTATCTTTATTCCTTTACAAGATATTTCCTTCAGCAGGTTTGTTGTGAAGTGAAGGCCAGCGGTGGGAGCAGCAATTGCTCCCATTTTTTTTGCATAAATTGTTTGATAGCGTTCATCATCGTATATTCCTTGTGATTTGTCATTTGGACTTCTCTTTATATACGGTGGCAGTGGCATACGTCCAGAGTGTTCAAGCATTTCTGTAAACTTACTTTTATCTTCGAATCTAATTATCCATCCCCCCGTGTCATTTCGACATAAAACCTTTCCTTTTACGCTGTTATCAAAAGTAAGTAATTCATTTTCCTTTAGTCTGTGATTCGATTGTAACAGTACTTCCCATGTATTTTCTTTAATCTCCTTTATAATAAGACCTTCCACTCTACCACCAGTTGTTCTGGAGCCTCGTATTCTCGCAGGGGATACTTTTGTGTCGTTCAGGACTAAAACATCTCCACAATTTAAATATTCAATGATTTCATAAAATTTTCTGTGCTCAATTTTAGAGCTTTCCTTATGAAGTACAAGTAGACGTGATTCATCTCTTTTTGCCGTTGGGTATTGAGCAATAAGATGCTTTGGTAGATCATAATCATAGTTGCTAGTGTTATAGGGCGTCGTATTCATATTTTTTACTTAAAAACAGTTCTCAAAACAAAAAAAAATCTTTATTTCTTGTTATACAATATGTTGTCATTTTTTTCAAACAAACATTAAATATAGCAAGGTTGGGAGTTTTCAAAAATAAATGTAAAATAGAATACCAAAAAAAAACTTGACAAAGGCGAGAAATGGTGTATTTTCCACCTAAATGGTAGAAGGTGGGTAAGAGTGGGGAATTAAAAAATGGCCATATTTACAGGGAAACATCTACATACTATTGACGAAAAAAATCGATTAGCCATACCTTCATCGATACGGAAATGTATGGATGAAGATACAGAGGGCAATGGGTTTTTTGTAACACCGGGTTTGGATAAATGCCTTGCGCTCTATACGCCCCTTCATTTCAAAGAAATTTCGGAAAAATACAACGAACAAGCATCTACAAATAGAAAAGCGCGGAATTTCCAGCGTCATTTCTTTTCAAATTCAAAAAAAGTTGACTGCGACAAACAGGGAAGAATTAGCATAGACCCACAGCACATAAGCTATGCCGATCTTAAGAAGGATGTCGTTATTGTTGGAGTAATGGACAGGATAGAAATATGGGACTTACAATCCTGGAACGAAGTTGAAGCAGGCAACAGTGAAAATTATGAAAATGACGCGGAAGATCTCTTTCGTCTGGGATATGTCCCAGGTTCGTAACAAGGTAAGACCGTTTTGCAGAATTTAGGCAATGAAAAAAACTTTAATCAATGATTACTCATGATGATGATCTCTCACCGCATAGACCAGTTATGCCTGATGAGGTTATAAGTTTCCTTAGGCCGAGCAAGGGTGACATTATAGTTGATGCAACAATTGGTGCTGGAGGGCACAGTTGTGAAATATTAAAGAAGATAGGGCCTGATGGGCTTCTTATTGGAATAGATAAGGATGCTGAGATACTGAAGATAGCAGGTAGGTTTCTGTCAAAGATAAGTGATAGTTACAAATTGTATCAAGCTGACTTTGTAAATTTAGATTGTGTACTTGAAAAGTTAAAAATTAGTAAGGTCAATGGTATTTTACTTGACCTCGGAGTTTCTTCGTTGCAATTGGACTCCTTGGATCGTGGATTTAGTTTTAGCAAAGAAGGGCCTTTAGATATGAGAATGGACAGGACACAGGGTATAACCGCTGAAGATTTGCTAAAAAGACTTTCTGAAAGAGAAATGGCGGATGTCTTCTGGAAATACGGTGAGGAGAGAAAATCCAGGCGTGTTGCCAGGGCAATTATGTATGAGCGGAAAAGGGGGACATCTATAAAAACAACTACACAATTGGCCAAAATCGTTGAGAAGGCGCTATATGTGCCAAGAGGGTATTCAAAGAAAAAAGCAATCCACCCTGCAACTCGCGTATTTCAGGCATTACGAATAGTTGTAAATGATGAGTTAAAAAGTCTGGAACAATTTTTAAATGATGCATGCGTATTTCTGGCCGGTGGTTCAAGGATTGTAGTAATGTCCTTTCATTCTCTTGAGGATCGTTTGGTCAAGAGAGCTTTCCGTGAGGGGAAAAGTACATCTCTCTTGGAGATCTTGACAAAAAGACCTCTTATTGCTAGTGACTCGGAAATTAGAGAAAATGTTAGATCCAGGAGTGCTAAACTTCGAGCAGCAGAGAGGACATACTTATGAAAGTTTGCAGGTACGGTTGTGTACTCGTAGTTATTTTAATTATGGCAATCTTTACGATGGCGGAAGGTTCAAGAAAAATACAGATCGGATACGATATTACGAGAATGGAAAACGAACTGGTGCGGCTGTCAGAGGAGAGCAAAAGATTAAAATCTAAATCAGATAAATTGAGAAAGCCGGACAAGATATCTATGAAGGTAAAAAATATGAAACTTGACCTGAGTATTGAGGATGATGAGAATATTGCTGTTGTAAAGAAATATCCTAAGCATTTGGATAAGAAGCCGGGAAATAAAATAGAAGCTTAGGTTTTCCAATTTTCTAACGAACCAGTTGTAAAATAAAATAATGCTAAATCAAAAAATAATTTCAAGGGGTTGTAAAATCAGGGTAAACATCTTGTGTGTCTGTATTCTTATAATATTTTCAGCCCTTCTATATCAACTGGTTCGTATACAGATTATTGATCACAAAAAATATAGTTCTTTAGCATTCTCGCAACAATGCAAAAAACAGACTATTCCAACAAGAAGAGGGCTTATTTTTGATAGAGGAGGGGCGAAACTGGCAGAATCAATTCAGGTAGGTTCGGTCTATGCAGATCCTTTCTTCATAACGGAAAAAAAGAAGACGTCTAAAATCCTATCTGATTTGCTGGGTTTAGATAAAGCAGAAGTTGTAAAGCTGTTAAGCAAGAAAAAGAGGTTTGTCTGGATAAAAAGAAGAATATCAGATGAACAGGAAGAGGCGTTAAGGCCATTGCATCTTAAAGGTATTAGTATAAAACACGAGTACAAAAGGGTTTACCCTTACGAAAAATTGTGCTCTCAGGTTCTGGGTTTTACTGATATCGATGAAAACGGTTTGGGAGGTATTGAAAGATCGCTTAATCAAGTTATTTCGGGAAGCAATGGTTCCAAGGTAGTAGAAAAAGATGGTCTTCAACATCAATTTTCTACTTTAAAAGGAGAAACTGTCTCCGCGAGATACGGTGATAGTGTATTTTTGACTATTGATTGTAACGTCCAGTCTATAGTGGAGGAAGAGCTTGAAAAAGCATGTCTGAAGTGGGACCCGAATTCGGCGATTGCAATAGCAATGGATCCTTCTACAGGAGAGGTATTAGCAATGGCTAATTATCCTACATTTGACCCAAATTTCGTTCGAGATTCAAATCCGGCAGAAAGGCGTAACAGGGCAATTACGGATTGCTTTGAACCAGGCTCATTGATTAAACCCTTAATTGTAAGCGGTGCACTGGATAGTGGATTGGTAAAAGAGGATGAAACTATTTTCTGTTATAACGGAGCTTATAAGGTAAATGGTGGAAGGAGAGTAGTTAGGGATTCTCATTCATATGGTGATTTAAGTGTATCTGATATTGTCGTTCATTCAAGCAATATAGGAATGGCACAAATAGGGCAGAGGATAAAGAAGCAAAGATTGCATAGATATTTGAAGGATTTTGCTTTTGGCGAAAAAACAGGAATACAATTACCCGGTGAAGTCAGAGGCATTGTAAGGCCTCTTAATCTCTGGTCAGTTGATTCAGAAATTTCTGTTTCCTTCGGTTATGAAACAGCGGTAACGCCAATACAGATGGTTGCCGCCTTCTGTTCAATTGCTAATGGAGGGACATTGCTGCAGCCACAAATTGTCAGCAAAATAACTGATTATTCAGGTAAGAGAGTGAAAAAAAATTATGATCCTGCGCGCATCAGGAGGGTCGTTTCTCCAAAGATTGCGAGGGAAGTAATGGCCCCTATTCTCGAAAATGTTGTTAAAGAAGGTACTGGTAAACGGGCGATGCTTTTTACGCACAGGGTTGCTGGTAAAACAGGTACGGCCAAAAAATTAGAGAAGGTTGGTAATAAAATGAAATATTCTAATAAATATATTGGTTCATTCGTAGGGTTTGCACCGGCGGATGAACCTAAGATCTGTGTTTTGGTCTCTTTAAATGAACCAAAAAATGGTGCTTATTACGGAGGTACCGTAGCCGCACCCGCAGTAGGAAATATTTTAGAAAGAACTCTTGGTTATATGGAATTTGGTCCACAATATGTACAGATAGCTCAAAGATAATTTAGTGGGGAGAAACTTTATTACTTTATTACGAGGGGAGGTGGTAAATGGTCAAAAATGCTGGAAGGTAGGTACATCAGTGGGTGATGTATTGATACCCTATACTGCCCCAAATTTTTTGGGGACAGTGTAGGGTATCGTATTTAATTTCTAAATTATTTTAAGAGGAGAATCCCATGACTAAAAAAGAATTAGAAAAACATAATTTCCTTACTTGGTGTCGATATGCTGATGCAAACGAGCTTGAAAATGCTAAAGGGAAAAACCATGAAGTATGGGAAAGATTGTATGGTGAATATGCAAATGAAATAGAAGTGATAAATAGAACAAAGCAAGTATACGAATCCATTTCCCAACATGAAATAGGGATACAGAAATTTGATCTTTCTTTGAAAATTTCAATATAATGATTATGGTTTTTTAATGAAATTAAGTACGTTAGTTCACCATTTAGACTTAATGGGAACATACAACCTTTGTGATGTTGAGATTACGGGCATTACCAATGATTCGAGAAAGGTAAGGCCTGGTTCTCTTTATGTTGCAATTAAGGGATATAAGACGGACGGACATAATTTCATTAAAAAATCTCTTGAATGTGGTGCTCAAGCAATCGTTAGCGAGGAAAGGTTTTCTCTTAATACAAAGATTCCTCAAATAACTGTACGTAACACGAGAAAAGCACTTTCCTCTTTGAGTTGTTGCTTTTATAACAACCCATCTCAAAAAATTAATGTTGTTGGTGTAACGGGAACAAATGGTAAGACTACTACTACATTTCTAACTAAGTCCATAATTGAAAAAGCAGGATATGAGGCAGGGTTAATCGGTACGATTAATTATCAAATAGGGGAAAAAATTATACCTGCACAGGAAACAACTCCTGAATCAGTTGAGCTTCAAAGGCTCATCGCAGAAATGGTAGCGGCAAAGATGAAATTTGCAGTTATGGAAGTGTCTTCTCACTCAGCTATACAGTATAGAATTGAGAATATTAAGTTTAAAACCGCTGTTTTTACCAATATAACCGCCGAACACATGGATTATCATAAAACAATTTCAAATTATATGAATGCGAAGGTAGAGCTGTTTAAGAATTTAACAAAAGACTCTTTTGCGGTATTAAATGCAGATGACGAGCATAGTAAATATTTTTCCGATAGAACAAGTGCTAAAATCTTGTGGTATGGAATAAAGAATAATGCTGATATAAAAGCTGAGATATGTAGAGAATCTACAAGTAATACAATGATTAGGTTAAAATATTTGCAAAGAGAAATAGATATAAAAGTACCTTTTGTGGGGCTGCACAATGTTTACAATGCACTTGCATCCGTTGCCAGTGCAATTTCGCTTGGATTTAAACTTGATGTAATAAAATCCGGCATCGAAACTGCGCCTGTTGTACCGGGGAGATTAGAAAATGTACCTTGCGACCGTGGTTTTAATGTTGTTGTTGACTATGCCCATACGCCTCATGCACTAGAAACAGTACTGCATGCACTAAAGAATCTGGTAAAAGGCAGGATACTGCTTGTTTTTGGTTGTGGAGGTGATAGAGATAAAGAGAAACGTTCAATTATGGGAAAAATTGCTGATGAAAAATCTGATATTTTTTGGCTGACAAATGATAACCCACGTTCAGAGGCTCCTTTAAGCATTATAGATGACATCAAAGCTGGAATAAAGTCAGGGCGATCGTTTCATATTCAAACGAATAGGCATAAAGCAATAGCGGAAGCGCTTTCCGAGGCAAAAGGTGATGATCTTGTTCTTATTGCCGGAAAGGGACATGAAAAATATCAAATAATTAAAGATACTATAATTCCCCTTGATGACAGAGAGGTGGTTAAAAAGATACTTTCTGAATAATCTGAAAAAGTTATATAAATAAAAATTAAGTATAAATGTTGTATTTTGATCTTTGTGCCTTTTTAAATATTCTTATTTGAAAGATAAGTAAATGATGACAAAAGGGCTGAAAATATTTACTAGTCTGAATTGCATCTACATAATGTTAAGCTTGTTTGATCTATCATTTACGTTTGGTAATGACCAGCCAGATCTATCTCCACCTGTAACAACTCGTTCCAAAGTGATATGTTCTGAAGGGACAGGATTTGCCGCAAGGCGGCTCTTGCCAGAAAGGGTTGGCCAGACCAACAAAGAGGCTCTGGCGGGAATAACCTATACAACCGAATATTTTCGTACAGATGATTTTTCAAAACCAGTTTACAAACCAGTGCAAGATGTGTGTCCATACCTTGATAATAAAGGAATACTATTTGACAACTTCATGTATAAAGATTGGTGCGAAGAAACGTTCGACAATGGAAAATATATATATGAAGCATACAAGGATATAGCTTTTAATATAAAATATACTCCGGAACAACCTGAAACTGATATCTGGCAGACTCCATTTGAAACCAACAAGTCTAAAAAAGGTGATTGTGAGGATGCCGTATTTCTCTTTACATCACATCTTTCCTCAATGCAGAAAAACACTAAGATTATATGGGGATGGGTAATTGACAAAGGCAGTAAAATTGCCAGGGCGCATGTGTGGTCTCAACTGACAGATAAGGCGGGGCAGCAATATATCGTAGAAGGTTTCTCTGAAGATTGGGATGGAATAATACCATTGGAAATTGCTGAAAAAACTGAATTGAGGAAACCAATATTCACAATTACACACTCAGAACTTTGTAGATTGTCCAACCTGGTCTCCGAGCCTGATGGTTGGCAGACATACCAATCGTTAATGAATTTATGTACATCAGCAAACTTTATAGAATTTTACTCCAGGAATTTAAACATTTCTCAAGGTATGGATTCACGCTTCAATCCAGATTACGGATTCATCGGATATCTTCTTGATACGCAAACTGAGTCATATAGAGAGACGAGGTCTCATAGGTATCCAACCAGACCCAACATGTCTCCTGTCATGGATAAACAAATATCTAACATTTTCAAAAAACTTCATGAGCTTTTTATCAGGAGTGGAATACAAAGGGAAGATTCTGGCTCAAACATGCAAATTGCTCATAGAAGTTTGGTTAATACCAACTCTAAAAGAAACCTGAATTGTAGAAGATAAAGAAAATTGAATACTATAGAAATCTCTAATGTCTTAAAGGCAATTAATGGGGAGTTATTACTTGGTAACTCGGAATCACGTATTACGGGAATATCTACAGACTCAAGATCTATAAAAGAAGGAGAACTGTTTTTTGCCCTGGAGGGTGGAAATTATGATGGCCATAAATTTGTCGATCAAGCGATTTCTAACGGAGCTGCCGGGGCGGTAATATCAAGTAACAAAGAAGCCGTTTATTCATTACTTTCTGAATTTAAGGAATGTATCTTAGTAGAAGTTGCTGATACATTAAGAGGATTAGGTGACCTTGCAAAGTTTTATCGTAATAGTTTGAGAACTCGTTTTATTGCAGTAACAGGCAGCAATGGCAAAACAACGACGAAAGACATGATTTATCATGTTCTCAGGAATTTTAACAGCGTAACTAGATCCAGAAAAAGTTTTAATAATTTTATCGGTGTGCCGTTAACAATCTTCGATACGGATTTCACTCAGGATTTTTGTGTTGTTGAAATGGGTACTAATGCCCCCGGAGAGATTAGAAGGTTATCTGAAATTATATTTCCTGATTTTACCATTCTAACCAATATATCATACACACATCTTGAAGGTCTTGGCAGTATTGAAGGTGTTGCAAATGCGAAAGCAGAACTCATCGAAAATATGGCAGGAAATGGTATTTTAATTACGAATGCTGATGACGACTGGTGTAATCGGATTGCAAGCAGTTTCGGCGGAAGGGTCATAAGTTTTGGTTTTAATAAAAATGCTGATATAAAAGCATCAAACGTTAAACGTGATAATACAGGTTTTGTCTTTACGGTAAACGATTCTTTTACGGTAAAATTGTCGTTATTAGGTAAACACAATGTCTATAACGCCATGGCAGCTATAGCTATATGTAATGCAGTTGGTATTAGTATGGAAAATATATGTGACAAATTGATTGACTTTAAGCTTCCACCTATGCGGATGGAGAAACAGATTTGCGGTGATATAGTAGTAATAAATGACGGATATAATTCAAATCCTTCGTCAATGTCTGCTGCATTAGAAGAGTTATCTCAATTAACTGCACCGGGCAGGAAGATACTTGTATGCGGGGATATGCTGGAGTTGGGAAAGTATGCGGAAAGTATGCATAGAGAAATTGGTGTGAAGGTTGCCAATTCTGATATTGACGTCCTGTGGACAGTTGGACCCTTTTCCCGATTTGTCGCAGAAGAAGCTATTGCTAACGGTATGCCGGAAGATAGAATTCGAAGTTGCGAAACCTCGGAAGAGGTATCTCGTTTCGTTGCTTCACAATTAAAAAAAGATGATATCGTCCTAATAAAAGGTTCAAGAGGAATGATGCTTGAGAATGTTGTGCGACAGGTCGAGAGTTGCTTTTCAAGGAGAAAAGAAAACAATTCTGCACTGCTGAGTCTGGTCTGAAATTGTGGAATTGTTAAGTAAGTTTTTTCAGTGTTATCGGTTGCTATGGAGAAAAAATATTGTTTTATAAATTGATTTACCCCCTTCATGATTATTTTCAGGGGTTTGAGTTGATAAGATATATATCATTTAGAGCAGGCCTGGCTGCCATAACGGCTTTTTTAATAAGCTTGCTTGTCGGATCACAAGTAATAAAGATACTTAAAAAAAATAAGGTTTCTGAGGATACTTCTAAAACAGATTCTGAAACACTAAAAGATCTTCACAGTGAAAAGAAAAACGTACCTACCATGGGCGGTATTATCATTTTGATTGCAATTATTATTTCAACCGTGCTCTGGTGTGACATTTTTAACATATATATTTTATTAGTTTTGTTTACGGCCGTTTGGCTTGGCGTTTTGGGTTTTTTTGATGATTATATAAAACTGACGCAAAAGCATGCATCAGGTTTAACTAGTACATCAAAACTTTTCTTTCAATGTGGATTGGGGCTGATAATTGGTTTAATATTGTACTTTCATTTCAAGAATGTTGACGAAGGTACAAAGTTAGTAATACCATTCTTCAAAGAAGTTAGGCCTGATCTTGGGGCATTTTATGTGTTGATGGTAATGTTTTTCGTAGTAGGAATGTCAAATGCCGTCAATATTGCAGACGGTCTTGACGGGTTGGCAATTGGATGTACGGTAATCGCAGCTTTAGCATTTACTTTAATAGCTTACATTGTAGGGAGGATTGACTTTAGCAGCTATTTACAAGTACCTTACATCGCAGGTACCGGTGAATTAAGTATTTTCTGCTCTGCATTGGTAGGTGCCGGGTTGGGTTTTATGTGGTTTAATTGCTATCCAGCACAGACGTTTATGGGAGATGTGGGTTCATTACCGCTGGGAGGAATACTTGGAATTGTAGCAATTATTGTGAAACAGGAACTTCTTATTTTTTTTATAGGAAGTATATTTATTGTAGAAGCCTTTTCAGTCTTACTGCAGGTTGGTATATACAAGATCTCAGGCAAGAGATTGTTTCTGTGTGCACCCTTACATCACCACTTTCAATTTAAAGGTTGGCCGGAAACCAAAATCACCATGAGGTTTTTTATAATTGCTGCAATAATGGCACTCTTTAGCTTAATAACGCTGAAATTATGAATGTTTTAAGAAACCAACATGTATACGGCAAAGATATACACTCTGATCAGGCTTCAGGTTATCGCTTTACCGATATACGTAGATTAGAGCCAGCAAATGTCATAATGTATCTTGTTGCGACATTACTTGTAATAGGGATAATTATGATTTACAGTACAAGCTCGGCAAAAGTTGCCGATAGTGCTCTTACAATGAACACTACTTTTATAAGGCATGTTATGTGGGTAGCTATTGCAATAATAGGCATGTTGATCATGATGAGAGTTGATTATCATTATCTACAAAAATATCGTACGGTAATCTTTATCATTGCACTTGCCGGTCTGGTTGTTGTGCTTATTCCAGCAATAGGAACGGTTACTTATGGCGCTCGCAGGTGGATAAGGGTAGGGACTCTTGGATACCAACCATCAGAATTTGCTAAACTTGCAATGGTTATTTTCATATCAGGATATATTACAAAAAACCGGGAAAAAATGTCTACTTTTGCCAGGGGTTTTGTGGTTCCGATTATACTGATAGGTATTGTTTCCTTACTTATTCTCAAGGAACCGGATTTTGGTACAGCCATGTTTATATCAATGATCTCGTTTATATTGATAATGACAGGAGGAACCAGGATCGTTTATGTGATCTTTACCCTGATAGCTTCAATTCCTCATATATATCAAATTATGCACAATATTCCAACGTATCGACACAACAGGCTGCTAGCGTTTCTTGATCCCTGGAAAGATCCTTCGGGAATTGGTTATCAAATTATACAATCATGGATTGCGCTCGGTTCAGGGGGTGTCGCTGGTTTGGGTATGGGAGAGAGTCGGCAGAAGTTGTTTTTTTTGCCGATGAGCGGTAATGATTTTGTCTTTTCAATAATAGGTGAGGAGTTCGGATTTATAGGAACTACAAGTGTTGTAGTTATGTTTGCATTGTTAACATGGCAGGGTATAAGGGTTTGTAAAGCCACATCGGACCCCTTTGGCTTTTTCCTTTCGTTAGGTATAACTATCTCGCTTGCCTTACAGGCGGCTATAAATATAGCGGTTGTTACCGGCTCTATACCGACAAAGGGACTTCCATTACCATTTATCAGTACGGGAGGTTCATCAATATTATTGTCTATGTTGGGAATAGGGATACTATTAAATATTGCGAAACAATCAGGAGGAACTGATGCTTCAGCAAGTAGTATTGAAAAAGATAGGAGTTTTGCCACTTGAAAGTTGTCTTTGCGGGTGGAGGAACAGGCGGACATTTAATGGCAGGTCTAAGTATAGCACAGGAAATATCATCCAGGTTTTCTGACACGCGCATAATTTTCTTTGGTACAAATAAGAAAAATGAGTCAGGATACATAGGGAGGAGCGGCTATGAGTTTAAACAAATTATGGCATGTAAGTTGACATCATTTATTCGCTTACCTCTCTTTCTCTTTGTCTCTCTAATCGGAATAGTACATTCTTTAATCAGTCTTGTAAGAATTAAACCGGATGTGATCATTGGTTTGGGTGGTTATGGTTCTGTGTTACCGGTGGTTGCAGCATATATCACTGGTATCCCAATTGTCTTGATAGAACAAAATGTTATACCGGGAAGGGCGAATCTAGTTATGTCAAGGTGGTCAGATATCGTTCTTTGCCATTGGGAAAGTTCAAAGAAACGGTTTAAAAAGGGACATGTAAGTGCTACTGGTGTGCCAATACGGAACAGTATTATAGCAAACGAGACAAAGGCTGACGACAATCCGTTTGGACTTGATTTTCAAAGAAAGACACTACTAATTATGGGTGGTAGCCAGGGCGCCCAGGCTATAAACAAAGTAATTTTGCAATGTATTCCGGAACTTCAGACATTGGTTCCGGATTTGCAGATAATACATTTGACGGGAAAACATGGATATCAGGAAGCAAAAGAGTTTTATAGCGGTATGGGGATAAGCTCTTTTGTTTCCGAATTTTATAATGATATAGGTGCTGCCTATAGATTGTCAGACCTGGTTATTAGCCGTTCCGGTGCAAATACGATTGCAGAGATTACGGCAGTAGGTATTCCGGCAGTCCTTATTCCTTATCCATATGCGACAGACAATCATCAATACTGGAATGCTTATGAACTGTCGAGTGTAGGTGGTGCCGTGATTATTAAACAAGAAGAATTGAAGCCTGAAACGGTTGTAAAGATTGTGTCTGATTTGCTCATGAATAATGAAAGACGGGATGATATGAAGAAAATAAATAAAAATTTAAGAAAACCTTTTGCTGCCGTAAGGGTTGTTGACAAAATTAGTCAGACGCTCAAAGAGAAGAAGGCGAAAAAGCATTTATTTAGTTTTTCTTGCCCTGTTTAGCGAGAAATTCCGTGAAATTTAAAACAAGGGGCTTTGTAGGAATTAATGAAACGTATTTCAAAAGAACATCATCAAGGAAGAGATAGTCAAAACGGTTTTAACATTATTGATTATGTTAAAGATTATGGAAAATATGTTTACTTCATTGGTATTGGTGGTGCGGGAATGAGTGCCATTGCTAAGATTTTAATAAATGAAGGCTACATTGTATCCGGATCAGACATGGAGTGCTCTCCGGCAACATATGAGCTTGGTGAGTTAGGTGTCAGGGTTGATACAAAACAGGATGGAGAATGTCTTCATCCAGATACTAATCTGGTGATAACTTCTGCAGCTATCAATGAGAATAATCCTGATCTTAAAAAGGCAAGATCATTGGGATTAAGGGTTGTTAAATATTCTGAGTTTTTAGGCTCTTTAATGAAAACAAAATATGGTATTGCTATTAGCGGTACACATGGTAAGACAACAACAACCGCAATGATTTCTACAATATTAAAAAAGACGGGACTCGAACCTACCTTTGTAATCGGAGGTAATGTAACAGAGATCGGAGGTAATTCCTGCACTGGCAAAGGAAGTTATTTTATTGCAGAGGCATGTGAATATGACAGGACTTTCCTGAATCTGGCACCACAGATAGGTGTAATCACTAATATTGAAGAAGATCACTTGGATTATTATAAAGATCTTGATGGAATAACAGACGCTTTTACAGAGTTTGTCTCCTTAATTCCGGAAGACGGATTACTTGTTATAAATAATGATGATGCAAATGTAAGGAAGGTTGTTAAGGGAGCGAAATGTAAGGTTGAAAGTTACTCAATTGCTACATCATCTAACTTCCTCAATAAGGTCATTCCTGCCGGAAGAGCTGGTTTTCAAGCTTATTCTAGCGGATTGCCAAATACTGATGTGTCTAATGAAAGAGTAAATTGTAAATCAGACGCAAAATGGCTTGCCGTAGTTAATTATTCAGACAAAGAAGTAAATCATTTCAGCGTATTTAAAAAAGGGGAATATTTTGGTGACTTCTGTCTTAAAACACCGGGATTACATAATGTGTCAAATGCACTTGCTGCAATATCTGTCTGTAATTATATAGGTTTAAATGGAGAAACCATAAAGAAAGTGTTGGCATCATTTAATGGTGTAAGTCGACGTTTTCAAACTATCAGTAGTAAAAACGGGATTACGATTATTGATGATTTTGCTCATCACCCGACAGCAATCAAAACAACTTTGGAAACGGCAAGGGCGATCTATCCTTCACAACGTATTTGGTGCGTGTTTCAGCCACATCAGCACAATCGTACAAAACTTCTTCTAAGAGAATTTGCTATGGCTCTCACGCTTGCCGACAAAGTAATCATTGCGAACATTTATGCATCAAGAGATTCGGATATAGAAAGGGCATCAGTTAGTTCGCTGGATCTTAAACGCGAATTGCAGGCAATGGGTGGTGATGCAGAATGTATTAAAAACATCTCTGAGATTATAGATAATTTACGTTTAAGTGTGAAAAGAGATGATATTGTTATGATTCTGGGCGCGGGTGATATTTGGAAAGCCGCTCACGGTTTAAAAAGCAACCTCGAAAATGCATATGATTAGCAGCCCGGAAATTATTAATGAAATATTCAGGCATGATGTTCTCCTTCAAAAATATACTTCTTTCAGGACAGGGGGGGCTGCGGAGATATTTGTGGAACCTGTGGATACTTCAGAGCTAAAGAAGGTGTTACTGTTCTGTAAAGATGAGCAGAAAAAGGTATTTATTTTTGGAAAAGGCACCAACATTCTTGTTAATGATAATGGCGTTAAGGGTGTGGTGATACATTTGGGAGGAGTAAATTTTCAAAAGATAGAAAGGCGTGATAGAAATGTGCTATCCGGCGCTGGAGTCACTCTTTCCAATCTTGTCCGTACGGTTGCCTCATATGGATTGGGGGGATTGGAGGTGTTAGCAGGGATTCCTGGTACTGTCGGAGGTGCGGTAATGATGAATGCAGGAGGAAAATACGGTGAAATAAGCGACAGTATTAGTTCAGTTACTACAATGACTTTTGACGGGAGGATCATTAAATACACGCGCGGAAATATAGAGTTTGCATATCGTGGGTGTAATCTTAGTAACCAAATAGTTATTGAAGTAGAATTCAAGCTTAAGGAATCCAAAACAGAAGTAGTTCTTGAGAAGATGGATGCAATTTATAAAGAAAAGAAGGAGATGCAACCTTTAGGTACGTTTAATGCCGGTAGTATATTTAAAAATACACCTCAACATAAGGCGGCAGAGCTAATTGACAAGGCAAATCTCAAAGGTTTTAAGGTGGGAGGTGCTATTATTTCAAAAAAACATGCGAATTTTATTGTTAACACCGGGAATTCTACCAGTGCTGATATACTAGAGTTGATAAAGATAGTTAAAGAAACTATCAAGAAGAAATATAATGTCTCTCTGGAAGAAGAAATACATATTTGGTAATCACCTATATATACTCTTGATGTTAGGGATGTCCGGTAAATTAAAATATGATTACTGAGAGCACACGTAGTATCATACTGAAGCATTTGGATTTTTTCTGACAAATATAAAAAATGCACAGAGAATACAGAAAAATAATAAAACCCGAAAAACTATTAGGGTATTGTCTGTCATTCTCTGTGCATAAAATAAAAGGAGGATTTTATACTTATGTTTGAGGCTGAACATATATTGGGCATTGTTGTGGCTGACAAAGATGGAATTATAAAGTCTGTTAGCCGTAGTAATGGTAGCCTACCTTCCAGTTTAATTGGTACCAAGTGGCACGACGTTTTTTCGATACCGGCAGAAGAAATAGATATTGTAGAAGAAAGAAGTCCTGAGATTTTCAGATTACGTGAATCTGGGGAAAAACTATCTGTATTTCCTTCTTATGATAAGGAAGGATCTGTTTTTGGATTTCATATTTTGGTAGAAAAAAATTATGAAGAAAAACGCCACACACAATTTCTGAATAAAATATCATGTTTGGGGAAGATTGTTCCCGGGATTGCACATGAAATTAATAATCCGCTGGCGTATGTGTCGGGATGGTTACAGATGTTCCATGTAGAAACAAAAGACAATGATCCCAAAAAGAAGACCTATGAGACTCTTATCAGAGAGTTTGAACGTATAGCCAGTTTAGCTCACAGCTTACTTGATTTTACAAGGCAGGCGCCAAGATCAAAGAAGGTTTTTGATGTAAATAAAGTAGTCGATGACGTAGTAACTATGATTGGGTATACAATGAAGAATGAGAATATTGAGATTGTAGAGAATTTAACATTATCTGATATTGAGATGTATGGAGATAGTGACGGACTGAAACAGGTATTTATAAATTTAATGCAAAATGCAAGGGAAGTCATGCCAAATGGGGGAACTTTGTATATAAGTACAAATATTTTTCAGGATAATTCAGTATTGATCCAATTTCGTGATACTGGGTGTGGTATCAGCAAAGAGCAATTAAACAAGGTATTTGGTCCGTCTTATACGACTAAAGCTGATGACAAGGGTTCCGGCCTGGGCCTGTCAGTATGTAAGACTATTATTGAAGAATTTGGTGGGACTATAGATTTAGATAGTAAGGTAGATAAGGGAACAGTTGCTTCTATTCTATTGCCAAAATGTTCCGCCAGTTGGACTGAACATGTCTGAAATGTCAACCAATCATAAAGTTTTAGCTATATTTAGAGATGATGAGAATATGAGGGCTGCTGTCAAGCTCTTAGAAAAGAGGGGATACGATGTTTTTTCTGAAACAAGTGTCTTTCAAGCAATCGCGACGGTTACTGAAAGAAAGGTAGACGTCATTATTCTTGATGTAGATGATTTGGATTTAAAAGAAATGGAGTTTCTTGATGTGGCAAGAAAGATTAATCCGAATCTGTTTATTTTGATTTCTTTTTGTAATGTGCATAGAGAGAAAGCTATTAAATATCTTGAAAGAGGAGCCGATTGTTATATTTTAAAGCCTTTCTATCTAAGTGAATTATTTGCCATTATTCACAAATTTTCAGACAGGATTAGTCAAAACGGAAACATCTTAAAGGAATCATCAGAAACGAACAAATCAATAGAACATCTTGCATTAAGAATTGCACATGAAATCAATAACCCATTAACCACAATTAGCGGCCAGTTACAATTGAGATTATCCGGAATGGATAGTAGTCACCCTGATTATCATGTTTATGAAACCCTTGAGGAAGAAACCCAGAGAATTGCTGAAACAGTAAGATCTTTAGTAACCTTTGCTCAAGCAAGAGAACCTGCTAAGGAAATTGTAAATTTGAACAATATCCTGACAGATGTAATTTATTCCTTTAAAGATACGGAGCGGGAAAGAGAGATACAGGTAGTTGAGTCTCTTGACAATGATTTGCCAATGATTATGGCAGATAAAGAACAAATTGCTTTGGTTTGCAGGAATATCATTGATAATTCAAGAATGGCCATTAATGGGAGAGGCGGCTTGAAAATTGCCACAAAAAAGGGAATGAATAACTCTGTAAATATTGCTTTTTATGATTCGGGCAAGGGAATTCCCCCGGATGTAATTGAACGGATTTTTGACCCTTTTTTTGTAGTAAACGATGAAGAGAGAGGAATGGGTTTAGGGCTTTGTATTTCTCGTGACATTATCAAAAGACACGGAGGTTCATTAACGGTAAAAAGCCAAAAGGGCAAGGGTACAATCTTTCAGCTTTCTTTGCCAGTAGAGGCTGTTTAATTATAGGAATATGTCTAGGAGGGGAAATGAACGAACAAATAAGAATATTAGTTGTAGATGATGAACCCAAGATATGTCATTTAATTGAAGAGTTACTCAAGCTGGAAGGTTATCAGGTTGATGTAAGCTTTTCAGGTATTGAGGCGCTGCAGATGCTTAAGATGTATAATTACCAGATGTTGTTAACAGATCTGAAGATGCCAGGTATCGACGGGTTGGAGTTAATTAGTAAGGCGAAAAAGAGCTGTCCTGAAATCAGAACCATAATGGTTACCGGTTATGCGACTGTTGATACTGCGGTGCAGTCATTGAGGCATGGAATAGATGACTACATAACAAAGCCATTTAACATTTTTGAGTTGAAAAAAGCGGTAAAACAAACATTACACACACGTCAGGTTGCAATGGAAAATGTACGACTATTAAAAGATTTAAGGAAGGCAAATCATGAGCTGGGTCTTCATAAACAGGGATTAGCGGAAAAAGTTGAGATAGCGGGAGAGCAACTTACAAAGGCCAATAAAGAGCTTGTTAAAAGAGTTAGCGAATTGGCTATGGTAAATGAGATTAGTAAGGCAATAACATCAGTGTTAGACTTAGATGAGGTTCTCAATTTATGTTTGAATGAAATCAACGAAAAGTTAAAGGTAAAACACAGCTCGATCATGTTGGTTGATGAAGAGAGAGATCTGCTGGTAGTTAAGGCGAGTCATGGTTACAGGAGCAGTCGGATTTTAGGTGCGACACAAGAAATAGGCAAGGGAGTCGCTGGACGTGTTGTGATGGAGAAGAAACCTATCCTGGTTAAGGATATTATGCATGATAACAGGTTTAACGGAAACAAAAGACCGGATTATAAAACAAAATCATTTGTTTCTGTTCCTCTCATAACGGAAGGGAGAGTTCTTGGAGTAATAAATATTATAGATAAGGAGTCAGGTGAAAGTTTCTGTGAGGCAGATGTTAACCTGCTCGGTACCATTGCAGGCCAGGTAAGTGTTGCATTAGAGAATGCGAAGCTTTATGAGGAACTTGAAGCAAATTGCTTTAACATGGTTAAGTCTCTGGCTGCCGGCCTTGACGCGAAGGATCGCTATACAAGTGGCCATTCTGAGAGGGTATCGGAATACTCATCTTCAATCGCTGGGATAATGGAGGTTTCCGATAAAGAGAAGAGTACATTGAGTCATGCCGCATTGCTACATGACATTGGCAAGATAGGTATTTCGGATTTCATACTCAACAAAAACGGTAAATTGGATGATTCGGAATATGATACAATAAAATCCCATCCTTCCACTGGTGAAAAAATCATAAAACCATTAACTTTCCTTGACGATGCATTACACCATATAAGAGGTCACCATGAGAGTTTTGATGGTAGTGGGTATCCGGATAAATTAGGAGGAGAAGATTTGCCGCTTCTAACGAGAATAATGACGGTCGCTGATGCCTTCGATGCAATGACATCGACTAGAACATACCGGCCATCAATGAAGACTGCCAAGGCGTTAGCTGAGCTGGAAAGGGTGTCAGGGGAGCAGTTCGACCCTGATGTTGTAGATGCCTTTGCATCCAGTGAAATAATCAGGATGAAATCAGAGCTGGAGGTTTGTTCTTAGGTCAGGATAATCAGTTGCCCTGGCGTATTAAAATATAAATCTGAGGAGAAATAATATGTACAGAGAATACAGGAAAATAATAAGCCCGATAAAATTATTAGGGTACAGTCTGTAATTCTCTGTGCATCTAAAATATTAATAGAACTAAGATCAGTGAGAGTAGAGAGTAGTTAAGCATTGGAATATGTTTGGTGTGTGTGTATGAACAAAAAAGAATATTAGTTGTAGGCGATGAATCCAAAATATGCCATTTAATTGAAGAGTTACTCAAGCGGGAAGGTTATCAGGTTGATATAAGTTTTTCAGGTATTGAGGCGCTGTAAATGCTTAAGATGCACGATTACCATATGCTGTTAACAGATTTGAAGATGCCCGGTATAGACGGGCTGGAGTTAATAAGTAAGGCTAAAAAGAGCTGCCCTGAAATCAGGACCATAATGGTTGCCGGTTATGCAACTGTTGATACTGTGGCTTAGTCATTGAGGCATGGAATAGATGACGACATAACAAAGTCATTTAATGTTTTTGAGTTGAAAAAAGCGGTAAAACAAACATTGCATACCCGTCTGGTCGCAATGGAAAATGTATAATTATTAAAAGATTTTAAGAAAGTAAATTCTGCATCAGTTTTTCACAAGCCAGGATTTTAAATAAAACCGGTTACTTATTATTTTTCTTATTGAATTAAAGATGTCTGATGAAAAATATATTGTAGTGTTAATGGGTGGTATATCTTCTGAAAGAGAAATATCGCTTCAATCAGGTAAGGCCGTTGCAAATGCCTTGTCGAAAGATAACAACAATGTTATCAAGATAATTGTTAATGACGACATGGTTAATGAGCTTGATAATTATAAAATTGATATAGCTTTTATTGCCCTTCACGGACATTTCGGAGAAGATGGGGGTATCCAGGAAGTTCTGGAATCCAAAAATATTCCATATACCGGCTCCGGTATTTCCGCAAGTAGACTTGCAATGGACAAAGTAGAGTCTAAAGATGTTTTCAGAAGAAACAATATACCAACTCCGAATTATTTGGCGGTGTCTGCAGAACAAAGTATATCAGAAATTACAAAAGGTATTAAAAATTTGAAATTGCCTGTGATAACTAAACCTGCAAGTAATGGTTCAAGTATTGGTATATCTATAATTCGAGAATATATCGGAATAAAAGATGCGCTTGAATATACAGGTAGTTATAGTAAAGAAATTCTTGTTGAAGAGTACATTGAAGGTAGAGAATTGACTGTTAGTGTTCTAAGTGGTAAAGCGCTTCCTGTGATAGAAATAAAGGCCGCAACCGGGTTTTATGATTATGATGCAAAGTACAAAAGTGATACAACCCAATACATAGTCCTTACCTCTGCTGATGAATCGTCAGGGACTACATTGTCTCATACGGTTTATAACAGGGTGCAGGAACTGGCAGTTCGTGCGCATAACAGCCTTGGTTGCAGCACCTTCTCAAGGGTAGATATGATTTTGGATAAGGATGATGAGGTATACATTCTTGAAGTTAATACAATTCCCGGATTTACTGAAAGAAGCCTTTTGCCAAAGGCGGCAGCTGCGGCAAATATTAGTTTTACTGAACTATGCAATTCAATTGTTAATGCTGCGAGTCAACACACTTTCTCATCAGAACAGGTTACTCAAGCATATATTCATGACAAAAATATAGCGAGAATATAGGGCAGGACAGATATATTTACGTTTGTCGCAAACACTGGTAGAAGTATACAGGAAGTGGTGGTTTTATTTCTTGGTTTAATATTCAGTAACAATGAAAAAATTATTCAAGATCCAATACGATAAAGTAATAGATAAGCTCAGGGCAAATATTGCTACAGTTAAACCATATTTTGAGAATATGCAGAAGGCATCAATATCGCTTTTACTCAAATTAACCCTGATTGTTGTCATTGTTTTTTCTGTTATATGGTTGGGTAAGTTCGCATGGAAACATTTGGCAGATCAAGATATTTTTTTGGTAAGTCCAACAACATTTTCATTCGACACCCCTGACTGGGCAACAGATGAATTTATTCATGAGATAAATAATATCCACGGGTTGAAAAATAAATATAATATCTTTGAAAAAGATTTAACAAAAAGGATTGTGGTTGCGTATGAAAGTAGTCCTCTTATTTCCAAGGTTAACTATGTTGAACGAGAATTGCCTAACAAGCTTAAAATGAAATTTGAATTGCGTAGGCCTGTAGCAATTATTAAACGGAAACGAAAAAAACATTTGGTAGATAAAGATTGTGTAAGAATTCCGGGAGACTTTTACAAATATCCAGAAGAAGGTGATGAGCCGATTTACATAATCAGTAGAAAATCAGTAAAGGTACCTGAATATGGAGAAAAATGGAAGGACAAATCAATCGAGGATGGTATAAACCTTCTGAACTATCTGAAGCATAACAAAATAGATAAACTTTTAAAGATTGTGTCTATCGATGTATCGAAGATAGAAGGTAGACGCAAAGACAATAAAATTGGTGTAGAACTATGGACAAAAAACGGGGCAAAAATAAAATGGGGTTTTTCGCCATCGAGTGGGCAGGTAAGCGAACTTTCAAATTATGAAAAACTTCAGAATTTACTGAGCGTTGCAATGGAAGAAGGAGCAGACTTGGGAAATATGGAATATGTAGACGTAAGATGGAAAACACCTTTGGCTAAACGCACAAGAGTTCGATAGGTAACCGCACTCTGTTTCCCCGTAAAGCACTTCACACGTTAACGAATATGTATACTGGCCGCAATAACCATTTATCTTTTCCTGCCTCAAATGTCTCAGATTACGCTCCTGTTGTGCATTTACTTTTAAGGCCCATTCATAACAGTTGTAATTTCCTGATATTATAATCTCTGCCTTTTATCGTCAAATCCACATTTCAATTACTTAAAGAAGCTATCCCCTCTACTCACTTCAATAACAATTGGGTAATAATTGGGGATTACCACCAATCTCCAGCCATATTTCACCCAATTATATTTCTGCAACATAATTAACATCAAGTTGTATCATACTGAATGATAAGCATTTAAAGATGATTCAAAAACATAGTCTCACGGTAAATCTCTTTGGCATAAAGTGTGCGATATACAAGGTCAACAAAGGTGGTTTTTTAGGTTTCACATAAGGAGATTACGGTGGGTTTCTTGGATAAAAATGTAGGTGGTATGAGTAGAAAGCAAGGTAAAAGTACTGAAAGGATAGTTGAAGATTACATCCAGCCTTTTGAAAGCTTCTACACAACAGCAAATAAGGCTGAGAGAGGAGGCCGTAGATGATTGACGAACAAGATGTTCTCGAACTTCTTATTCAATCTATTGAGCAGCAAATAGATTCTCTGGAGGATACGGATCATGATAAGGTTGTCCATAGTGAACTTAAACTACTTCTATCAGATAATGTAACAGAGGACGGCAAGATTCATATAAGGTCTTCTTTGATGAATAAGCACTTTCATCTCTCATTTTCAAGCTTTAAAGACTATATGCATAGATTTGTAAAAGGGCATCTGTATAATTAATATTTCCTCTTTTGTCGACTAATTTTTGCCCGCGACGCATCGTATCCACTTGCCCGATCGTCATTCACACATGGGTGTTCGGGTAGGTAGGAAAGCTTGCCAGGTGAGTTTGGGATATTTTTGTGGATCGCTGTTGCATGTTTGCTAGAGTAATATACCCCGCCCGAGACATTTCAATTTGAATCAAAGCTTGAGTGAACTTAAAAACATATACAAATTTAAAGGCTGAATGCTTGTTTCTTAGTATTTTTAGATTTGAACAGGCTAACGTGTGGATTACACCTACTTCTATTGATTCAAATAGTTAGTCTGATAGTATTTATTTAAATGAATTAAAGTAATAAGGAACTATCCCCAGAATTTCTTGAAAAGAAATTTAATTATTGCTAGTAGGTACAGGAGCTGTGAAATTTATAATAAGTGCTAAAATTGGATTTCGTTCAGGATTGGGGTTTGCGGTATTGATTCTGCTAGCATCCTGGAATAGGAGGGATGGAAATGACTGAGCATTCTTCATTTTCTTCTAATAACTCTTCAATCTCCAGAGGTAAATCGGTTCGCATTCTATTAGTTGAAGACAATGCCGGTGATTTACGCCTGACACAGGAAGCTTTTAAAGACGGAAAGTTGTGTAACAATTTGATGGCAGTAAAAGATGGAGTAGAGGCTATGTCGTATCTACGCAGGGAAGGACGATACTCAGATGCAGTACGACCTGATATTATCCTACTGGATCTTAACCTGCCGAAGAAAAGCGGTCAAGAGGTGCTTGAAGAGATAAAGACGGATAAGGAATTAGAACGAATTCCTGTAATAATTTTAACTACTTCCAAATCAGAAGAAGACATACGTGCAATGTATGATCTCCATGCAGATGCTTACATTAATAAGCCTGTTGATATTGACCATTTCATAAAAGTAGTAAAGTGTATCGAGGCTTTTTGGATCGAGATTGTGGCACTTCCAGGTAGCGAAACATAGGAGCACTTATTGCAACATAACAAAGTTTTGGTCTTATTATATTGGATGTGTGGAGAAACAGACATTCTGCGCGGATCAAGGATGAATACAAACACAAACAGGAACTTAAAAAATTAAGCAAAAGCAGGATAGAATTGATGATCTAATGATACAGGGAACTTTTGATGAAGAGACCGATAAAAGATAGCCTGATTGGATAAAAAGTGAAATGTTAACCTCTCAAATGGACTTAGGTGATGCAAAGACAAAAATCAATGACATCGAAGGATGTATCATGCTGTAAATACTTCCTCTCCAATGTGGCAGAATTATTGACCGCTTCCGGTCATAACCTAAAGCAATAGTTCGAAACACCTATATTTCCGGAAAAATTATATTACGGAAATTAAATGTTTCGAACCACTACAACTTCACCAATTCTCAACTACTTACGTTAAAAAAACGCCTGGAATCTTATATGGTACCCCCAACAGATTCTAGTTGGAACCAGATAGTGCAGGAATTAGAGAATATATTCAAATTTAAAGACTTAGTTCGTGTTGCATAAAATAATTAGATATTGAATTAGTTTACAAGTATTTGTTTATGTACTTTGTTTATAATATGTTATACAATTCAGTGGTTTTAGCATATAATACTATAACTGCTTGTTTATTATGCGGTTATGATCATGCAATGATAGCCAAAGATTCCCCTTAGAAAATCCAACAGTAGGCTTATTGATACTCCCCTAATGTTATTTAAATAACATAGTACTGATATGTAATTGAGAGTATATGTAAAAATATCAAGTCGTTACAATAATTTTTCTCTCTGTCTTTCTGAAGGGATTACATTTAATGTACTATCTTTATTTCTGATAATTTTAATTTTAAATTTCCTTTATCAAATGATAATAATTGATCATATGGCTCATCAGTTATAAACATATTATCTTCCCAGTCAAAATTTGCTTTTTCAATTTGTCTGGGTTTAATATTTGCTGTTCCATCTGTAAGTTGGATTCTAAATAATATATCTCCAAAGGGATTTTCAACAGCTAGAGTCGCTCTCCATGCTTTAATAAGTTTATCAGTATTATTTTTTATCATTAAGGTTAATCGCACGCTATTTACATATCGACTAATATCAGGGTTTTCGGGTAAATGTATTTTATCGAAATCTTCAATAGAAATAGGTTCTATTTCCCTTTGCTCAGGCGTTTCTTTTATAAATTCCCATGTACCATTGTCATGTAAGATTACTGCTCTGCCATCTTTTGTAGTTGTATTGATATCTTCTGCAAAGGTTGTTGGTAAAATTGTGCAGGCAATGATAATACTTATTATTAAGATATTTTTAGCTTTCCGCATTATTGCGCCCCCTTACATTCTAGGAAAAATAGAAAAGAAATTACTGTGATTAGTGTTCGAATTATTAAGTCAGGAATAGAAGCTAATGCCCATTTGACCATAAATACAATCATTGACAAGAAAGGCATTTTAATATCTTTTATTATAACTTCATTAGCCGGGCTAAAGGCAGGACTAGTTTCTTTTTGGATAACATATTTAACTCTATTCTTAAAATCAAAACCCTATCTGGGTATTTCATAAATAGTCTCCTATGAATAAAAGTCAAGGTTTAGGCGAGAAGCTATAGTTTTTCGTTTTACATAATGGCTAGTACACTACTTCTTTATTTATGCTGGGTGTGTTAAGCATTCTCTTTCTCTGCTTTTTTTCTGATTCTCGCGATACGGCCTTCAAAACCGGACGTAGTGTTGTCATGCAGATCGTATTCTATGGCTTTCTCGCATATAGAAATTGCTTTTTCATATTTCTCATCTTCGGTCAGAATTGTTGCATAGTGTTGGAATGTGATTACACGAGGTAATATACCATCCATTTTTTTTCTCAAATCGGGAGCAAGCGAAGGAAATTCTTGAAGATGCTTTTCTGCGTATTCAATGCAAATCTTTCTATAATTTTCTTCGTTCCTTAAACTATATGTTTGATCAACAATGGACTGTAAAAG
>JABHIW010000069.1 GCA_018670825.1 Candidatus Scalindua sp. | reverse complement strand
TGATATAATTCATTGTTGTACAACAACTTAAGGAATTGAATTGTATCAGTTTACTCCCAATTTGCAAGGGTTTCTACTGCCTCATACTATACATAACATACGACTATTATTACGCTTAGGAATTCCCGTACAGAAACTAAATATGGCGCTGTTCGGTCTAACGGCAAAAGATTGGCGAGATACAAATCCCGACAAAAAAGGGAACATAAGAGACTACGCTAATGTCTCACAGCTTGTATGTTTGTCAAATCTTGAAAATTTAAATGCTTTATTTATAAATGATGATATGTCTCAAAAAGAACGGTTAGAGAAACTAAACAAAATTGCGATAGACCAGATGCGGATACTGATAGACAATAAATCTGTAAAGAGAATAGGACTTGAAAAGTAAAGTTGAGCGAATAAAGCGGAGACCTTTCCTTGTGTCGTCAGGTTAGATAAAAACCTCTCAACATGTTGAGAACAGAGATCTTTTGGATGTGTCTTACTTCCGAAGAAACGTAAGTAACGCAATATCCACTGACAATATGAGGTTTCAGTACGGTAAGCGTAATGGTGGTAGCGTAAAACCTCCCGTACCTGATCCATCAACTTTAAAGAGGGATTGAGGCGAAACCTGAGTTTATCTTCCATGATTTCAGCAATATATCGCAATAAGCGGAAAAGGTTTTCCTCTTTTATATGTTTAATACCGTAATAAGTGGAAACAGTTTCTATCTATAGCAAGTAATAGCATGGAAATTTCCCACTTATTGCACTGTTATATTTCAAAAGGACTAATAGAATCATATGGACAAAGGAAACCATTATAGAAAGTGTGATCTCCAAATTCATTCTCCCAGAGATACAAATTGGAAAGGTGAAGCCTTCGTAACGGATGAAGAACGACATGAATATTCCAGAAAGTTTATAAAGGAATGTAGGGACGCTGGTTTATACGCTGTTGCTATTACTGACCATCACGATATGGTTTTTTATGAGTACATCAAGACCGCAGCAATCGAAGAGCTTGATGAAAGTGGAAAGCCTATTTCTGATAATGAGCGCATTATTATTTTTCCAGGTATTGAGCTAACATTAAGCTCACCACCCTGCCAAGGTTTGATTATTTTTGATGCTAATTTCCAAGGGAGTCTATTTCCAACTGTTTTAGGTTCTTTATCATTAGCGCAAGCCTCTAAATCGGAATCAAAAACTTCAGAAACCCAACCTATTCCTAGTGCAACAATCAATAGCATTAATGAGATATATTCTAAGCTCGATGGAACGGATGGCGTTAAAGGTAGATATATTTTCTTACCACACGTTAAAGAAAAAGGACATCAAACTTTAATGAGGAAAGGTTTTCACGAAGCTTATTCTAAAATGCCGAGTGTTGGAGGATATGTAGATGGAAGCTTTGATGGTGGTGGAACAGGATATTCCAATATCATCAATGGGGAAGTCGATGCATACGGGTTTAAGTCGATTGCTATTATACAAACCTCTGACTATAGAGGAGGAAAGACACTAAGAGATATAAATGTTGCAACATGGATTAAATGGAAAGAACCAACGGCTGAAGCACTAAGGCAAGCATGCCTCGCAAAAGAATCAAGAATTAGTTTAAGTGAGCCTGAAATACCAAATATCTTTATAGAAGAAATAGATGTTACAAATTCTGCTTTTCTCTCAAAGTTTGAATTAGATCTTAATCCTCAGCTTAATTCTATAATTGGTGGTCGAGGCTCTGGTAAATCGACAATTTTGGAATATTTAAGATGGGCTCTTTGTGACCAAACTGAAACATTTGGTAATGATAGTGGAAAATCAGAAATCGAAAGAAAGAGAAATACGCTTATAGAGAAAACACTTAGAGAAGTTGGAGGTGAAGTTAGAATATTTTTTAATGTTAACGGCACAAGACATATCATTAAGAGAAATCCTAACTCAGAAGATGTGTTACTTAAAGTAGGTGAGGCGGAGTTTCAGAGTGTACGACCACAACAAATAGAAGATTTATTACCGATCCAAGCTTACAGTCAAAAACAGCTTAGTAGTATCTCTATAAAAGCTGAAGAGTTGAAACGATTTATTGAACAGCCTATATCAAAGGCTATAGAAGAAATAGATATTAAAATTGAAGAGGCATCATTAGAAGTAAAATCATCATATGATAATCTTTCAAAAAACAAATTACTTCAAACCGAGTTAAAGAAAAATGAAATAGAAATCGGTTCGTTTAAGCAGCAGATAGAAAAGCTAAGATCGGGATTAAAAGGTATTTCTGAGGATGATAAGAGTGTTCTTAATCGCGCAAAGTACTACGTTAATGAGAAAAATAGATTTGATGAAGTTAAACTTGAATATTCAACTGTTAAGTCTAGTATTCAATCTTTGAAGGATATATTGCTTAAATATAAAGATGAAATCACTCATCAAAAAACAGAGTATGAAAATGATAAAATCATTGAGCCCTTAAATAAAGAAAGGGATAAGTATTTTAATACATTATTTGAAAATATGGGAAATATGGAAACAGAACATAACAATTCTGAAAGTACCGTCAGCTCATTACATCAAGAATGGAGTAATATCAGAGATAAATTTAATTCAAACTATACAAAAGCAAAAGAAAATTCTACAGCAAGCCAGACAACACTAAACGCAATAAAAGAGCTTGAAAGTAAAATAGAAAAACTCGAACTTGTGGTTAGAGAAAAAAGATCTCAGCTATCATCTCTACATATGACAGATGATGAATTTAAGAAAATATATGATAAATATATTGAGTTACAGTCATCAAAAATAGAACAACTAAAACAATCTTCGGACTCATTTTCTAATCTATCTGATGGACTTATAGATGCTGATTTTACTAAAACTATTGATATTGCCAAACTTAGTAGTGACATAATTTCTGTATTCTCTGCTTATAGATTAAATATCCCAAAAACCAAAAGCGAGAAAATTACAGAACAAGTATCTTCTTCGCCTAAACCTCTTAATAAATGGAGTGAAATTGTATTTGAAATAAAATCGTTAAATGAATTTCGGTTAACACCAGAAGCGCAAGAAGATTTTCCTCGCACTCCAACTATTGATAATGTGGGTTTTACTCCATCAAATAAAAAGAGCATTTCTGAGGGAATTTCCAGCGATGGTGTTTTGAGATTAGCAACTATTGCGCTTGAGTTTTTACCGAAATTTTATTACCAAACACATAATCAAATGGGTGATAAAGTACCATTTGAAGATGCATCAGCCGGTCAACAAGCGACGGCACTCCTTAATGTATTACTAAACCAAGAAGGATTCCCTCTGATTATTGACCAACCAGAAGATGATATAGATAACCGTGCTATTGAGAAAATAATAAAGAATATATGGAGTGCTAAAAAGAAACGACAAATTATCATCAGTAGTCATAATGCTAATCTTGTTGTAAATGGCGATACAGAGCTTGTTATTTGTTGTGACTATAATGAAACAAGCGAGCAAACTAAAGGACAAATAAAGCACGAGGGATCAATAGATAACATTGAAATACGAAATAAAATTACATCCATTATGGAAGGTGGAGAAAGAGCTTTTAAACTGAGGAAAGAAAAATATGGGTTCTAGTGATCAAAATATAACCAATCAGTGGAGCCAACCCCTCTATCTTGTGCGGTTTGATCACTTTTAGGCTCTTTGTTTATTTTATTTTTTTGAAAAGTTTTATTCGCCAAACGGGGTTACTCACCTCGACGTTAGCACGATAATTAATGGAGAAACTTATGAACTATATAAAAAAGGGCTATGTAATAATTTTTATGATCATACTCTTTGGGTGTTCATCTCTGAATACATACGATACAAGCACGTCATTGAATAATCGTGATAATTTGCAAACCACATCGGATTTTTATGATAGCATGCTTGATACTCTGAAACCGAATATTGCACTGCTAACCATGTTTTTTAATAGAATGCCTAAGGGAGGCGATCTTCATCACCATTACACTGGAACCATATATGCAGAAACATATCTGGACTGGGTTGGTGAAAAAAGCTGGTGGATCGATAAGTGCACATTAAAAATAGTTAAAGAAAAGAAAGATGGAACGTGTGATCTTCTAACAGTTGGGCAACTAATCGCCAATGACGTACTATATCGAAAGTTATTAACCCTATGGTCAGACAAGGATTATAGCAATCACAGCCATAATCAACTGCCACCTGACACCAACTTTTTTAATGCATTTGCTTATTTTGGAGAAGTCTCTGGGGAATATATGGATATTGGTTTAAATATTCTCAAAGAACGAGCAATTAAAGAAAACGTGACCTACATTGAAACCATGCTTAAACGAGTTGGTGTGAAAAGTTCCGATTATTTCACTAGCAATGAATCTGCAAAATATAACAAGCTGTTAAGAAATGCAAAGTCACAGCAAGAAGTAGATGAAATACTGTCTATCTTAGACTCCAGGTTTGAAGCAGAGAAAGGCTTTACTTCGTCTGTTAACAAGTTTGTTTCTACGGTGGATGATGTTCATCAGGGTATAGATGGTGATGACTTTTTTATGAGGTACCAGACATATGCTGTTCGAGTTCTTGAGCCACTGCAAGTTTTCGCGGATTTGTTTTCTGGTTGTTTGGCTGCAGAAAAATCTCAATTGATTGTGGGGGTAAATATCGTTGCTCCAGAAAATAATATTGTAGCATTAAATGATTACACTTTACACATGAGGATGTATAATTATCTTGCTAGAAAATTTCCTAATGTTAATAGGGCTCTTCATGCAGGTGAACTAGCTTTAGGTATGGTTAGACCAAAGGACTTAACTTTTCACATACAGCAGGCATGTGATATAGCCCAAGCTCAAAGAATAGGACATGGTGTTGATTTGCCTTTTGAGCAAGATTTTATAGACCAGCTAAGAAATCTTAAAGAAAAAGCTGCTATTGAAATTAATTTAACCAGTAATGAGTTTATTTTAGGGATAGAGGGGAATAAGCATCCATATCTTATCTATTCTAGCTATGACGTCCCTATTGTCATATCCACGGATGACTCCGGTGTATCAAGAAATAATCTTACTAATGAATATTTGTTGCTTGCAACAAGGTATCAGCCTAAATATGATCGCATAAAGGAATATGTGTATAACAGTATTGAGTATTCATTTTTAGATCAAACAAAAAAATCTGTATTGAAAAAAAATATTGATGTGCAGTTTATTGTTTTTGAAAGCGACATGGCAGGTTTATATAAATCTCTCAACCAGTGATAGTACTAACAAGGTCATTCACAGGATGCCAAAACCGTCGCTTTGCTCGGTTTCACCACCTGGAAAAGGGGTCATGGAAAAGGGGTCAAATCTCCTCTTGACTGCATGTCTATGATGCTTTATACTCCTCTTAATGGCACGACCTCTACGAATTGAATATCCGGATGCATGGTATCATGTAATTAATCGGGGAGCAAACCGTAATCGTATATTTTCTAAATCAGACGATTACGAGCTTTTCATAAATGTGCTTAAAGAAGCGTGTAGCCTATTCAATGTGTATATTTCCGCTTATTGCCTTATGAGTAATCATTATCATATTGTTGTTCACACCCCTGAAGGAAATCTTTCCAGATTTATGAGACATGTAAACGGAGTTTACACTCAACGATATAATATAAAACATAAAAGAGATGGAGCTTTGTTTCGAGGACGTTATAAAGCGATACTCATTCAGGCAGAGAAGTACCTGACTCATATAGTAAAATACGTTCATCAAAATCCATTGAAGGCAAAAATGATAAATGATTTGAATAATTATAAATGGAGCAGCCACCCATTTTATCTTAAAGGTAAATCAGATGGTGAATGGCTGGACATCAATAATCTGCTTGCTTGTTTCTCCAGCAGGAAGAAGAAAGCAATAGTAATGTATAAGGAGTTTATGGATATTGATTTGGATGGTGAAGTTATGAAATTCTATTCTAAAAAGGCCCAAAGCTCGATATTTGGTAATAACGGGTTTGTTGAAATGATTCAAGAGAAGTTTTTAAAGAGTGATAAGGTGTCTACATTAGAAATTAAGGAAAAAAGGGTGATTCTCGGTGAAGGTAAAGTTAAAATAATCAATAAAACAATATGCAATGAATTTAATATAGAAGAAAATATGCTTTTTCAAACGAGAAGAGGCGTGGTGAATCTACCTCGATTATTTGCGATATCATTATCACGTGAGCTATCAGGATTGAGTTTCTCTGAGATTGCAAAAAAATATAAGATTAAATCATACAAAACGATAGCTTCAAGTAATTTTCGATTAAAAGAGAGAATGAAGGAAAATAGAAAAATTAAAAAACAGTATGCAATGTTAAAGGAGACTTGCAGTTAATGGGTGACCCATTTGCCTTCCTGGGGTAATGACCGATTTTTGAAAACGCTTGAAAAATTATTCGGAAGAAGGCTAAGGGCCTTACCATGGGGAAGGCCACGAAAATCAAACAAATAGTCGCTGTCCCTATTTATCCGGGTGTAATCTTCAAAAAAGGCTTGTATATTGTAAATTATTTTACTAGCCTTACAAAATATCAAAAACCATTTCTTATCAACAGCACCCATGAGGGCAAAAGCCAAATGATTGGCATGTTTTCTTAATGTCGAAGAATAAGAGGCTATCTGTGAGCGCAAAAACGCGTCTTCTTTTTATCTATATAAAATTATTAATATTAATTCTTATAATAATTCCCGCCACACAAGCATTATCAGCTGAGACAATTCGAGATTTACGTGGAGGATGGTATTTATGGAAACCATACCAGTATGAAAAACGCGTCGGCGATCTTAAACACCTTACAGGATTGGATATTAAATTGGTTAGCACTATCTTCCAAAATGCGGGATACCGGATAAATTATGATGAAGTTGACTGGAAAGAACACCAGATTGACATTAAGAACGGCAAACGTGATATTGCTGCAGGAGCCTTTAGGACCAGGGAGCGAGAGGAATATGCTTATTTGTCCGAGCCTTACCGCAAAGAAACCGTTGCTCTTTATGTCCTTGCAAATACAAAAAACAAATTCAAGAGCGTAGATGATATGCTAAAGCAATTCAGAGCGAATAATTTCAAATTGGGAGTTATTGATGGTTATATATATGGCCCGGATTGCATGGAATACATTAATGCCCCAGAAAACCAAAGCATTATTATTCCCGTTAAAAATGATTATGTTAATTTTGATAATCTCTTAGATGGCCGTATAGATGGATTTTTAGTAGACCGTCTGGTAGGCGCCACTATTTTATGGGAACAAGGCTGGCGAAATCGGGTAAAAGAATATCCGATGATAATATACTCTGAAGATATACATGTGTTATTTAGCAAGAAAAACTGTTCTCTTGAAATGGTAAGAGACTTTAACGTTAGCCTCTCACAAATGAGAGAAAGCGGCAAATACAAACAAATATTTGGTGAACACATAACACCGGTCTTAATATCGATTACTACAGGAAGCAGGTGGTTCTTTGTCGTTGAGATAATTGGCACCGCTGCCTTCGCAATATCCGGGATGCTTTTAGCGAGAAAAGAACAATATGACATAATCGGCGCTTTTGTTCTTGCTGCCCTCCCGGCATTGGGAGGAGGAATATTAAGAGACCTTTTAGTTAATCGAGAACCGATTGGTATTCTTAGAACTCCTGTTTACATTATAACGGTCTTTGGAATGGTCATATTGGGCTATATATTTTTCAGGATTACCGATGTGCTGAAATGGAACTTGCTGATGGATAGTGATAAACCATTCAAACTGTCTCATGGCAATCACAAAATAAATATTGTAAACAACCTATATCAGATATTTGATGCTATTGGCCTTGCGGCTTTCACTGTTCTAGGGGTAGCAATAGCTATTGAGACCAAGTCGTGGCCACTCTGGATATGGGGGCCTTTATTGGCAATGTTAACAGGTGCGGGCGGGGGTATTATCAGGGATATTGTCCGCGTAGACGCGAAAATTGCAGCTCTAAAAGGAAGTTTTTATCCGGAAATAGCCATCTTCTGGGGACTATTGTTGTCATTGTTTCTCAATTGGCAAACTCAGAGGCTTAATCTTTATGAAGTTCAAATTGCCGTAATAACTACATTAATAGGAGCATTTCTCATGCGAATTTTAGCAATCTATTTTAATATTCGTAGCCCTCTCATTGGAAAGTAAATCTAGAAGAGGAGTAACAGTTAGAGAATATGGCCACGCCTTGATTTGTGATTATAGGTATGAGGATTGAATAAATCAAACGTTATAAACAATCCGGTTTTTATTCATTGAAAGTTTCTGAACACTTATTACAATGATAGTATGTCGTTAGAAGATAATACAAAAGTAGAAGAAACGAAAGAGACGACCAAAGGCGCTACAGACTTCGTCTTATGGAATGCTTTTTTCTGGAAACTCATCAGGTCATTAGCGATTATAGCTGTAGGTACAACGGCAATCGTTTTCATCTGCAGATGGTTAATATATTAAAAACAACAGTATTTAACCATTTGCCTATCAGTAATAGTGGTAATACCCCCCATTTTTCAATCTCTATCGACAATAACATCAATTATGTGCTATAAACCAAGGAGAAGTTTTTACTTTGAGATTATATACAGAGAGTAAAACATATGGACAACTTTCTAGAAGCTGCAATTGAAGAGGCTAAAGCGGGTTTAGCAGAAGGAGGGATTCCAATTGGTTCAGTCCTGGTTTACAAAGACAAAATTATTGGGAGAGGTCATAACCGGCGTATTCAAAAAGGAAGCACCATCTTGCATGCAGAGATTGATGCAATAGAGAATGCCGGTAGAGAATATGTACCCTTCTTTAAAGAGAGCAGACTTTATACAACCTTATCTCCCTGCAGCATGTGTACCGGGGCAATTCTACTCTACAAGATACCTCATGTTATTATTGGTGAAAACCAAAATTTCCGAGGAGAAGAAGAGCTGTTAGAGTCCCGAGGGGTAAAAGTTGACGTCATTAATGGCATTGAATGTGTCAACCTAATGAAAGACTTCATTTTGAATAATCCCGAATTATGGAATGAAGATATCGGAGAGAAATGAATCTCTTTTAAATAGTAGACCACGGAAGTGTCTTAAGTTTAGAACACCTTTACAGGTCTTTAGCTCATGTGTTGCACTTCCTCGTTGAATTTAGCAGTTAATATATGAGTGAGAAAATCAACAGAAGGAAATTTCTTAAATTAGGTTTATCGTGCGGCATTGGTGCATTAATTGCCACCTATCCGTTCTGTGTTGAACGCTATATCTTCCAGGTCAATACTTACCGGATACCGGTACCTAACCTTCCTCCAAAGTTCGATGGATACACAATCGCCCAATTGACCGACCTACACTATGGTCTTTTCATGCCGCAGACAGTTGTTGAGAAGATAATCCATAAAACGAATACCTTACAAAAGGATTTAATTATCTGTACAGGAGACTATATCCTTGAAAGAAATGGGACAAAACAGATCGATACTGTCTGGCCTCAACTGATGAAACTGAAGGCAAATGATGGCGTTTATTCAGTCCTGGGAAATCACGACCATTGGGGAAGTACTGACAGATCGTTGTATTGGTTAGAAAAGTCCGGGCAGAGCATCAGGCACAAGGCAGTGACAATAATCAAAGGAGAGGATAGAATCTGGATTGGAGGAGCAGGAGATTACCTGGAAGATGATTTAGGTATTGATGATGCTTTTCAACATGCCCCCGATAATGAGTGTAAAATACTACTCTCCCACAATCCTGACAGTGCTGATACTGATTTTAAGACACGTATAGATCTGATGATCTCAGGACATACACACGGAGGCCAGGTAATTATCCCCTTTATAGGACCACCGATTCTCCCGGTCAAAAACAAGTTATATTCAAGCGGTTTTATAAGGACTGATGGAACAAATTTATATATTTCAAGAGGATTAGGATGGGCGATGATTCCTGTTCGATTCAATTGCCTCCCGGAAATCTCAATTTTAAAATTGGTCCAGGATAGAGAAGAGAGATTACTTTAACCAACAAGTAGACGAAAGTGTGCAACTATAACACCCTCGTCAGTGATGATGGTGGTGATGCCCTCCCCCGCCTTCCAATGGTCCACCAACTTTTCCAAGCGCTTCGGAAAGTGATTTGCCGGCCACCTCCATATCACTGATGGCCTTATCCAGTAATTGGGCAATTTCTTCCACAGATTCTTTTCTCGCCTCTCCTTCCCACTTTCTGAACTCAGCTATGTGATTATTGTTGTGTTCAATCCAGTGTGGCAATAATACTCGGAGTTTTTTTATTGTGTCTTGTTCTGCCATCTGTTCTTCCTGTTGTTTTTGAGAGTTTTTTGTAAATCCATCTGTTAATAAAAAACGCAGGCTGCCTGCCCGACTGTTTCGTTTAGGCGGGAAGCCTACGGCTACTATAATACACGAAATTAGAATGTATTAAACTTGTTTTTCCAGAAGCGTAGTTTTGCCGGAAAGAAAATCAATCGTTTTTATTTCTACACCGGTAATAAGTTTTGGTTCTTCAAATAACGTACTGATCTTGATCCCATCTTCAACCACTTCAAGATGTGCAACGTCCTCCATTACTAACTCCTGCTGACCTTCTTTATCCATCATTATTGTCATCTGACACATAGCTATTCCTTTGCACAAATTCATTCTGCCTGATAATTAATATCGGGTTTCTTACCAGACAACTTTAAAATATCTATACGTTTAATTAAAACAGAACGTCTTCAAATAGCAACTTTTTTTTCAAATCTTACCTGCTATAAGTAAGATAAGGTTTTACTTAAAAAAAGATATTTGACAAAGGGGATGATTTAACTCAAAATACCCCAAATTGAACTTCTAACGAAATACACCAAGTATAAGGCCTAAAAGCAGATTACAATCCTATTAATAGTCAGTAGCTAACGACAAGGAAATAAAATGGACGATAAGATAATCAAAATTCTCTATGTTGAAGACAAAATTGAAAACGTAATTCTTATGAGAGAATTTACCAATGAGATCAAGAATGTTCGTTATGAGATGACCCATGCACAGCAGCTCGATGAAGCATTGCTGGAACTTGATAGTGAGCGTTATGATATTATCATACTGGATCTCTCCTTACCTGATAAACAGGGATTAGACATCATCACCATGGTTTGTGAGAGAGCACCAGAGATTCCGATTGTCGTAATGACAGGTATGGATGACGAAACAATGGCCATTAAGGCATTGCAAAGAGGTGCCGAAGAGTATCTGGTCAGAAAAAAAATGAACAACCATGCGCTCTCACGTATTTTGCGATATGCCATTATGCGGCACAAAGGCCGGGCAGAACTTCAATCTCTCTCACTTGTTGATGATCTAACAGGTTTGTACAATCGGAGAGGTTTTATGCTTTTCGCCCAACAGCAGTTAAGTATAGCAATACGAACTAAACGAGGAATGATACTCTTCTTTATCCATCTTGAGGGTCTTAATGAGATCAGTGAAAAATTTGGACGTCAATGTGAAGACCTGGCTAAAATTGAAACTACCAATATCCTCAAAGAAGCCTTTCGCGAATCTGATATTATAGCCCGCCATGGCAGAGATGAGTTTACGGCTATTGCGCTAGAATCATTCGATGCCAGCAACGAAATTATCATTACCCGTTTACAGGATGAATTACGAAGCCGTAATAAACAGGAAAACCGCCAATATAACTTGTCATTGTGTATAGGAACGGCATATTACGATACAGAGGAGTTGTGCACCATCGAAGAGTTGATAAATCGTGCAAAAGAGTCAATGCTTGAGCAAAAGAAAAATAAAATACAATCTTAATTAAGGTATATTCAGTTTGGTGGGCATTGCCCACCAAACACGTTCTTCAATTGGAAAGAAAATTGTCGGCAAGTAAACCGGCCTAAAAAAATTCTATGCGCCAAATTAATACAGAACAGATAACGGACACTGTTGAAAAACTTTGTATAGATGCAAATTATAACCTGGGTGATGATCTGATAACGTCATTACAGAATGCCCTGAAAAAAGAGGAATCTCCTCTGGGTAAGGAAGTGATTACGCAACTATTGGAAAATGCCGAAATTGGTAAAAAGGAGCAGGTACCTGTTTGCCAGGACACCGGTTTTGCCATCATCTTCATGGAAATTGGCCAGGAGGTTGCACTTGCAGGAGGTAATTTGCGGGAAGCTGTCAACGAGGGAATAAGACGTGGCTACAAGAACGGTTTACTGCGCAAGTCAATTGTAAAGAACCCTATAGACCGTATCAACACCGGTGATAACACCCCGGCAGTAATCCATACTGACATAGTCCCCGGTGACAAATTAAAGATAATATTTGATGCAAAAGGTGGTGGATGTGAAAATATGAGCCGTTCAGCAATGCTGACACCAGCACAGGGCAGAGAGGGTGTAATAAACTTTGTAGTGGATACGGTCAGCAGAGCAGGGGCAAATCCATGCCCACCGATAATTGTGGGAGTCGGACTCGGAGGCACTTTCGATTATTCAACCCTGTTAGCCAAGAAAGCAATATTACGTCCGGTAGGCAGCCATAATGAAGATAAAACTATTGCCGATCTGGAAAAAGAACTATTGGAGAAAATTAATAAACTGGGCATAGGACCTCAAGGGCTTGGAGGACGGACGACAGCTTTAGCCGTGCAGGTAGAAGCATATCCCTGCCATATCGCCAGCTTACCGGTAGCGGTGAACATAGAGTGCCATTCACATAGGACGAAGAGCATTGTGATTTAATTACAACACTACGAGTGGTGAGGGAAGAGAGACGAGGGACGAAAGATGATATAATCGTCCCAGCTACGGAGATGCGGTCGTCCTTCATCATTCGTTTAACGTAACCAGAAACTTACAATAAAAAGAAAGTCATGACAGAATACATTAATTTAAAAACACCGCTTAGTGATTCTACTATTGAGAAACTGAAAGCAGGAGATAAAGTCAGGATCAGCGGAATATTATACACGGGCAGAGATGCTGCTCATAAACGGCTTATAGAGATGATTGAGTCAGGAGAAGAGTTACCTTTTGACGTAAAAGGTCAACTGCTCTATTACGTAGGACCCACTCCTGCAAAACCAGGCCAGGTAATAGGATCTGCCGGACCTACAACAAGTTATAGAATGGACGCCTACGCCCCAACCCTTATTAAAATGGGATTAAAGGGCATGATCGGAAAAGGCGGTAGATCAAAAGAGGTAATAGAAGCGATGAAAACGAACAAAGCTGTCTATTTTGCTGCAGTCGGTGGAGCCGCTGCCCTGATCGCAAAGACCATAAAGAGAGTTGAAATTATTGCTTTTGAAGACCTTGGGACAGAAGCTGTCCGTAAGATGGAAGTAGAAAACTTTCCGGCAATCGTTGTAAATGACACAAAAGGTAATGATCTATACAACATAGGTAGGGAAAAATATAAGATCCCTGTTTAAGCCTCTATTTTTTTGTTTTCTTAGATATGTAGGGCGCGTTTCCATACGCGCCGGTCAATGAGCGTGTAGGATACGATATCCGACCGAATAGCCTGATCTTAGACTGCCCCCCCCCCGACAAACAGCACATCTGACAAGGATCGTAAAGGATAAAAACTATTTCCTTTCGTCTTTCCAGGATGTTAGAGTTCTACTCTTTACTCTATACGGTCGCAGTAGAACTGCTCTGCTTTTGTGTGTCCGGCAGTAGAACTACCGGACAGGCACTTTAGCTTCAAAAGCAATTCTTTTCCTGGCGAACTTAGCAGATTTATGTGATTACTTTCTTTTGATCTCCTTGCCCTCTCTCTTTCAAAAATAATTTACGTAAAATATTCGCAAAATTCCAGTTATTGCATTGTATTACAAAATACTTTCGCAATTCTGTAACCATCTTAATATAACAAATCTCTTGGTATTTATTATATTAGTTTACAAGTTGTTGCTGAGCAAGGAGATATCTCTTGATCTAACCATTTGTCAACAAATGTCTCTTATCAGGTATAGCACTTGCTGCACTTTGTAAACACTCAGCACTGTCCGATTAGGTTTTTGCAAATGATCCTTATATAGACACAAAAATGTCATTCCTGCCCGCCCGGCAATCAGACTGTGTCACAATTATAAAAACGCACTTAATGTCATTCTGAACGAAGTGAAGAATCTAATGTCTACAATAGGTTACAAAATTAAGATTCTTCGGTTAAAGCTTCAAAATGACATTACGACACAGTCTCAATGCTATTCGGACGGGTACCCATTCGGACAGGCATTCTTTTAGCGAGAATCCAGGATGCAATTGGTCCTTAGATACCCGATAAAGGCACTCAGGTATGACAAAAACTGTGCACGCAAAAACCTAACCGGATACTACTGATAAATGCTGTAATTTGGCGAGAAGTTACTTTTGCCTAAATTGAGTGATTTTGTAGCCGCAACCTTGAGGTTGCGTAACTTACGTGAACCCATCAAGTGATGAGAAACGCAGGCTAAAGCCAGCGGCTACAACGGTATGTAATATACAATCACTCAATTTAGGTTTTGATAAAAATCTACCCTGTTGGATAGCTGTGGTACCCTGATCGGGTATCTCCTCCTTTTCTCTACTATCTGACAGGGTTAATTGTCTTATTCACCATTATTACCGAACGAGAAACCTTGACAAAAACACGACTTGACACATTATGCCAAGCGTTTATAATATCAAGCGAATGAAACACATGGACAATGATTATATTTTAGATCTTTGAGGTTAAGTATTTAAAGATAATAGCTATTAAACTCATTTACTACTGCTTGCAAGAAAGATGCAGGCTTCCTTGTCAGCAGGTTAAGAGCCTGTGGGTCGAAGGCGTAAACGAATAGTTCTCATTAAAGAACGTATTCATCTACGCCTTTTTTTGTAAATTTTTGGTTCATCTTATGTTGTTTTGAAGTAAATATATAATGTGGCGGTAAATATGTTCTGTGAACAACTGAATCATATTCATTAATAAGATAGACGTTACGGGAGAAGTCAAAAACCAAAGAAAATATTTCACGCTAAGGCGCCAAGGGCGCAAAGAAAAGATAATAGCATTTATCTTTGTGACTTAGAGGCTTCTTGTCCTCGGCACCTTTTGTCCGGGGAGTGTGAGTTTAAATTTTTTAGTTTTTCTTTGTAACTACATGATACATCCTTACTCTCGTAAGGAGTCCAAGACTGGACTCCTCTCGAAAGAGAGGAAAAACATAACTTTGGGTTCTTCGCGTCTCCCTGTCCTCGGCGCTGTTTGTCCGGAGAAAGTCCTCGGCGTTTTTTGTTCGGGGAGCGGTGAACTATTTTTTTCTTTTTGAAGTGCTGTCTATGAATTCTAAAAATCATGAATCATAAGGAAGTGAGGTACAAAATCATGAAACAAAAACTAATAACAATCTGTCTGTCTCTATTATTTACGGCGGCCTTGCCCGTCGGCATTGTAAATGCTATTAGTGTTTGGGACTATGCCGGAGAAGGTGGATGGAATGTTGCTTCTGATTGGTCTTCTGATATTCCAAATTCCAGTGATCATGCTTATATAAATAACGGAGGAACTGCTGTGATACACTCAGCGTATAATGCGCAGGCTGCTTCCTTACAACTTGGTAATTTAAATGGTCATACTGGTCATGTTAAGTTAACCTCCGGTAGCCTGTCGACTTCATACGAATATATTGGTAATAGTGGTGCCGGTAGCTTTACCCAGTCGGCTGGGACAAATGCTGTTTCAGGTCTTCTTGTAATAGGGAGGAACGGAGGCAGTAGTGGAACATACAGTTTAAGTGGTACAGGCACTGTCTCAGCTGGTGACGAGTATGTTGGAAGTTTTGGTATAGGTACTTTTAATCAGACTAGTGGGACTAATACTGTCTCTAACAGCCTCTACATCGGCTACGGTTCAGTAGGCAACGGTACCTATAATTTAAGCGGGAGCAGTGCTATTTCAGCTGCTGACGAGTATGTTGGCTTAGACGGTGTCGGTACTTTTAACCAGACCAGTGGGACTAATACTGTGTCTAACCGCCTCTACCTTGGCACCAGTTCAGGTGCCAGCGGTACCTATAATTTAAGCGATAGCAGTGATGTTTCAGCCAATATCTTTTATTTCGGTAATAGAGGTACCGGAGAATTCAACCAGTCCGGAACATCAACTGCCACTACCAATGAGTTGTGGCTTGGGTATTACTCCGGTGGAAACGCCACTTACAATTTGAGTGAAACAGGGAGCCTGTCAGCTACTGATGAAACCATTGGCAGAGAAGGTACCGGTACTTTTAACCAGACCGGTGGGACGAATACCGTTACTAACATGCATCTCGGTGAAAATGCGGGCGGTAACGGAACATATAATTTAAGTGGTGGTACGAATACCGTTACCAACGACCTCACTATTGGTCAATACTCAGGCAGTAGTGGGACCTATACTATTTCAGGTGGAACGCTTGATGTGACAGGCAGTATCGTTGATGGCGCCGGTAACAGTACACTCTATAACGACGGTGGCACGCTCAACGTTACTGGTACCATAGACGTAGACACGTATGGCATCGGAGGATCGTCCGGTTCAAATGTCAGTCATACTTATAATGGAGGGACTGGTATTCTCCCCAACCTTACCTTTGATAGTCTGAACGTGGGCGGGGCCGGGACAGGGGCCTTTACCCTTTCTGATGGCTCAACTCTGGGTCTGACAGACTTGAGGATTGGTGTAGATTCTGGTGGTAGCGGAACGTATAACCTGGGTGGTACAAGCAATCTTACTGCTGCAAACGAAACTATTGGTAATTCAGGTACTGGTACTTTTACCCATTCCGGTGGGACAAATGCTATTTCAAACGGTCTTTTTATTGCCAACAATGGCGGAAGTAGTGGAACATACAGTTTAAGTGATACAGGCACTGTTTCCGCCACTGATGAGTACGTTGGAAGATATGGTACAGGCTCTTTTGCTCAGACCAGTGGAACTAATACTGTCTCTAACCGCCTCTACCTCGGCACCTATTCAGGCGCCAGCGGTACCTATGATTTAAGCGGTAGCAGTGATGTTTCAGCCAATATCTTTTATTTCGGTAATGCTGGTACCGGTGAATTCAACCAGTCCGGGACATCAACTGCCACTACCAATGAGTTGTGGCTTGGGTATTACTCCGGTGGAAACGCTTCTTACAATTTAAGCGAATCAGGGAGCCTGTCAGCTACTGATGAAACCATTGGCAGAGATGGTTTCGGTACTTTTACTCAGACCGGTGGTACAAATACAATAACAAATGATCTTAATATGGGTGTTAATTCAGGCAGCAGTGGGACCTATACTATTTCAGGTGGAACGCTTGATGTGACAGGCAGTATCGTTGATGGTGCCGGTAATAGTACGCTCAACAATAACGGCGGTACACTCAATGTCGGTGGGACCATGGATGTAGATACATACGGTCTAGGAATAACGTCCGGTTCTAATGTTAGTCATAATACGGCTACTACTCCAAATTATACCTTTGATAATCTGAATGTGGGTGGCTCCGGTACAGGTGCTTTTACCCATTCTGATGGTTCAACTGTGAGTCTCACCAACTTAAGCCTTGGTATTAATGCAGGTGGAAGCGGAACGTATAACCTGGGCGGTACAAGCAATCTTACTGCTGCAAATGAAACTATCGGTAATTCAGGTAC
>JABHIW010000155.1 GCA_018670825.1 Candidatus Scalindua sp. | reverse complement strand
TTGATATAATTCATTGTTGTACAACAACTTAAGGAATTGAATTGTATCAGTTTACTCCCAATTTGCAAGGGTTTCTACTGCCTCATACTATACATAACATACGACTATTATTACGCTTAGGAATTCCCGTACAGAAACTAAGTAGGAGTACAAAACCCTTTACGGTAAATAAAAAAAAGGGTATAGAAATTTGACTTCCTATACCCCCTCCCACTTCTCATAAAATTTGGTCACAAAATAAATACAATCTCTAAGCTATATTCTCCTTCGTTATGTCGTAAGTCTTTTTATGATATGGTAGAGGATAGGGGAGTCGAACCCCTGACCTTTTGAATGCCATTCTGCTTTAATTGGATAGGTAGTTTTTCAGTTTAGTACTTACTGTTTTGTATTGTTTAGGTTTATGGCTAATTCAGGGGGAATAAATACCCCCCTGTTTTAGTCTGTTTTGAAATGATTTGTTCACAATTTGTTCACACTCAGACCCCTTGTGGTATGAAAATGGGGAATTTATATTATTCCTCATATACACCCCATTTCTATCAATTCAAATTTCACATATCAAACGTAATTAGATCATCTTTTTGAAGAAATGAGAACCTGTTTCTTGTAAACCGAGTAGATAGAATTGCTTAAATTATATATTGATATGTACGATACTAGACTCGAACCAGCGACCTCTTGAACCCATTCATCTCCAAAGGTATAAATTGTTTTTTGGTTTAGTTTCAACTATTTTATTTTATTAGACTTATAGGCACATTTCCAAAATCTAATTTAGTCTATTTTAGGGTGTTTTAAGTTATTTTGGATACAATTTGGGCACAGTCGACCTCTTGATTGGCACTCAAGAGGTCGGGGATTCGAACCCCAGTTTCAAAGTTGTAAGTGTTGTATTTGTGTGTTTAACAGGAAGAATGCCTCTCTCGATGCTGTTCCAGTGCCGTTTCTAACATTATCAACATTCTGGTAGAGTTCTACAAATGGAAGCCTTGGTTTCCTTCTCAAAGCCATCGACAGCATTAATGAAAATTATGCTTTCGTTCATCTTAAACACCATTCATATACTAAGCGTAATAAGATGGTAAATCTGAGGTGTCATGACACCTTTCCACATTCCGCCTTATCGTATCCTTTATCCCTCATTTTAGACTAAGGTATTTCGAAGCGCATATTCAGGTTTTCCCTTATTGCAATCATATGCCGAATAGTTTAAGCTGCCACTTTAAGTTTGCAAAAAGATGTAATAACCGACATTTTAATGTAACAGGAGTAATTAGTAATCAAAAACTCTGATTTTACCATTTTGGTACAAATTGAAAGGAGATGATTATTTGATTTGAAGGCTGTCGTTAAAAGAGCGTAAAGTAATGGTAACACAGTAATTTGATATCAGTAGTTGTTTTCACATTTTATTTAGGTTTGCGATTTCTTGCCAAATTATTAGATAAAGGAGGAGTGTACAATGGTCGTAAGGTTCGGGAGATTACTTTTTATAGCAATGTTTTCATTGGTAGTAGTTGGTTTTTATTCTACAAGCGAAATATTCTTAGTTGGTAAGGGTAATGACACTGCTTGGGCAGATGATGGTAGCAGCGATGACGATAGCAGTGGTCATCACAAGAAGAAAGATAAGCATGGCCACAACGATGATGATAGTAGCGATGATACAACTGGAGGAGGTCAAACACCCCCCACAGTAGACACATCATTCCCATTAGTGATTAATGACGCTCAACTAAATTCTGCGTTTCAAATTACATTTACACCCAATTCTCTATTTACGCTTGATTTTGCTGAGATTCCCGGTACGCAAATTCGACTGTTGTTTCGAGGGTTTGTAAGAGGGCCAACGGCGACCAAGGCCGAATATCAGTTGGCGATTAATCAAAGTTGGCCTCCGAATCCAGTAGCCATCCTCGGGAGTGCTGTGAGCACCACCAGTAGCACGCCTGACGTTATAGATACCGGGTGGATTTCATATACGAAGCCGACAGGTATCGCAATGCTTTTGATTCAGGCCAGAGTCAATGCTGCAGCGGGAACGTTCGAGGATGCTGCAATGTCACAAGCAGCTACTATTTGGTTTAAGTAATGTTTTATTTAATTTTAAAAATATGAACAGCGAACGTTTGTTAAGGAAAGAGATGATTAAGGCAATTAGGAACAGCCCTAATAGATTGCCATGATTACTTAGCTATTTTGCTTATGCTAAATAGCCATGGAATCCAATCTGGATGATCTCGATGCAATGCACCTTGCCATAGAAACTAAGGAGAAGTTAGCAAAACAAAGCTGGAACATATTATATTGGATGAAGCACAAAAACCATCCAATAACAGCATTAATGTCAAAAGGTTTAGACGGTATGGAAGTAGTTGAAGTTGGTGCACATCGTAAGGGTATTGTAGAGGAGCTTGAGAAGGTACATATATACATATCACAGCTCGAAAAAATGGTAGATACCATTAAAAGAGAATAAGGCCTTTTGCTGATAGGGTGGAGAAATTAGAGGCTTTACTTCTTGCCTTATATAATGATCTGTCGAAGGAGGATCTGGCAAAGTTAGATTCTCCTCCTAATAAAGTAGAATAATTCAAATATTTGCAATTAATTTAGTGAGCAATCAGGATAAACCTGATAGAAAACTGTTATCTGAGCGTGTATAATTTTTCTAAAATTTAATATGATTTTATTTCTACGTAAAAATATAGTTAGGAGGGGACATGAAGTTAAGATTTAGACCATTATTTGTTGTTTCAATTATTATGATAATCCTTGTTGTAGGGCTATACTCTCTGGGTCTAGAGAAAGGAACTTTTGCACAGGGTACAACAGGAGGGACTGGTACAGACTTTGGTACTGAAACATCGTGTGTGGGTACGATACAGGATCCCCCTTATCCTGTAAAGGAACTAAAATTTCCTTGGTTTCCAAACGGCCCTACTAAAAGAATTATTTCTCCATTTAATCGCTTCTTTGAAGAATTCATTAATAACGTTGGTAGCGAAACCAATTTTATTGGTAGTGAATTGGATTTTATTGGTTATGAGAATGGCACTGAGACTCCATTCTGTATACCTACTTCATTGGCAGGTGTAGTTGCAAGTAACAATGAACAGGGTAGTGTAGATGTAGGAGAATTTAGAATTCTTGAAGATAATGGAAGCTGCCCTGCAGGGTTTATATGGATAGACTATAACGAGAACGGAATCAAAGATGCTGGTGAATGCTGGATGGGTATGACTATCAAGGGAGGAGATGTCGGTATAGGCACTGATGCTCCATCGGAAAAGCTGGAGGTAAATGGCAATGTTAAGGCCGATTCTTTTATAGGAGACGGTTCACAACTTACAGGAATATCTGGAGGTGTAACACCGGAGGAGGTTCTTATTATGCAAGAGCAGATACTACTTATGCAGGGGCAGATTCAGATCCTAATAGATGAAGTTCAAATCTTAAGCGAATGTTGTAATAATAATGATAGCAGCAGTGACGATAAGAGCAGTGACGATGACAGTGGAAGTGGCCATAAGAAGAAGAAAAAAAAGAAGTAGTATTTAATTCTTATATTGATGAGTAACGGGTGTTACCTTATTGTTCGGGTGACACCCGTACCTAACCCTACCACAACCACATCTCACCAGTAATATTCCTATGAATCCCGATATTTAAGTTTTTACATATTCAAGGTAAGGTGACAGATTGTTTTGGTGTGTTATAAGTTCTTTTGTTGGGATCAGACGGTGAGTGGGGTGTAATATTAATACATGCGAACAGGCAGGGAACATACCCCCTGGGGGTGATTTTATAATATATCATATGCTTCTAAATGCTTGTATTTTGTTCTTTGCTTATCCTTAAATTAAACATAGCTTCATGATGCCAGCTTGCGTCAATTCCTTGAGGATCGTACCTTAAATATGACTCTTTCTCTTCCATAACAAGCTTGATATTTTCCAAAAGGTAAAGGTTTTGTACAATTGAATTTTCCTAATGCGCTTCCTTATTGACTTAGAATTTTAAAGGTGTAGACTTTTATCACATTCTATACATTTCAACTCAAAGACATAATGAAGAAAATATTAATTGTCGCTACACTTATATTCCTGCTTCCACTTTTCGGTTGTCTTCAGTCGCATGTTAAGGATGTTGATCAATTACAGAGTGACCTTGATAGATTGCAATCCCTGAAAATATCACTGGAAAATGATCTATCACATGCACCAGACCCTCTTAAAGTTGAAAATCATTTGCGTGAAGTTGATCTTAGGATGCGCTATATTGAATACGAAATACTAAAAAAACAATCTATAGAGCAATAAGCAGAAAAACAATTTATATATTAGCTTAAATGATAATATATAGTTCTAAATAAATCCTTAAACTAGCGTCTCAAAAATACATGTTTACGAGACACCTAAAATTAAGTATTTGAACTGTTGCAAATCAAATACTTACAACGTACAAGTTTCAAGGGTTTTCGAGACACCCTGTTTCAACGTCCTTTCTACCTTACCACGAGACAATCCCATCTCTTTAGCGATCTCACGTATTGATTTACCTTGCTCTTTGTATTCAGCTAACTTGTTTACATCAACACCCGTCTCAGGCCGTCCTAATTGCTTCCCATTGGCCCTGGCTTTACGCAAGCCACCTTTAACCCTCTCTGCTATGATATCCCTCTCCAGCTTGCTCATTGCGCTTATAATCGTGAATATAGCCTCTCCTAATGGACTGCTAGTATCAATATTTTCCTGATATGATATAAAGTCTATGCCAAGGTTCCTGAACTCGTACAGGGCTGTTACAAGGTGCTTAGTTGACCTTGCGAAACGGTCAAACCTCCAGACCAAGACAACATCAAACTTTCGCTTCCTGGCGTCGTTCATTAGTTCACCAAGGAAAAAGAAAAGGGGTCAGATCTCCCCTTGACTGCATCTTACCTTTAGCATTTTAAATCCCTTTATAATCTCCCTACTTACCTCCGAATAAATCATCTAAGAATTTATTTTCTCGTCCCTATCGGCCCTAATTTTTCCAATAAACTACCTCGCAGCAAGCTGACGGGGTACTATTTCTCATTCGCAGCAAGCTGTGGGGAATTAAACCCAGAGAGATTAACGGACCACACATGGCAAGAGCAAAAAGACATTATGTTCCAGGATACTAAGAAACTTGATGAGGTACTTGGAAATACAGCAAAAGAATTTTTTAGTTCACAATTAAAGAATGAAGCTCCTGCCGAAAGTCACAAGTCCTTTGTTGATATGGTGGAGGATAGGGGAGTCGAACCCCTGACCTTTTGCATGCCATGCAAACGCTCTCCCAACTGAGCTAATCCCCCGTTGTTTTCGTAAGTATATGGTGTGTTATTATTTATAGAAACTATGTTTATCATATTTGCCCTGAAAAATCAAGTATTTTTCAGAAATTGTGAAGTAAAAAATACTTCTTCAGATTTCTTGGGCTTGGCTTAAATGTTTTTAGGCAAGGAGAGAACCTTTGTGCTCCAAGACTTATTCCATCGTTTACTAATGAGTAGTTATTTTATCCTCAGTAAATTTCTAAATACTGAAAGGCCACTTCGTTGAAATGTGGTTATGGTTTTTACCCTCAACTATCCGCACCAAACAATTCATTTATCTGTTTTGCCAACTCAATGTGTTTAAAAGGTTTTCTGAGAATAAAGTCTACTTTCATCTCTTCTTTATCAAACAGTTCGAGTTGCTCACTCCAGCCTGTTATTATACCTATCTTTGGCCTCTTTTCTAACTTATTCAACATTTTGACTACTTCATATCCATTGACATCCGGCATGGCCAGGTCGCTTAAAACGAGATCGAAATCTTCTTTACTGGCAAGCGCTATAGCCTCAGCACCGTTATTAGAAATTTTAACCGTATGACCACCTCTAGTAAGTGCATTGTTCATTATCATACACATATCATCATTATCCTCTACAACAAGGATACGAAGTCCCTTTGCCTTTATCTCATGAGCTTCAGGTTTAGATGACAGTTTTTGCTGTGCAATTTCTCTCTTTATCGGAAAGCTCAAGTTAACTGTAGAACCCTTTCCTTCCTCACTTTCCACCTCTATCTTACCGTCATGCCTCTTTACTACACTATAAGAAACGCTCATACCCAATCCTGTGCCCTGTGGTCTTCGCGTTGTAAAAAATGGGTCAAATATTTTCTTCCTCACATCTTCAGACATACCCTTGCCTGTATCAGATATACTGACAAACACCGTGTCATCATTACTCCATGTATTAAATGAAAGGCTGCCACCATCCGGCATGGCATCCAGGGCATTATTTATAACATTTATAAACACTCCTCTCAGCTCTGTGGGGTTACAAAGTGCTTCCGGTATTTCTTTCATGCCTTTATTGTTCATATTATAGTTCATACCGCCCGCCTGAGCCATATTCTCCCAACGGGGCTTTGCGAAATCAATTGCCTGTTCTAATAAATGTCTGATATCAAAGAAAATATATTCTGATGGGTTTGCTTCTGATTTAGTAAACGTAAGCATTTTCTTCACTATCAAGGCTCCATCTTCACCCGCCTTTATAATAGTTTTTAGTCCCTTCTTCAATTCATTATCATCATCAAAACCCTGCTCAAGCACCTCTGCACGACCCATCATGACTGCAAGGATATTATTAAACTCATGGGATATACCGGCAGTTATCGTTCCTATTGACTTCAGTTTTTCTGACTGCAAAAGTGCATCTTCCATTTTCTTGCGCTCGGTGATGTCTCTGATAATTCCGCAAACAACATTTCTGCCTTTTAGCTCAAAAACACTAGCAGAAATTTCTACCGGAAATACCGTTCCATCTTTTTTCCTGTGATAACGTAAAGGAATTAAATTAAGTTTTCTCGTAATAGTTTTTTTTATAGAAATATCAGATTTCTCCGGTTCGTTGGTAATATCATAGTGCTTTATTTTGAGGAATTCTTCACGATCATATCCATAGAGTTCCTCACTAGCTTTGTTGACTTCAACGAATTGTCTTGTCTCAGAATCAAAAATCATGACGGCATCTCTTGTTGTTGAAACCACTTGACTGAATTTCTCTTCGCTCTCCAACAAAGACTTTTCTGATTGTTTGTGTTTTTCGATTTCCATCAAAAGTTTTTCATTTATGTTTGCCAGCTTTTGTTTCTCGGTCTTAGCCACTCTTTCAACTACCAGGGCTGGAAGCAAGACAGAAAATAACTGATAAAGAGTGAAAGTCACCATCCAACCCCAAATCTGAGCTCCATCCTCCATGCGATATAGAGCAAAGTTGATACAATGAATGATCCCGGCAACCATAACCATCGCCATAAATTTCTGGATCATTGTTGAACTCTTTCTCCTTTTAAATAAGACCCAGTAGATACCTTCAAAAAGGGGACTGGCCACTGCCACCGACAATGGTAGCGCAAAGATCTTAAAAGAAACATCTAACCTATAAAGGAGAAGAGTGGTCACCAGCCCGGAAAATATCAGGCCAATATACAATTTAATAGACAGCTTACTATCGATATCAGAAAGTAATATCCTGGTTATGTAATAAATAGGAATCACAGAAACAGTAAAAGAAAGAGCAATCTGAATAGGGTGTGTCTGAAATGCACCTTGGACGATAAAAACGAATCCAACCATCACCCAATAGGGTACTAATCTCAGGTACTCTTTTTGCCTGGAAGTCAAATAGAGAGTGATGCTGATAGCCATGTTGGCCAAAACGAAGCCAGTTAGAATTTGAAATAGTAATTTGGTAGTATCATCCATCTTTCAAGCATTCCTCTCTACTATGTAAAACCTCTTTTATCGTGTAGACGAAAATCAACAGAGTTCGAGGATCCGCCATTAATTTTTTATATTTTATCATTATTCCCACCTAATTTAATGAAAAAAAATCTACCAAAATTGAAGTCAAGGCATTAAAGAGGTCAAAGCACTTTGGATAAGATAGCACAGAAAGCTCTAAGTATTTTACACCTATAAATACTTTTTCGAGTTTTGAATTATCAGAAATTTAACAAAAAGCCTCATGCCTCTTGATTAAAACAAATTATAAATCTCATAAAGTTGAAGCTTATGAATATTTGTGAAGAACAGACATCTTAACGGCTCACGGAAAAGTCTGGTACCTTTTTATCAACTCCAATTGCTTATCAGTCCGACATAATGATCTCATGTCACCTATTGAAAATAGTATGATCATAACCTTCCCGCAGCGGGTAAAGGGATCAAATCTCCTCTTGGCTGCATGTGTCTGATATTTTACAATCCCCTTCACGTCAAGACTCCCCCGAATTGAATATCCAGCTGCATAGTCGAACAGGACGACCTCTTGGAAGTAAAGGATTTATAACTCATCTTGTGTCAATTTCTCGGTTACTCAAACCTAAGAGACCTGTAAGAAACCCAGGAAAGGCTAATAGATGGTATGTGCCACTGAATTTGTTCATGTACCACTAATTTATATAGATAAACAATAATTGTAGGGAGAAAATATGGAACCAGAAAAATTAATGGATGGTATTTCAAAAGAGATGAACATAGCGTTAAAAGCGATGGGAAAAGCAAAAACATCAGAAGAAAAACTAGTGTACAGTAAAATTGTGAATAATCTGTCTCAGTCACTTGGGGTATTCCTTAGCTTAGTAAGTGATATGGGACTATTTGATGACGATGGTGAACCTATTCCATTTTAGCGTAAGGTACATAACAAGCTGTTTAATTAACGCCAGACATATTAACTAATAACACTAATCAAGGCAATCTTTTGATCGTGACGTTAACCGCTTCACCACTGACCTGGAACACAAGGTAATGGTGAAATGCCCAGATTTGTGAAGGGTCCCAGAAAGAGGCCCCTGCACCGCCGGAAATCAAATAGCGGGTTGGCCCCCCAGCCCTGAAGACGGGCACCGTGGAGACGTTGGTTTCGTCAAAAGGGTTGTAAAAATAGTGTTCATGTGAGGCGAGCACGTAGGAGATGTTAGAGTATTTCGCGAATAATTCTATAAGTGCCTGGCGGCTTTCCCCATACAGGCTGTCTCGCTTTGGATTGAGAGGATGAATGGGGTAGTGCATGGCAACAAAGATGTGTGTTTTATCCCGGTTTGCGTCGAGATCCGCTTTTAGTTCAGCGAGTTGCTTGGGGCCAATATAGCTAAATTCCATAGGAGGCTTTGGGCCTTTCATTCCCTTGGGAGGAACGTCCTCTGTATTCAAGACGATGAAATGAGAATTCCCGAAGTCAAACGAGCCGTAAGTAGGGCCCACCACTTTCTCATACAACGTCTGCATCTTCTGACTGGGCATTTCCGTCCAGGGATTGGTGTTGACTACATCGTCTAACTCGTGGTTACCTGGCGCATTAAATATGGGAACTCCGGCTTCCTTTGCGTGTGAAAGGTAGTTTTTAAGGGTTTTTTCAATTGGATCGGAATCAAACGGTACCTGAGGTTCCCCTTTGACAATGTCCCCAAGGGATAGGCCAAAGTCCGGTGTTGGTTTGAGGCCTGATTTGATCTGGCTGAAAATTTGAGAGACAACGGTAAAATTGGGTTGACTGTCTCCGAAAACTACAAAGCTGAAGTTGTCGGGGTTTGCGGGTGGCGTTAACGTGCCCGTACCAGTAATGGCTGATAGCTGAGGGAGGCCTGTCTGAGTAAGGGTATTTGTCGCGGATCTTTGATTTTTTTCTGATGCGGTTGTGCACCCACATACAAGGGTGATGACAACTAAGGCAACTGGAATGAGTTTAATGATGTCTTTTTTCATATTGTCATTCAATGAAAAGTAGTTATGCGATTGTTCGGAATTTTATCCCTCAGTCCCTTTTGCTCAAAAGAATAGCAACATTATTAATAAAATTCAAGTGTTTTTCACTTCTCAAAAGAGTTTTTAGAAAATTCCAAAAATATGTTTTGCCTGAGTAAAGTCCTCGGCGCTTTTTGTCCGGTGACAACTACCACTAGGATTTAGTTTTCTGAAAAACCAAACTGCTTTTAGTATATAATGATTTGGTTTACATTACCAGAAAACTGTTTTAATTCAGGTATATAATTTTCAAATAATAAGATCTAATACCCAACACCATTTTGGAATGGGAATAAATTATGGAACTTTGGTTTATATACGCTATATCCTCTGCTGTATTTGCAGGACTATATACGTTTTTTCAAAAAATTGCAGTAGAACAGGGGCACTCTACTTTGCTTGTGAACATGTGGAGTACCGTCGTATCTTCTGTCCTGGCATTTACCGCTAGTTGGATATTTTCTGGCTTTGGTGGATTGTGGAAAATTGGCCTATTACTCGGTTTTATGAGCGGGATCACACATATAATCGGATCTATATTCCGCATGGATGCACTTAAATATATTGATACTGCGATCTTGTTCCCTCTCTACAAGACCGCAGGCCCAATATTCACTCTAGCAATAGGGATGACTCTTTTTTCAGAGAAATTTACTGTAGCAGAATGGATAGGTATTACGCTTGGTATTACTGTGCCATTATTACTTCTTCATAAAAGCGAAAAATTGAGACAAAAGCATTTATGGAAAGGGATTGTGTTTTTACTTATAGCATCATTTTTCACTGCTGTTGCTGCTGGAATCAGTAAATATAGCTCTGGAGTATTTGAAACGGTATTTTTATTTGTAGCAGTCTCTCATGCGTTCGGTTCAATATCTGGTTGGTGTATTTATGAACTACAAAAGAAAAATACACAACGCAATGGAAAATCATTCAAATATCGTCATATTGATAAAGATATGCTTAAGATATCATTTTTATCAGGAATCACACAATTTGGAGGTTTCTCTGCAATGATGCTTGCGTTTGTTGACGGATCTTTGGGTGTTGTTTATGCCATTCAATCGCTATACATTCTTATACCAATAATACTTTCTATAGTTATTTATAAAGAGCATTGGAATGTGCGTAAAATTTTTGCGATTATTCTTTCCCTCGCGGCATTAGCATTTCTTAGATAGACCTCTTTTGCCTGAATGTCCAATACGTCATGTTCTTTTATCTTCTTTGCGGATTTTCGGGAATTGATTGAGTATTTGAGTTCCTGGAATCTCTTTAGCTAACTCTCACACACCTTTGTAACTTCCTCTCTGATTTCCTGTAATGATTTACCGGTTGCGCAAGAGTCAGTTTTTTGTATTGAACATTTTTGACTTCAAAGGGATATCAATCTTTCCTGGTAAAGAACCGGAAATCTATAAACGTAATTCCGGTTCTGGCATGGAGTACAGTAACATTCTTCCCACGATCACCAAAGAATCCACACAAACAACCATGTGGGAACAAAGGATGAATCTTAGAAAAGCGTTTGTTTATTCTGTAAATTTTAGTAAAAATTAGTGTTATAACGATAAATACACTTTGGGATCAAGATGAAATCAATTCAAAATTGTACATTTTAAACGTGACTAATAGTGAAACTATATTTAGCCACGCACTGTCCACTTTCTTTTATTTCAAATTATACTCATCTCAAAATTGTTTTCGGAAAAATCAAAAAATTATTTTGCCCGAGTAACGTCCTTGGCGTTTTTCAGTCCGGGAAAAGTCCTCAGCACCTTTTGTCGGGGAAAACTGCCTGTCTGCCCGACATGTCGGGCAGGCAACCAAGATTTAGTTTTCTGAAAAGCCAGAAACTAAATCGGTTTTAGCATACCTATCGGTCCGATATAATGATCTCATGTCACCTATTGAATATAGTATGATCATAATCTTCCCGCAGAGTGACTTCTAATACATCATACAGTTTTTCGATCTGTTTTATTATCTGCTCTAATCTATCGTCATCTTTAACAAGTAAATACATTCTACTCTTCGAGCCATCTTCTATCTCTCCGCATAATATGCCCTCCAGATTAAAAGCTCGCCTTGCAAACAATCCGGTAATATGTGACATTACACCAGGATGATTGTTTACAATCAGTTCAATTGTTGTGTTTGCGGTATTACTCATTTATCTCACCTCCCATCATTTCATAATTTGCACAACCGGGTGCAACCATTGGCGTTACATTTTTCTCAGGAGCAAGAGGGATATTGATCAAAACTGGTCCTTCTTTTTTTATCGCTTTTTCGAGCGTAAGAAAAGGGGCTTCATCCATTTCCAAATCATAGCTTTCTATCCCAAAACCCTCACTGATCTTTGCAAAATCTGTTTTACAGTAAAACTGCGAAGCTATAAACTCTTTGCCATAAAAGTACTCCTGTTGCTGCCTAACGAGTCCAAGGTGTCTATTGTTAAAGATTATTATCTTAATATCCAGGCTCAACTCAGACAATGTTGACAATTCCTGAATATTCATCAAAAACGATCCGTCTCCGCTGAAACAGACAACTTTTTTCCCGGGATTAGCTAAACTTGCTCCTATTGCGGCCGGAAATCCAAAGCCCATTGTCCCTAAGCCTCCAGAGGTCAGCAATGTTCTGGGTTTTGAAAAAGGGTAATATTGCGCAACCCACATCTGGTGTTGTCCAACATCCGTGGTGATGATCGCTTCCTCTCCCGCAAAGCCTCCTATTTTTTTTATCATCGCCTCTGGTGATTGTTCATCCTGTTTCATCTTTTTAGAAATTGGATATTTTTCTCTCATATCCATTATAGTTTCTGTCCATTTTTTTCTAGTATTATGCTCAATCAGAGGTAATAGTTGTTTTATTGCCTGCTTAATATCACCCTGAATAGCTATATCCGCTTTTTTTATTTTATTTATTTCCGCGCCATCGATATCTATATGTATTATCCTGGCGTTGGGACAGAACTCTTTAACTTTGCCTGTCGCGCGGTCATCAAACCTGACCCCAAAAGCGAGGATCAGGTCAGCTTCGTGCATGATATGGTTAGTATACC
>JABHIW010000105.1 GCA_018670825.1 Candidatus Scalindua sp. | reverse complement strand
GTATCAACTTAAGGTTGTTTCTTCGGAGTTCCGCAATGTTATCGCTTTCCGTTACAACACTCATGCCATCCCAGACAGGAGCGTTACAGGCCGTAACCGGTCCCAGATTACCATCTACCTCAACAACACACATTCTGCATTGCCCAAATGGTGACAGCAGGCCCCAATGACATAAAGTTGGAACGTGGATATTGTTTTTCTTGGTAACATCAAGGATAGTTTCACCATCACTTGCTTCATATTCTTTCTGGTTAATTTGTAACGTAATCTTTTTCATGTTTTTCTCCTGAAACGAGTTATCTAACTTTATAAATAGTTTTTAAATTGAAAGATTTATATAAATCATCCAGTGCTATGTATTAACACACGGGGAATCTCTTTGTGGAATTACAAAAAAAAAGTACATTTAAAGTGCTGCAAGAATACATCATTAGCAATCTTTACATCTATAATTGACTTATTAAAATCCAGGTTGTTTTGAGTATTACCTGTCAGTCAGTAAAAAAATCCAGTGGAAACCAATGGAACTTAACAGGCAGTAACAACAGCTCTCTTTTCAACGTAGTAGAGCGCAGAAGTTTTACATGCCTCTACACAAGCCATGTCATCGTATCCCTCACAATTATCGCAGTTAATGGCAATATTCATTTCTGTTTCCTTCGTTATTGCGCCAAAAGGACAGGCCTCTATACATTCCCAGCAGCCATTACACTTTTCCTGGTCTATAACGACATTACCATCCTCAAATTTAGTAATTGCTCCGTACTCACATGATTCCCTGCATTTTGGGTTTTTACAGTTCTGACAAACAGTTGCATGTGGTTTATCTTTTCTGAAACTTATGTTAATCCTTGGTACTGGAGCTGGTTGTTCCAGAGAGGATAAGACAAAATCCTGTGCCTGTGAATGTCTTAGTGCACACTCAATCATACATCTTTTACAGGTAACGCAGTTTTTACTTTTAAATCTTTTCATAACCATTTAACAATATCCTTCTCTGCAAATAAAAAAAGCCAACGCCCTTTCCTGTACTCCTATTAAGAGTACTTGTGAAAAAGTGTTGGCTTACTCTGCAACAATTCAATAGTATATTAAAGAATCTTTGCGCAGTCTTCCGTAAATGAAAAAACAATATAATTTAATTTATTAACCTAGTCAAGTGTTTTTCTTAAGTGTGTCAAGCCAATTTAGAAATGTCCTATTACAATGTCCTTACTAGCTGCTCGGCTTTTTACTTTTACTCCAGCAGAAGACAGTTTTGGTGTCTTGAAATTTTCTGCTATATTTTCTAAAAACTCATTTTTTCAGAAATTCCAGAGATCCGCTCCGGTTTCTTGACATTTGGCTTTTACTTTGATACAATCCCAATCTCAATTGAGTAAAACAAATTTTTCGCACTTTCCCTCCTTGTACCTAGACATGTCGGTATAAGCCATTGCGCTGCAATTATTACGTTTTGAAATTTCAGAATGGGAACTAAATAGACTATCTTTTTGAAATAAGGAGTAATTCTATGACTGCCTATAAAACAAATTCCTCTGGAAACAGTACAATGCATAATCTAATAAAACTGTCTAAGCTATTTTGCTTTTTTGTATCCCTAATTACTTTCATATCTACAATGGAAGTTAATGCTGCCGAAAAAACAATACCTGGCGATGCTGTAATGGAAAGTGAATTTAAGAAATTAAGCAATAAACACAAAATAGAAAAAGAGTTTCATCTTTATGCGATTGATGGTTATCAGAAAATGGCTGATGGCAACTCAATTTATATTTGGGGGTTTACCCACGCAAAAGATTTTGCTGATGTTGGAGAGATTAAAACAGAAGAAGATAGAGATTCTAAATTATTACCACTAAAAGTACCGGGAGATGAAATACGTTTAAGATCAGGCAAGAACTACGTTATTGTTCTCCATAATGCCGGTTGGTATGAAACGGAGGAGCACTCTGGAGTTAATCATGTTTCGCACACTATTCACTTTCATGGTCTGGATTTAATACCATATGTTGACGGTGTACCAAAGTTACCTTATCCTGCAGTGTTTCCAGGTGAGGTTTTTAGATATTTACTGACAATACCTGACGATATTGAAGGATCATATATGGGGCATTGTCATGTTGATTCAACTAACCATATAATGGCGGGTATGTATTTTCCACTGATTATCGAAAAAAAACCTAAACGGATTTACGGTTATAAATATGACAGAGAATACACCATTTTTTTCAGTGAAATAGATAGTCAATATATGGAAATGCTCAGGAGCCTTGGCCATATAAGACGGGGATTAGATTGGGAGTCAGATTATTTTATGATCAATGGCAGGATATTTACTGATAATCTGAAGAACCCTCTCTCTACTGTTAATGACCCTGGAACAAGAATTGTTGCTTACGATGGCGAGACTGTTTTGATCAGATTAATGGCTATAGGATACGACCATATCTATATATGGCATCCACACGGGCATCATGGATTAACAATTGGCAAGGATGGAAGGAAGTTAAAATCCCCATACGAACATGATTCCTTACGTATTGGATCTGGAGAAAGATATGATATTCTATACAAAATCCCGGAAGCTACTTCTAAGAGAATATGTCTATCTTGTAATATTGGGCCAGGCATAAGCGTTGCTCATGATCACAACATGAAAGGTATGGTTAGTGCCGGAGTTTACCCACACGGGGCTATGACAATTTTTGACATAAGATCAAAACCTTAAAAACTTTCAGAATAATTGATATGGTGTTTTAAACGAGGAAGTACTATATATATGCTAAAATTATATAAATTTATAGTTTTTAAATAATACCACTTTTTAACGTCTTCTTTCCTGCCTGCACCATAAAGGCCCCAATCAATTATCCGTCTCAAGTCTATCTATAACTTCTTTCAGACTCTCTTCAATATCATCTTGGTACTTGAGTATGAAAATTTGATAAAACTTCTGCAGCCTTATCTGTATTCGTATCTTTAAAAAGGTCAGGCGCTTTTAATTTCATACGGTACATAATACCTTTCCATTCTTGTGCACTCAATAAACCTGCTTTTTGTTGAATTCTATCTCCATTATGACATATAAGGCAATTGTTCTTAACGAGAAACTCTTTCATTTCAGGATTAAATCCCTTTGTTAACTCATCTATATCCACAGGTGCTGGTTTTAATTCATTAATATGGTCTTTAAGCCATACAACCACTGCTTTCATTTCTTCTTTAGTAACAAAATGTTCTTTTCTATTGGCAAATGCAATTATCCGGATCCAATCACGTACATCTCTATTAGGTGAGAATACGATTCTATTAATGTTGTGACATTTCGTACAGACCGTTCCGATTATGCGTTTTGCGTCTACTTTTTCTTTTCCTGTGTTTGTCTTCTCAGTTGCTTTAGCAGTTCCATTAGTAACAAATCCCATAAGAAAAACTACAATAAGCCCAATGATCCAACTAGTATTTATCTTGTTCAATGCTATCTCCTGCTTATTTGAATTATTACAAGAATTATAACCTCTATTATATCTGAATATGTTACATTGGAAATCAATTTCTGCTTAAATCAGGTGACGTAATCTTATACTCAGAAATTAAATTGAATTCCACCGGTAATGTTGATCGCCACATCATTGTCTCCGTAAACATACCTTAAATCCTGGTTAGTCTTATAGATCGTCCCGGATGCATTGACGTTAAGTTTATCGGTAAGTTGATAACCTGCTTCCATGTTGACCTCAAACCCTAATGTATTACCCAGATTATTCGGTATGCCTAACGCCCCCAGAATCGCCTCAAGGGAATCAGTTTCTCTCCACCAGAATTGTGTAAAGTTTGTATCTAAAGTAAGTTTATCAAATGGTTTTGTATTTAAACCAATATTGACAGCCACTGCACCGGGATTAACAAAGTTAGAATTGGCATCAGTGTCTCTGAGTGAAGTATAAGGACTATCATGCCTCATTAATGTACGCCCACCCAGTGCTCCTAAAGAGACGCGATCATCTATCATAAAACCTTTTGAACCCCAAACATCCACATGATCAGAAATTGCATCGAACCCTGTTGCGTCACCGTCGAAAGGATCATCATCACCTGAGACATAAAACACTCCGGTATGAGGAGTAATCTTTCCATTCAGCATTGGATATGAAATATCAATATATCCTGCAAATGCTCTTACATTTTGATCCCTTAACGGTATGGCCCCTACTAATGAGACGTTATCCTGGCTCCCAAATACTCCATAAAGCCCGGTAAGCAGATTTACTCTCCCTATTGGTCCGTAAGTGGTAAAACCGACATAGAATGCTTCTACATCTTCTTCTCTGCCAACACGTCCACGCCCATGATCACCCTCTTCATCAATGTTGAAATGTATTGACGGTTTTACTACTGTTTTACCGATATTAAATTGAAGGTGTGCAATATAAACTTGCTGATCACGAAAACTTGATATCTGGTTAAAATCTGAAAGCAGGTCATTTTCCAGTCTGTTAGTACCGTAAAGGCTCCAATCAATTCCCTTATAAGAACCGGTAACACGCACACCCAGGTCGGTATCGTGATATATAGAGCCTATAAGATCAGATTTATAATCCTGTATACCAGCCTTTATGTTTATATTGAACTTCTTGTTGACGGCCACTTGAATCCATGACTCTTCAAGTGCCAGATCAGTTTCTTCATCATCATCTTCTCTTCTATAAAAACTGTTTTCAAGTGATACGCTTCCTCTGTCAAGAAGGGCGTGACCACCGATAGCCAGGTGTAGCTTCCAGCGATCAGGATCAAAGAGCTCTCCACGTACAGTGGCTTTACCCTCAGAAAAACCTTGTTGTCGTCTTGCGGCACTTGTATCATTACTGGTCTCATCATTAAAATCGTAGTTGTCTCTCATTTCACTCCAAATATCCATTGATCCGGAGTATTTATAGTATAACCCTTTAAATATACCTTTTCCTTTTCTTGCACCTTTTTCTATTTTTGTCAAGAGGTGCCGGTCAAACAAATGAGTTGCAAGGTTGTGCTTATCAACATCCTTCAGTAGCCCGGGGGCCTTTGTGTACATACGGTCAACAACATGTTCCCATTCTGTCGAATCCAATTCACTCATTTTATTAATAATTCTATCTCCCGTGTGACAGTCCAGACAATAATTCTTAATTAACATATTTCCTGTTTCAGGGTCTAGATTCTTTGTTAATTCTTTTGTATCTACTTCTACAGGTTCTAATTTCTGGTTACTATTAGAAAGGAAGTTGCATATTTCAACTATTTCGTCATGAGACAGAGTACTTTTAATTTTTTGATCCATTACAATATGGCTTGACAATAACTTAAGCCAATCATCAAGTCCCCTTTTTGGTGAGTATGCAATTCTATTAATATTATGACATTTAATGCAGAAAGAATTAATAATCTCTTTGGGGCTGAACTCAGCAGAAAAAGATTCTTCAATTAATTCATCTATACTAAATTTATCTTTAGTATCTTTCACGCTCTCTTCAAAGTCATCTGGAATTTGAATATGAACATTTGATAAATAGTCTGCTGCTTTGTCAGCACTCGTACCTTTAAGGAGACCAGGCCCTTTTAATTTCATCCGGGACAGAATACCTTGCCATTCTTGTGCACTCAATAAACCTGCTTTCTGTTGAATTCTGTCTCCGGTATGACACATAAGACATTTGTTCTTAACAAGAAACTCTTTCATTGCAGGATCAAATCCATTTGTTAACTCATCTAAATCCACAGGAGCTGGTTTCAGTTCTTTACGATTGACTTGAAGCCATTCAATTACTGCGACCATCTCTTCTTTAGTAATAAATTTTTCTTTTCGATTAGCAAATGCAATGATCTGGACCCAGTCACGTACATCTCTATCTGGTGAATATATAATTCTGTTAATATTGTGACATTTAGTACAGACCGTTTTAATTATGTGTTTTGCATCTATTTTCTCTTTTCCTATGCTTGTCTTTTCAGTTGCTTTAGCAGTTCCGTTAATAACAGATCCCATAAGAAAAATTACAATAAATCCAATTATCAAACTATTATTTGTCTTGTTCAATAGTATCTCCTCACTACTTAAATTATGGTAATAATTACATTGTTATTATTTCTTAATTTGCATGTTTAATAGAATCCACCACCATTAGACATTGACAGCAGGTACTTATTTACTTAATACCAGAAGTGGAAAGTAGCTTCTATATATATGGTATCTAAGGTAAAAAATTTTGGGAAAACCAGTGCCGGTAAACTCTTCCTCATCCTATGTACCATCTTCTTTCCGCGTTTTTATTAAGTATTCAATTTCCTTTTTAACTGCATTGGAGTCTCTTTCTTCAGTACATAAAAGCCCTAATACCGCCCATGACGTTTGAGAAGCAGTACTCCTTCCAATAGCACTGAGAGATGTATCCCAATACGATTTGCACGTCTCACCCCATCCACCATCTTCATTTTGGAAATCTATTAACCACAATGCTGCCTTTCTTACATAATCCCTGGTCATATCTTCTTCTATTGAGTAAGGACCGGTTAATACCGACCATGTTCCGTAACATAATTAGCACCACAATGTCCAAACCAGGAACCATTTTCCTCCTGCTCTTTTCTAAAAATCAATGGCCTTTGTTGCAGGATAAAAACTTTTTCAAGTCAAATTCCGGACTAGACTATTTCCCTGCAAAAGAAACAAATTTAAAAAAAATTTCTTGTGTCTTTTGTAAGCACATTTAAATACCTTATATTCAACTCTATACTCGACTGGATTATGAACCTTTTGTATGACACCACTCATCTTGTAACTTTTTGTTCTTTTCTATAACCTGCTCAGCTATCTCCTTTTTATACGCGCTTACTTTCTCTCTTATGTCTGGGAACCTGACACCTAGTATTTGTGCTGCTAATATAGCCGCATTTTTAGCCCCGGCGTTACCAATAGCCATCGTAGCCACAGGTACTCCGGATGGCATTTGTGCTGTGGATAGAAGCGAATCAATTCCACCCAGGCTCTGTGTATGCATAGGCACGCCAATTACCGGAAGGGGGGTCAACGATGCAATTACCCCTGCTAAATGAGCTGCGCCTCCCGCCCCGGCAATGATTACTTCTAAACCCAATCCTTCGGCATTTACCGCATACTCATGTGCCATATCTGGTGTACGATGAGCAGAAATGATGTTCCTCTCATAACTTATTAAAAACTTATCTAGAATCTGTCCGGCTTTTTTCATTACATCCAAATCAGAGTCACTGCCCATTATTATGCCCACTAAAGTCTTACTCATCTAATAACTCCATTTAATTATAGATTAAATAAATTTTATTTCTAAATTCCTGTCTAATACAAAAATGATTATCCTCTCTCCGCTTTTTACACTTATATAAGAGTGTAAACTTTTTATCCTGCATCCCGTAATTTCTACTATAATGTTTCTCAGCAAAGCCATTGCGCCCTCTAATAATTGAATACGGATTTCCTTTATTGATTCTGCACCCTCTAAGGTCTTCGCTAATTGTTCTTCCGCCGGAGTCAGCACACCCTTAAGCCGTACTAATACAGCGTCCTTTATAATGCAAGTAACTGTTTCAATAGTCCCTCTACCCATAAATTCTTTCTCAAATTTCATCAGTGCCTCACTGATTTTTGCTTCCAATTGACCTTTTGTCATCTTTTTCACTTTACTAATTCTATTCCAATAATGGATTTGTTTTAACCGCTTGGCAACCTCAGGTTTATTAGTTATAGTGATCTTTGTAAGTAGCCCTCAATCTTTCTACTCCTTCTTCAGAAAAAACTTTCATCCACAAGTGTTCTTCCTGAGTTCGCAATCTATCAATCTTTTGCTCGTATTTTACCTTAATTTCATTACTCTTTTCGGAAGCTGCCTGAATTACCGCAGGTAAAAAATCTATATAATAGTGTTGTGCCACTTCATACATTCCGTGCCAATGGGTATAATCAGGACCCATCATACTTGCACCAAGCCTCGTTCTTCTACCTTCGTAAGGCCATAATTTCCAGTAGATCCACTGTACTTCATGCTCAAACGGTCCATTAGGATTTAACACACCGTCCTCAATAAGGTCCTTCATCATCGCCTGTACGGGTTTTGCAAACTTCTCGTTGTACAGGAGCACAAGATTATCAAATTGTTTGTATGAATTGTTAATATGAACTTCATTATGGCAATTTCTACAAACATCCTTCATCTTCTCACGCCGCTCCTGCCATGTTACAATCTTTGAAACATGTCTAGAAACTACCTTATTGACCAACTTCTCATCTTGAAGTACCATATCTACCGTCTGAACTTCTTCTCCAATATCAGGCAGTTCTTGCGTATCCGGATAATCTTCCTTGTGTCCATCTTCATATATTACTAAACTTATCCTGTTACTAACAATCGGACGTAGTGTCCAACTGATATGCTTCCCGACTTCATGACTGCTTGCCTCTTTGCATACACCATTCGCAGTTGTTTTTACGGGACTTGGTTTTTCTTTCAGCTGGTATTGTTTTACCTGTCCTTCTCTTTCCTGTTGTAGCTGAGAGGATTTCTCTGTTAATACCTGATTCTCCTTGCGCACCTCACTAAGTTCCGTACATCCGGTACCAAAAACTAATAGTCCTATCCATAGAAAAAAATAAACTCTTTGTCGTATTTTCATTTTTTTGCTCATTTTATTCCACCTATTATTTGTCATGTAAAATATAATGTTTATACCTATCTTAAAATTGCTTTTGGAGAAAATCTAAAAACAATTTTGCCAGAGTAAAGTCCTCGCGTTTTTCTGCCCGGGAATAACTGCAGCCAAGCCTTATTTTTTTTCTGAAATTCCAAAAACCAAACCGGTTTTAGTATATCTACTTAGCTATGATCTATAACTTTTTGTTAAATCTATAATCCATCAATCCTCAAATTGTTGATACACTCGTTAGGACTGTATAATCAAAAAGATTATTGGTTTTCATAAAAACCAACCTTGCCGGATTCAACCTAATACAAATCACTTTATTTGATGGATCCTAGATATTTCATTTTTATTGGTAATGCAAACATCTAAATCCTTTAACAATCCGGTTTCAATTGCATATATCCAACCATGAACTGCTAACTCCTGTCCAGATTTCCATGCATTCTGAACAATTGTTGTATGGCATACATTGGATACTTGCTCTACGACATTGAGTTCACATAGCAGGTTAAATTTACCATCATCACTGACTAATGAATTAATACGGGTTTGATGATAGTGGTAAACATCTTTGATGTGGCAAAGCCAGTTGTCAATCAATCCATGTTCAAGGTTATCCATGGAGGCTTTAATACCACCACATCCATAATGTCCGCAAACAATAATGTGTTTAACTTTTAATACCTCTACAGCGAATTGAATAACTGACAAACAGTTCAGGTCAGTATGGACTACAACGTTAGCGATATTACGGTGTACAAATATTTCACCTGGCAACTTATCAACAAGTTGATTTGCCGGTACACGGCTGTCAGAACACCCAATCCATAGGTATTCAGGTGTTTGTTGATTAGAGAGCTTTAAAAAGAAATCAGGATCTGTTTCTTTTATCTTTCTTGCCCATTCCTTGTTATCATCAAAAAGATGTCTTAACACTCGCATATGAAGAACCTCCTAATTATTTTTAACTATGATAAATGATCTAGTTGGCTAATAAACGAACAGTAAAGCGACACTCGTTAAACCGGTAGTACATCTTTTCTGACTGGCAAGGCTAATACCCATTTGTCAAGTTTTTTAGAGTAAATCTCTTCTTTACCATTAGTCTCAGCTAATGGATGTTTCAGCGTTACGTTAATATCTCTTCCGCTTGCTGATTTAATAAAATCTTCTATAGCTTCTCTCACATCATAATCAATACTAGAACATTTACTCATATCAATGGTAAGGTTTGTCATTCCTGGTATTCTGGCCAATTCTTTTATAATTGCCCCTTTATTTAAAAAGTTAACGTCTTCAGCCAGCGTCATTCTTAATTGCTCTCCTCCATTGCCTGTCTCCATATGTAAGAAGTGAGAATTTTTGTAATTACGGATTAAGACGACAGCAGCACCTACACAACACCCAAGACCAAGCCCTACCAGTAAATCTACAAATACAATTCCAAGAATAGTGACTATAAACGGTAGAAATTGGTTCCATCCCAGTTTATATGTCTGTATAAATAGAGAAGGTTTAGACAATTTATACCCGACCATTATTAAAATGCACGCAAGAGCAGATAGGGGTATAAGATTAAGCACACTTGGAAGTAATGCCACACATATCAACATCAAAGCCCCGTGAAGGATAGCAGATAGCTTAGTTCTTGAACCGGCTTGATGATTGGCAGAACTTCGAACAATTACCTGCGTAATTGGCAATCCACCAATCATCCCAGATAGTATGTTCCCGGCACCTTGAGCAAATAACTCTCGGTTGGTTGATGTAACCCTCTTGTGAGTATCCAGTTTATCGGTAGCCTCCACACATAAAAGTGTTTCTAAACTGGCAACAATCGCAATCGTGACACCTAAAATATAGACCTCTTTATTGCCAAATTGACTGAAATCAGGAAAGGTAAACAGGTCAAAAAATGATGATATACTGCCTGCAATCGGCACACTTACCAGGTGCTCCGGACCTACAGCATATTGAGGAAAGTAACTTTTTGTTACAAACTGGCAACAAATAGCAGCCGCTACCACAACTATGGGTCCTTGTATTAATTTAAACACATTCTGATGTTTTTTTGTTAGATACAATTCCCATAACAACAAAATAGCTACTGAAATAGCAGCAATTAATACCGCTCCAGGTGTTACATGTCCAAGAAAAAGTTTCCACAGTAATGTAAACGTGTTTTCACCGTCTAATTGGACAAAAGAATCACTACCCATCCACTCCTTATCATATCCAAACGCATGAGGTATCTGTTTTAAGATGATGATGATACCAATGCCTGCAAGCATCCCTTTTATAACTGCAGAAGGGAAAAAATATCCAATAATGCCTGCTCTTGCTAAACCAAGTATTATTTGTAGCACTCCCCCAATGACTACGGCAAGTAAAAATATTTCAAAGGACATTGAACGCAGCGCCTCAAAAACAACTACAGCTAGACCTGCCGCCGGGCCGCTGACGCCATGCGCGGAGTCACTTATAGACCCCACGACCATACCACCAACTATTCCCGCAATAAGGCCGGAAAATAAGGGGGCTCCGCTTGCCAACGCAATTCCGAGACAAAGTGGCAATGCCACAAACAGAACCACAATACTTGATGGAATGTCTTGTTTTATATGAGAAAAAATTCCATATTTTATTCTTCCTCTTTCAATCTTAGCCATTTTCTGATCTCCAATAATATACAGCGATTATAACTGAACCACTCTGGACTGAAAGTCCAGAGGTTAAAAAGTACGGACTGAAAGTCCGTTATTCCAGCATGAAATTCTCAGCATCTTCATTAGGACGATCCCTGTGATGTTCCGAATACTATTGTATCAAATCGTTCGTAATGTTTCCTGCACTCTAAGCATCATAACCAATTCCCCACATATACTTTTCCCAATATATTTTGACAAACACAGGAAACTCTTTTTGAAATAATGGCTTAAAGCCTTGTACTGAAAGTGCATAGTCTTAAACTAGCGTGCTGATACAATAAAAAAAGCCAACTCTATCTCTTGTCCACTTACTGCATGAATAAATTGATAGGCATTGGCTCACTCTTCAACAGCCCCTTTTACTTAAGGAACCCTTGCTCAGTCTTCCCTCACCAGTTAATACCGTTACATATAAACAAAAAAAGCCAACGCTACCACTTATCCTCTTATTACGAGAACAAATTGATAGGCGTTGGCTTACTCTTCAACGGTCCCTCTTACTCCTGGAACCCTTGCTTAGTCTTCCCTCACCACTTCATATATACTTAATACCGAAACTGCTAATTAAAATAACATATTTTCATCCGCAACAGCGACATACTTTTGTATATCTATATACAGCCATTATTTCAAGATTGTTCCCTCATATTTTCAGCTTTACTTTTCCGATAGATAATATGTTAATTCACCAGATAAAGGATATTCTCAATTATATTGATTACTGAACAGTACTTATCCTTTAGACATATCTTTAATTGTCTTTCCAATACAGTCTACAACCCTAGGAATATCTTCTTTTATAACACTTCCAAAGGTTATGCGTATTCCATTAAGCCCTCTTTCTTTATTCTCGAAAGCGACCGTACCTATACCATATTGCCGTAAGAGGTGGTCTGCAAATTTAGATGCAGACATACCTTGAATATTAAGTAAGGCAAAAAGCCCCGCGTTAAATGGATCTGCCTGAACAACAGGGTCTGTAAGTGTCTCCAACTCTTTTCTCAGAACATGTGCTCTTTCAGAAATCACCTTTATAAGGTGATCCCTCTCTTTCAAGAGCTGCTCCCTGTTTTCATTTAACAGCTTGGCCATCAATCCTTGAACAAGACGACATGAGTTTGAGACGGTTCCCCTTATTATGGCGCCAACCTTGTTTTCCAGCTCATTTTCAATCTCCTCATGTTTCTCCCAATGATCCATTAATGGAAAGGTTATACATCCAATTCTTCCTCCCCAGAAAAAGAATTCCTTGGAAATGCCATCAATTTTAACGGGAAGGATCTTTGGATGAAGTGTGGCCAAATCAGAAAAGAGAGACCATTGACAAACATTTTGATCATATACTAACCCTTCGTAAGCATCATCCAGGAAGATAACCAGTTCCTTCCCGGTTTTTTCCACTACTGTTACCAGTGCATCATTCAATTCCTGTACATTCTGTGGGTCTGGCATATATCCTGTTGGATTATGGGGGAAGTTTAAAATAAGCAACATCTTATGCTGCTTTTGTGCTGTTTTTATCAGAGCTTCAGCAAAACCCTGTACATTAATCCTGCCCTTGTTGAAAAGAGGTACCGATTCTAAACGTGCACCAATGAGCTGGCTCATCGTCATGTCATAAACCCCCCATCTTTTGTCCGGTACAACAACAGTTTCTTCCGGGTCTATGAATAGTGTTGAAAGAGTGTGAAGTGCACCAGTTAACCCAGAGGTCACTATGGGCGTCATAAGAGATGGCAGTTTTGCATTATCACCATGTTGCTGTTTCATTTTCCAGATCTGCCACTCCTTCCATGCCTGTCTGAAGGCGGGCAAACCTGTGGGACTGGCGTATGGGAATACCTCTTCCGGCTCTAAACCATTAAACATTGCATCTATTGAAGGTAAGTATAGTACTGTTGGGTCAGATGAAGCAGTTCCGGAAATCTCTGATTTCAACCCTCTTCCGACACCTATCGTTGCATCAATATTTGCTTCTTTCTTCGCCCTGTTAACCCAGTGAAAAACACCTTGAGGCATAAACACATCTTTTCCGCGTTTTGAGAAAAGCTCAAATAGACCAATCTCTTTTAGTTTATTAAATTCCATAAATTCTCCTCTTTTCTCTCGACATGCTCTTTTGTTGGAACATTTATGAGTCGATTATTTCTTGAACGGTTACAATAAAATGGCTCAAAATTTAAACCTTTTTTTAGATTTAAACACAAAAAAAGCCGACATCATTCCGTTCTCTTTATAAGAGAGCTTGAAGAAATGATCTCGGCTTACTTTGCAACGATTCTTTGTTACTTAAAGAATTCTTACGTAGTCTTCCTTTTATTTTGAGAAAGTATAATTTAAAGAAATATAAAAATCAAATGTTTTTTTAAGCGATCTTACAATGTTAAGTATATTCATTCATTATGATGGTCTTAATTACGTTTATACTATTTCCTAACCCTTAAATCTTGATTCGAGGTTCTGGTCTAATATGAAAACAATTATCTTCTCTCCCGTATTTGAGCATATGTCTGAATGCATACTTTTTGTTTTGCAGCCAGTAATATCAATAATCATTTTACCAAGTAAAGACTCTGCACCTTCCAATAATTTAGCACGGGTCTCCTTTATCAACTTTGCACCATCAGAGGTTTTTGCCAACTGTTCTTCAGCCGGAGTAAGAACACCTTTAAGCCGTATAAAGATAGCATCCTTTATGATAAAGGAATCAGTTTCCATAGGCCCTCTACCCATGAATTCCTTTTCAAACTTTATTATTGCCTCACTTATTTTTGCTTCCATTTGACCTTTTGTCATTCTCTCCATGATCTGCATTCTACAGAAATGATAGTTGTTTGTCTAGATACTAAATAATTTGACTTTGAGTGATTTTTGTATACTATTTTATGATTATTAACTCATTTCTGTGTAGGTCTAAAACGTAAGACATATTTTTTTCACTTTAATAATTTCACTTTAATAATTTCACTTTAATCAAACTGTGGTTTGAAAACAATTAATGGTATCAGAAGAATGAAGATTGTATCGATTTTAATAAACGATATTGATTTGTCATCAGATGATCATGACAGGTATTTGTTTCATTATGGACGTGATTCTGATGTTGTAAAGGAATCGATTAGAAGGGTTGGGTTAATTAATCCTGTGATATTGAAGAAAAGAGTGGATACCGACGGAGCGTATAACGTTATATGTGGGTATCAACGTATCAGAGCCTGCCAGGGATTAGGGTATGAGCGTATTGAAGCAACAATTCGTGATGACCTTAATGAAGAGGAAACCTTGTTGTTAGTCCTTCATGACAATATGTTTTCAAGAGGGTTTAATGAAATAGAGAAGGCAATTGTTTTAAGAAAATTTCTGGATATAGGATTTGCCTACGATAGAGTGATGGCTAAAATAGCTCCGCTTCTTGAAATACCTCCAAATAAGAACATAATAGATAAATATCTTTCAGTTTTAAGGTTGGATAGTGAAATACAACAATCTGTTGCCGGAAGTGAGCTTGAACTGGAAAAGGTCTTTCTCCTTGTTACACTTGATGATGTTGAGAGAGATGTTGTCTACAGGTTTCTCTTTAAAGAATCAGTTACCAACATAAATGAAGCTAAAGAAACAATAAGAAATCTTCTCGACCTTAAGTTGATAAAACAGTTAGAAATGGCGGAATTACTGTCATCATCTGAAATCACTCATATTCTCTCAGATAGTAAATCCAATAAGAGACAAAAAGGGGAAAAGATATGTAGACTGATAAAGTCTATGCGTTATCCATCTATCAGTGCGAAAGAGGAAGAGTTTGACAAGTCATGCAGGGCAATGAGACTGGATAATGATGTTCGTATCAATCACTCCAGATACTTTGAAGGAGATGAAATCAGGGTGACGTTAAAGGCATCTAATGAAGAAAAGCTGGGGAACAATCTTGAGAGACTCCTTTTAAATATCAAAAATGGAACGTTTAAGAAAATTTTTTCACTATTTAAATGATTCTTTTAGGGGATGCAGATGAACGCTCCCCGGACAAAAGGTGCCGAGGACAAGGATTATCTAGATTTTAAATACAAAGAACTAACTGAGAAAATTATAGAAATTTTTTATAGAGTTTATAATAAACTTGGCTACGGTTTTCTCGAAAAGATTTATGGAAATGCAACGATGATTGAATTTAAGAAAGAAAATATTTCCGCAGTTTCTCAATCTGCAATAGAAAGTGTTGTATGAAGGCGGAATTGAGGGTTAATACTTCGCAGATATTTTGATTTCTGATAAAATAATTTTGGAGATCAAAGCGGCTAAGAATATTGCAGAAGAGCATGAGGCACAATTATTAAATTATCTAAAAGCAACTAATATAGAAGTTTGGACTATTACTTAATTAGGGTCCTAAACAAAATTTTAAACGCAAAGTGTTTGATAATACAAGAAAATGAGTATCTGCGTTTATCTGCGAAGATCTGCGTCCTGATTTGTATAAATAAAAATTATAGAATATGATAAAAGTGAACAAGGTCAGCTTAAAGATAATAGAGGCTGCCAGAAAATTAAAGATTTTTGACGATACGTTTATACTCATTCTGGCTGCGCTGGTAGGGCTTACAGGCGGGTATTTTGCTATAGCATTTCGTTATTTAATAGTTTACGTGACGTCTTTACTGGGAATTCTGTGCGAATATATTTCTATCGGGTTGCATTATTTAGCGTTGTATATAAGTAAAATATTCTCTCTTCAACATAGTATAGACATAGACGCATTCACAGGATTTCAATTTGTTTATATACTTTTTATACCCATTATCGGTCTGATGTTGGTTGCCTTTATAACAAACGTTTTCGCAAAAGAAGCAAAGGGCCATGGTGTTCCGGAGGTTATGTCTGCTGTTACCAGAAAAGGGGGCATAATCAGGCCTCGCATCGTTTTGATAAAGATGTTTGTGTCAGCAATATGCATAGGCTCCGGAGGGTCAGTCGGCAGAGAGGGACCAATAGTCCAAATTGGGTCTGCTATAGGATCCTTTCTCGGGCAATTTTTCAAAATGTCTAGTTCAGCGGTAACTGTGCTTGTCGGGTGTGGTGCTGCTGCTGGCATCTCAGCAACCTTCAATGCGCCTATTGCTGGTACCTTATTTGCCTCTGAAGTTATCCTTAGAGATATCAGGATAACCAGTGTTTCTCCCATACTCATATCATCCTTAGTAGCAGCTTCCGTATCAAGGGCTTATTATGGAAATAGCCCGGCATTTGTCGTTTCTCATTACGAACTGGCCAGCTATGGAGAGTTGGGATTATATTGCGTGCTTGGTCTGTTCGCTGGTCTGATTGCAGTATTGTTTGTTAAGATTCTTTATAAAACTGAAGACATTTTCGATGCAATAAATATCCATTGGTTACTAAAGGCTGCTATAGGAGGGTTATTGTTGGGACTTGTGGGTATGTATCATTCAGAAGTACATGGAGTAGGGTATGGGGTTATTGAAGAAATACTAAACAACCCTGGTCAATACGGTGTTATCATACTATCTCTTTTGTGTGTACTCAAAATTATTATGACGTCAGTTACGATTGGAGCTGGAGGTTCCGGGGGCGTCTTTGCACCATCGCTATTTATGGGTGCTGCGCTTGGAGGGCTTTTTGGTATATGTGTTCAGGGGATTCCTTATTTCGGTATAGCTTCACCTGGGGCATACGCACTTGTTGGGATGTCTGCTGTCGTGGCAGGAACAACTCATGCTCCTATTCAGGCAATCCTTATATTGGTCGAAATGACTGGAAACTATGAGATCATACTGCCGATTATGATAAGCTGTGTAATCAGTAACGTAGTATCCAAGAAAATTGAGAGTGGTTCTATCTATACAATGAAACTTATAAGGAGAGGGGAATCAATAGAAATTGGTAAAGACAAGACCATTCTGAAGAAATTGCGGGTTGCTGACGTTATTGTTAGTAATTGTATGACAATACAGATGGAAACGTCATTTCATGAAATTATACGACTGATGCGGACAACTAATGTAGATGCGTTCCCTGTTCTGAACAAAAAGGGAGAGTTTGTTGGTATGATTGGATTGCCACAGATTAGCAAAATATTGCAAAATGAGAAGGTACAGGAACACCTGCTTGCAAGAGATCTCGTTACCAGTGGTCAATCCTTCACACTTAATAAAGATCTACTGGAAGTGTATAATGAGATGAGTGTGGGAGAACAGGACTGTCTACCTGTGGTTGCTGAAGATGATAATAAAAAACTTATAGGGATAGTTACAAGATTTCATGTGATGTATCGGTACAATAAAGAATTGGTATTATTACAGGGAGATAAGACTGAATAATAAAGTGATAAGGAGAGGTGGTGAAATTGACAACAACACTTATCATTAGAGGGGACGCAGATGAACGCTCCCCGGACAAAAGGCGCCGAGGACAAGGCTTATCAAGATTTTAAATACAAGAGTTAACTGAAAAAATTATAGAAATTTTTTATAGAGTTTATAATAGACTTGGCTACAGTTTTTTTGAAAAAGTTTACGAAAATGCAATGATGACTGAATTTATGAAAGAAAATATTTCAGAAGTTTCTCAATCCGCAATAAAAGTATTGTATGAAGGTGAAATTGTGGGTGAATATTTCACAGATATTTTGATTTCTGATAAAATAATTTTGGAGATCAAAGCGGCTAAGAATGTTGCAGAAGAGCACGAGACCCAATTGTTAAATTATCTAAAAGCAACTAATATAGAAGTGGGACTATTACTTAATTATGGCCCTAAACCAAACTTTAAACGTAAAGCGTTTGATAATACAAGGAAATAAGTATCTGCGTTTATCAGCGAAAATCTGCGTCCTATTGTATTTATGGAGAAAGAATTGATAGTTTTAGGAGTTGATATTGGAGGTACATTTACAGACTTTGTACTGTTTGATGGAAATGAACTAAAGGTCCATAAAGTTCTTTCCACACCGCATAATCCTGCTGAAGCGGTTTTTGACGGGATCAGATCACTTGAAGTTTCACAAAAACAGCTGTCCATAGTTCATGGTTCTACTGTCGCGACAAATACGTTTCTTGAGAGAAAAGGTGCAAAGGTTGCTTTAATCACTACAAGTGGGTATGAGGATGTGATTGAAATAGGCCGCCAGGCAAGAAGTTCGCTCTATGATCTCTTCATTACCCGCGAATCGCCATTGGTCCCGGAGGAACTCCGGTGGGGAGTACAGGAGAGGGTAGCGGCAACGGGAGAAGTGCTATCCGGTGTCAAGAAGGGTGATTTAAAAAAAATAGGTATTGAATTAAGAAAGCAGGGGATAACGTCCGTTGCAGTATGCTTTCTTTTTTCTTATAAAAATTCTGCGAATGAAGAGGTTGTGGCGAAGGAGTTAGAAAAGATGGGGATTCATATCTCTGCTTCCTGTAGGATAATGCCTGAATATCGAGAATACGAGAGGTTTAGTACAACTGTAGTGAACGCGTACGTTTCGCCCGTTATGTCAAAATATCTGACTTCGCTGGAAAACGGTTTAGAGACAGAAAATATAAGAATAATGCAGTCTAACGGAGGTAGTATCTCTACAGGGGCCGCTAAGGAAAGGGCGGTTAATTGTATTCTTTCAGGACCCGCAGGTGGTGTGGTAGGGGCGTCCGGTATAGCAAAACTTGCCGGTCTAGAGAAAATTATATCTTTTGATATGGGTGGAACTTCGACAGATGTTTCCTTGTGTAACGGTGATGTGCGTCTTACTACGCAAACGCTTATTAATGAGATGCCCATAAAGATACCGGTTGTAGATATGATGACAGTAGGGGCAGGAGGAGGCTCTTTGGCATACATCGACCCCGGAGGTGCACTCAGAGTGGGGCCGCAGAGCGCAGGTGCGGATCCCGGGCCTGTTTGCTATGGAAAAGGTAAAGAGATAACAGTAACTGATGCGAATCTGTTTCTGGGAAGAATCAATGCCCAATTTTTTCTTGGTGGAAGGATGATACTTGAAACCGATATGGTATCCAGGTATATAGGTCTTCTTGCAAAGAAACTGAAGATGACTTCTGTAAGGGTAGCGGAAGGTATAATAGATGTTGCAAATGCTAATATGGCAAGTGCCATTAAAGTAATTTCCGTTGAGAAGGGCTTTGATGTTCGAGATTATACTCTGGTCTCTTTTGGTGGTGCGGGAGGACTTCATGCATGTGAATTGGCACAAAGTCTTTCCATTAAAAAGGTCCTTGTACCCAAGAATGCAGGAGTGCTGTCTGCTTTAGGTATGACTGTTGCAGATATTGTTAAAGATTATTCGAGAAGCATACTCTTAAAGGTAAAGGAAAGGGGTTACAGCGAAATTCTGGACTTATTTAAACCCTTAATATCAAAAGGTATGAAGGATGTCCTTTCCGAGGGTGTCCGGAAAAGTAGTGTCAAAGTAGAAAACTCTGTAGATATGAGGTATGTGGGGCAGTCTCACGAGCTTATGTTGCCATTTAAGAAGAGCTATATTGAAGATTTTCATAAACTCCACAAAAAGACGTATGGTCATGCAAATACGGACTATGGGATTGAAGTCGTAAATATTAGAGTGAGAGTAATTGGAAAAACGAGGAAACCTTCTCTCAGAAAGAAGGTGAAAATTGCTCCGGTGAAAGCGCAAACAGTAACCAGAAAGATAAAATGCTATTTTAGGGGTAAATGGTTAAAGACGGATATTTATGACAGGAATAGAGTGCGGATACATTCCAGAATTAAGGGGCCTGCAGTGATAGTCGAGGATACGTCAACAACTTTCCTTCCACCTGAATATATTTGCACTGTTGACGACTATGAAAACCTGATTATAGAAGAAAAGTAGAAACTTCGTTAAATCTGCCAGTATGTCATATTATTCAATCTATACAATCCTCAACTATCACTGAAAGCAAGCCTCAGTAAAGAGATAAATTTGCAAAAAACGGAACGATTGCAAATTAACCCTATCTTTTTTCCATACCTGATGGTTGTTTAGTAACCTGTTGTGCGACAAGTTTGCCATTACCGGAATCGATAAGGTCGTGCCATACATTAGCTGGGGCGAGAAAGGTTGACCCTTGACTAACCTCTAATGTTTCTTCTCCACTATCATCTAACTTAAAAGTACCGCTACCTTCTATCACAGTAAATATCTGATCCCCAGTTGGATGCCTGTGGTATCCAAGGGCCTGACCTGCCTTAAAGTAATAAACATCAAGGGATAACGAATCAGTTTTAACTATAGTTACTTTTGCTACCATATCATCTTGTGTTTTTCTGTATGCCGAAATGTTGCCGTTTTGAATCGTCATAGATATCCTCTCTGGTTAAGATGAGAAAAATAAATCCTGCTGAAACTTTTTTTAATCTATCACTTTATTCCTAAATAGTCTAGTCAATACTGGCAAAGTAATATCTTTTATTGTAAAATGTATGCTTGCTCCAAATGTTCAAAGAGTATTGAAAGCTTATAAAGCAAAAACATTGACCCTTTCTCACTTTTCTTCCGGACACCAGCCCGACAATGTCATTCCGGCAGGTGTCGTTTGCAAGTTCGGCTGGTTTCTGGAGCTGACTGGGTCTGCTTTGCAGTACTAATAAGATTATGGAAATAGAAAATGCAACGGGATAATATAGCAATTGAGGTTAAAGACTTAACTAAAAAATTTGATATCAGTGAGTCTGGCAAAGGTTTTTCAGGAAAGTTGAAAGCCCTTTTTCACAGAAAACGAAAAACTGTTACTGCTGTAGACAGTATCGATTTTGAGATTAAGCGTGGAGAGTTTGTCGGCTATGTAGGAGAAAACGGTGCGGGTAAATCTACGACAATAAAGATGCTGACTGGTATACTTGTGCCGTCATCGGGGTACGCTGCGGTAAATGGTATTATTCCTTACAAAGACAGAAAGAAGAATGCGGCAAAGATTGGCGTTGTATTTGGTCAAAGAACACAGCTTTGGTGGGATCTTCCGGTACGTGAATCGTTTGATTTGTTGAGAGTGATTTTCCGGGTATCCCAATTAGCGTTTAACTCACAAATGAAAAAACTGGATCATGTACTTGGTCTTAAATCTCTCATGGATATGCCGGTGAGAAAGCTCTCATTAGGTCAGAGAATGAGATGTGATATAGCCGCTTCTCTAATCCATAACCCTCCCGTACTTTTTCTGGATGAGCCTACAATTGGCCTGGATGTACTGGCAAAAGAGTCCATAAGGAACTTTCTCGCGGAAATTAACAGGGAGGAAGGAACTACCATAATTCTCACTACTCATGACATGAACGATATTGAGCATCTGTGTAAGCGTCTTATTATACTTGAGGAAGGAAAGATTGTGTATGACGGTGAGACAGAGTTGCTGAAGCAGAAATTCGTACATGAGAAAGTATTAGAGGTTGAATTTCATGACAATGGGAATGTCATACAGGGAGTACCTGGTGTTACTGTCATACGTGAACAGGGATGCAAAAAATGGCTGACATTTGATAACGACAATTTTGGTATCGGAGAAGTTATTGGTACTATTGCATCCAAATATAAAATTAAGGACATATCCGTAAATGAGCCGTCAGTTGAAAGTATAATCAGGAATATTTATAACAATAGTGTAACCTTATCGACTACTTCTACTTGAATTGAGCGAATTTTGTCAAAAACAATGAACAATTATTCACCGCAAAGCCGCAAAGAACGAAAAAGAGATTAAGGGTGATGAAAGAAGAAGATAGGTTATCAAAAGAAATCATAGGTGCTGCAATTGAAGTACATCGACACCTTGGTGCAGGGTTGTTAGAATCAGCTTACGAAGAGTGTCTTTGTAAGGAATTGGAAATTAGAGATATTGTATTTGAGAGGTAAAAACCTCTTGAAGTAGTTTATAAAGGAATAACATTAGATTGTGGATATAAACGGGATATTGTAGTAAAAGGCAAAGTAATTTTGGAATTAAAGTCTGTTAATAAATTTGAACCAATTCATGATGCGCAACTTTTGACATACTTAAAGCTTGCAGATTTAAAATTAGGAATGTTGATTAATTTCAATGTTCCAATTTTAAAAGAAGGAATTAAGAGAGTAGTCAATAATCTTTGAAACTTTGCGTTCTTTGCGGCTTTGCGGTGAATAATATCTTTTCCGACTTGTTCGGTTTATGGGAGTAATTTAATGTCTTTCCTTTTAAAAGGAAAGTTCTGTCATTCCCACCCGCCTGCCCGCCCGGCTGTGCCGTTCGGACGGGTACCTATTCGGGCAGGCAATCGGTTGAGTGGAAATCTGGTTCCTCTGACTTCCGGATTTCCGTGTTCACGGGAATGACAATATCGTTTAAGAATCGCCTACTGAATAAGATGAATCTAAACCTTTTTTTAAAATTTGTATCGGTATCGTTCCAGAAACAGGTGACTTATCGATTTGATTGTTTCGTTGGAATCATAAACGGTTTTCTTTACGTCTTTATATTTACCTCTTTATGGAAAGCCCTATATTCTCAATTTGATACCACGGTGCATAATGGTTATACATTAACTGCTATTGTAACGTATGCAGTTCTGGTTATGGCTGTCAGAATCTCCTTTACGATGGATGATTCTATTATCTATAGGAAGGTTATGGACGGTTCGATTGCAATGGAACTTGTAAGGCCAACCTCTTTTTTCTTTATGAATCTTGCCGAGAATGTAGGGCATTCTCTCTTTCATATGATGGCAAGAACTACTCCTATTGTCATCATATCCATATTTCTTTTTCATATCGCTATTCCGTTTGAAGTTTCAAGGTTTTTAGTATTCTTTGTATCATTTGTTGCCGGGTATCTCCTGGTTTCCATGCTTAATTTTATTGCGGGATTGCTTGCTTTCTGGTTTATAGAAATTTTTCCGTTCATGCTCTTTAAATATGCATTATATACTTTCTTTGCTGGAGGAATAGTTCCTATAGATTTTTTTCCTGAATTCTTGAAGCCAATAGTTAAGCTTCTTCCGTTCCAATATATGCTCTATTTTCCAACTACTATTCTTATTGGAAGGACTTCTTTGGCAGAGGCCCAATCGATAATAATGGTACAATTGATGTGGATTGTAATTATGGGTTTTATTTGTGCTCTTATGTGGAATGCCGGCAAGAAAAAGTTAATCATCCAGGGAGGATAAGTGGAGTCAATAAAAATCTATCTTACACTGTTTGCTACATCCATAAAGGCGAGGATGGAATATAAGGCAAGTTTTCTGTTCTATGTATTTGCCATACTTTCATTCTATGCCGGGCAATTTGGCTTATTGTTTGTGCTTTTGGGGCGTTTTCATGAAATAAAAGGTTGGACAATGGGAGAGATGATTTTTTTATATTCCCTCCATGCCTTTGCCTTTGGATTTACAAATCTCATATTCTCACAGATGGTCAATTTTGACAAAATGATTATAGATGGTGACTTTGATAGAGTATTGGTAAGGCCGCTCAGCCCATTAGGACAGGTGATATTTTCAAAATTCGAAATATCAACGGCGGCACATCTCATAATCGGGTCCACAGCCCTCTATTTCGGCTCACATTTGGCCAACATAGAATGGACTCTTTATAAAACCCTATTGTTTCCCGTAATTATAATGGGAGGGGTCATGATTGCCGGAGGAATACGTCTGATAGTAACATCAGTTGCCTTCTGGACATTAAGAAACAGATCCCTGGTCCATACCGTGATATTTTCAAGTAAGGAGTTTATTAACTATCCGGTAAATATTTACAATATGGGAATGCAGTTTTTTTTGACTTTTATATTCCCAATAGCATTTATCAATTTTTATCCGGCACATTTCTTTTTAGACCGTTCAGGGGATGGCCTCCTTCATCCAGCACTGGAAATGGGAACGCCAATAGTCGGTATTATCGTGATTACCGTTTCGATCTTCTCATGGAAGGTGGGGGTAAATCATTACCAGAGTACAGGATCTTGAGAACTTTTTTGAGTTGTAAGTATAAGTACTGATTAAAGCATTCAGATACACATTAATATATTGAAAAACCAAGGTTAAGATTCTTTGTCAATCTGTTCCTTAGAATGACATCGTGGCCGTAAAAGTATCACTCTGAGTTCTTTGCTTTCTGTACGGAAATCAATTGACAAGAAGATTGCAAAGAGTAGAATTAACTGCTTATTAATTTATAGTAAAAGTCTTAATGTATTTAGAAAGGGGACAGCAATGGGAACAGCCAAAGCACGCCATATCCTGGTAGCCGGTGAGGAAGAGTGTCAAAAGTTAAAAGATCAAATTGATGGAGGAGCAGATTTTGAGGAGTTAGCGAAGGAACACTCCCAATGTCCTTCAGGTCAAAGTGGAGGGGGGTTAGGTGAATTTTGTCCCGGACAAATGGTTAAAGAATTTGACGAGGTAGTTTTTAACAAAGAAGTCGGAAAAGTCCATGGCCCCGTCAAAACAGATTTTGGATATCACCTGATTGAGATTACAGATCGAGAATAATAAATGCCGAATCAAGATGGGGCAGAAGAGGCTATAAAGACTTTAAATGAGAGTGAAGTGAAGGGTAGAAATATTAAAGTAAATGAGGCAAGTCCCAGAGAAGAACATCCGAAATGCAGGGATAGATATTAATACACTTTGATTACAAGCTAAATCAGAAGAATGCAGTGGCCGCCGATCTATGGCGTGTCACTGCTGATATCTGAAGTTTGTTCTGCAGGAAATATTAGGCCAACCATGATCGCGTCCACCCGAACCCTCAATATCTTAGCTGCCTTCGTTTGGTATGTTGGAGGCATTGTATTGCTAATAAAAGGAGCAAGTCTGCTGGTAGAGGCATTTTCGCTGAAACCTGAACAGTACTGGCCCTGTCTGGCTATTGCGGTAGGGCCTGTTATTGGCAGTATAAAGGGTAAGTTTATTTTTCGTAAAAGCTGTCTGAGGAATCTTACGAGAATAAATGATCTTACCAAACCAAAAATCTGGCAATTTTTCAAACCGTGGTTCTTTGCCGTATTAGCCATAATGATAACGTTTGGCGCAACTATGGCGAGACTCGCGCATACACAACATAACTATTACTTCTTAATCGCAGTTGCCATTGTAGATATTGATATTGGCATTGCTCTTCTATGGAGTAGTTATATATTCTGGAAACAGAAGGCCTTTGTGAAATAGTGTCCGGTTAGGTTTTTGCATAGACTGCTTTTGTCATTCTGAATGAAGTGAAGCGTAGTGAAGAATCTCATGTTTGAAAGCCAATTAACTTTTCATATAGTTATTTGGTATGCTAAGCAGAGATTCTTCGGTAGATCCTTACTCAGAATAACATCGTGTTGGCTTTATGCAAAAAACGTCTCCCGATGGGCGTTAAGTTCAATGCTCGTTTGGAAAACGGGAACTAAAGTATTGATTAGGGAATTCTCACTTCATGTTATACAAAGGAGTTAAATGCTAAAGGCGTCTATTGATTTAGGAACGAATACCTGTCTTATGCTTATGGCTGAGGTTGAGTCAGGGCATGTCAATAGGGTGCTGGGTGATTATGCTCGGATTGTTCGGCTTGGAGAGGGAGTCGATAAGGCCAGATGTCTTCAACCGGATGCGATAGAACGAACTCTTATGTGCCTGGATGAGTATCGGCAAATAATCTCTAAAGCGGGAATTTTACCTGCTGATGTGGTGTGTGTGGCAACAAGTCAGGCAAGAGATGCTGAAAATGGAGAGGAATTTTTTTTACAAGTAGAGGCAGAATCCGACTTCCGGTTCAGGGTAATTTCGGGGCAAGATGAAGCCCGTCTAAGTTTTTTGGGCTCTCTGCTTCCGGATATGGAATCATCTAACCATGCAGTGGTGGATATAGGAGGTGGAAGTACAGAATTTGTTACAGCAAAAGAGGATCGAAGTATAGACTTAGGATCTGTGCGTTTTACCGAAAGATACTTGAAGTCTGACCCGGTAATTGATGAAGAGTTTAGCATCTGTCTTAATGAAATAGATAATAAGCTTGAAGAGCTTATGGATTGGAGAAGTTCTATCCTGTCAGACATGCAGATGCTTGCTGTGGCCGGCACGGCGACTACCCTGGCTTCCTGGCATCTCGGGCAAGAGGTGTTTAATGCAAATGAAATAGAAAAAGTTCAATTAACAGATGAGGATTTGCGTCGAATGGTTGAATGCCTTAAGCTCATGACCATTGCAGAAAGACGTGAACAGGTAGGCATCGAACCAAAACGTGCGGACGTATTGCTGGCAGGAGCAATGATTATGTGGAGAACAATGGAGAAATTGAATTTTCATATATGCAACATAAGCACAAGGGGATTGAGGTATGGTGTGTTAATGGATTTATGATTCAGGGATTTAAAAATTCATAACATAAACAATGAAAAAATAATTATAAGGAAACCAGGAAACCAAGATATTATGAATACAAATTTTATATTATTGCTTTATTGCCTTTTTCCTGGCGTCATTATAGTTGGTTCTTTTATTGCTTTTTTTCCTGAGTTCTAAAACAGATCAGCCGTAAATAATATCTCAACGGTATTATCGGCTGAACACTTTCCGGTTTCTTTCAGGATGATAAGTTCTTCCTTGCAGAGTTTTATCTGATTACGGAGAAGATGATTTCCCGGTCTATGGACGAGACTTTGCTCAAGGTGTTTCATGGCCGTATCCATGTGTATTATCTTTTTGTTTACCATTGAAATACGGTTAAATACTTCCCGATGTTCTATAGCCTTCTGGCAATGGTTTAAGAACTCCTTTTTTCGTTCTGCCTTTGTACTTTTCCTATGTATTGTCTTCCTTTTCTTTAAGCAGCTGCATCATGGGAGCATAATGCCATTCAACTTTATTCTCAATAGCCAAATCTTTGATCATTGTATAATATTTTTCGTATATTTCTGCTAAGGTTTCTTTATAGTGTGGATTACAGAAAAAGACCCGGCAGCCAAGTGCCCTGTGCTCTCTGATACTGCATTCTTGGTTTACGAGAAAGGGACACACATTCTTTTCAGGATCAAAAGAGGGTACTTCTACATTATCCTTGATATAATCTGTTTCTATGGTTGAGGTATACAATACGTGGCCGAATTCATCGAAATGGCAGCACGTACCACAGGTATTGCAACCCGGGTTTATACTTGCAAGCTCTTCTTCGAGCTGTTTGTATATTTCTTTAATATTCGGATTATTCTTAGATTTTTCCTTCATTACAATGTCTATTTTAAAATAAATTTTTTTAAAACAACAAATAGATAAAGAGTCTTAATTACGAAATATCATTATACAGTATATCTTATAGTGATGTAAAATATTAAGCCTGAAAATTGTCTTGAAATCTGCCTCCTGCAGTGGTAGCCTTTGCGTGTGTTAGCACTTAGGAGAAAAATCAAGTCAGCATTTTGCATTCATATTTCTGTAAGTCTGCTGTTTAAGCAAGGCGATTATTGGCAGATCAGATTGTGGATGAGAAACAATAGTTCAGTAGAATACATTTTGAGGATAATGAATACCAATAGAAATAATAAGGAAAGCTTCTTGGACTACATGGATGCTGAGCAGAATTAGACTCAGTTTGTTGTAAACAGGAAATGGGAAAAAAATGAAAGGAAATGATAAAAGCGTGACGCAGGTAAGCCTGTTAAACAAAATCGAGAAAAGAGAGGCTGTAGTAGGAATCATTGGTCTTGGTTATGTAGGATTACCGCTGGCAATTCATTTTGGACATCAGGGGTTCAAGGTAATTGGCTTTGATGTGGATGTGCGCAAAATAGATATGCTCCTTCGTGGAGAATCTTATATTAAGCACATTCAAATGGAGCAGATCGGTGAAAAGATAAAGGCGGGTAAGCTTGATGTAACCGTTGATTTTAATCGCCTTAGTGAGGCAGATTGTATACTGATCTGTGTGCCAACTCCGCTTACAGATAAGAAGGAACCGGACCTGAGTTATGTTATGGACACTACAAATTGTATCGCAGATAACCTCCGTGCAGGACAAATTGTTATTTTAGAAAGTACCACATATCCAGGGACTACAGAGGAAGCTCTTTTACCCAGGTTGGAGACTAATGATATGAAGGCAGGAGAGGATTTCTTTCTTGCTTATTCTCCTGAAAGAGAAGACCCTGGTAACAAGAAATTTGATGCTGCTAATATTCCAAAGGTTGTCGGTGGGGTCACCTCTGCTTGCCTGGAGATTGCCTCTGCTCTCTATAATTGTATTACCAAGGTGGTACCGGTATCATCCACAGGAGCTGCCGAGATGACAAAGATACTGGAGAATACATTCCGTTCTGTTAATATTGCTCTGGTAAATGAGTTGAAAGTGCTGGGGCATAAGATGGGCATAGATATTTTTGAAGTTATAAATGCGGCGGCGACTAAACCGTTTGGTTATACGCCATTTTATCCCGGACCGGGACTTGGTGGACATTGTATTCCAATTGATCCCTTTTATCTCTCCTGGAAAGCCAGAGAATATGATTTTGAAACTCGTTTTATTCAACTGGCAGGTGAGATTAATGTGTCAATGCCGTACTACGTAATAGACAGGACTATAGAGGCTTTAAATCAGCATGAGAAAAGTCTCAAAGGCAGTAAGATTCTGGTGCTCGGAGTTGCATACAAGAAGGACATTGACGACGAAAGAGAATCTCCAGGTTATACAATTATGAAGATGTTGTCAGAAAAAGGTGCTTTTGTAAGCTACAACGATCCCTGGATACCGGTACTGAAACAGACCAGAAAATACAACTTTCAGAAAAACTCTATCTCTATTACCCCGGAGGTATTGCGGGAGATGGATGCCGTTATCATTGTTACCGATCACAGTGCGTATGACTTTGCTGAGATAGTCAGGCAATCTAACTTGATAATCGATACTCGTAATGCAACAAGTAAGATAGATGGAGCAGATGGAAAGATTTTCTTTGCGTAAAATTTGAATAGTCAGGCAGAGTGTTTTGTCTTTCTTATAATGAGAACAGAATGATGTTCTTTTAGCCGGAGGAACCAAAAAATTGAAAAAATTGATTCTCGTCTTTATATGTTTGTTGTTTACCCATGTTGCATATTCAAGGACCTTTACAGAGGAGCAGGCATCGATATTACAACAGGTGTTGGCAGCAGATGGTCAAATAAGTCAAGAAGTCCACAAGGAATTCTGGGTCGAGGTGCCTGCTCTCAGTAGCGAGGAATGGGATCCGTTACAAGAATGGCTGATTGGTGAAATAACATTTTTACATGAGTACCAGAAAGGACTTTGGGAAAGTATTTTAATCTCACTTGTTGAAGGCAATGATGTGAAACCCGAAAGATTAATTGAACTGCAAAGTGAATTGGATGAACATACTAATGACGTAGTTCCTTTTTCAAAAGGGAGAGGGGGTTACCCTGCTTTCATTAAATCATTTGAAAAACAGATAGTGGAGTCAAAAGAGAATACGAAAAGAATGTTGCGATCGATTACAGATAAAAAATCATTTACCAGTGTCAGTGGTAAAACAATAGAACTGAATAAAAAAAGGATAAAAACCTTTATCGAAGATCGTGACGAAAGCATCCTTCGACTGAAAACGTTACTGACCCCGGAATGGCCAGGGGATGAAGGTAACAATTTAACGCAACACGTAACATTGCGTTCATCCTATCAAAAGTTGTCTGTACCACAAGTTAAGGCAATAAAAAATATTTCAATAAAGAAAAAACATAAGAAGGGGTTTTATAGTTATAGTACAATTAATCATAATTATGCCATGAAGATCAAAAGTGGAGACAGGGTAGTTATAGATCGTGCTACAAGCTTGATGTGGCACCAGTCCGGTTCTATTGCCCCAATGACATGGTATGAAGCCAAGTTATGGTTGAGTGGTTTAAGAAGCAGGGGATATGCCGGTTATAATGATTGGCGGTTGCCTACTATAGATGAAGCCGTATCTCTCGTAGAAATGAGCAAAAAGAGTGGCGACCTGTGTATAGATCCTGTTTTCGATAAAACGCAAAGATGGATTTGGACTGGTGACCGTTATGTTGAGAATCATTCGGCGTGGAGTGTATATTTCACCTATGGTCTTGTCGCCTGGTATGGAGAAAATTATTTCTGTGTTCGTCCTGTTCGTATTATAAAGCAACGCGATATTATGTCCTGGTTGTTTGAATTATTTGATAATTACTGTTTATCCTTTTCATTATAGATTTAACATTTATCCAAAAGGGAAAAAATAATAAATATCTCCATTATTCACAATAAATCTTGACAATTCACCTTCAAAGGTTTACGTTATAAAACAGTATTAGTTCGTGATACTAGCATGTTGGCGGCTTTATTAAATTAATGGAGGGCATTATGTTGAAAAGAAATTCAAAAAAAACAATATTTAGTATTTTCATAGTATTTTTTATTCTGGCTTTTGCGGGCGGATTTAACAGTGCCAGTGCCTTAACAATTACGCTTGATCCTCTTAGCAAAATGACAGCCTCTGCAGCTAATAATGAAGCATCTAATGGAACATCCGCCAATAGCGATTTTACTTCCCTTCCAGGGTCAGGGAGTGCGAATGTCATACAAGGGACAATCCCAGGTGGCATTTATACTGATACTACAGCTTCCTATAATTTCACCACACCCGGCGCTGGCCAGGCATCCTTCAATGCGTCATCAAGCCTTGCTATAGATTTTGCCACTGCATTTGACTGGTCTATTACCGAACATAGTACTTTGTTCAATATAGATGATTCCGCGTTATATGATCTGTCAGGAACTTTTTCTGCAAGTGGAGCAGTTACTGGTGGTTTTATTCATCTTTATTTGAAAAACACAGATACCGCAACAATGGTATTTGACACAGGTACTTTAGCGACTACCAGCTACTCAATAAGCGGGCAAACAGGAACACTGGTATCCGGCAACTACGAGTTTTTCATGCGGACTGATTTGGATAGCAGATTCCCGTCGGTTACTGATAGTGGCCTTTCCACCGGCACCGGAGATAGTACACTATTAATCACCGAGCCTGTTCCCGAACCCACAACCATTGCCTTACTCGGAATAGGTCTTGTCGGACTTGTGGGGGCAGCAGTAAGGCGAAGAGTGAAAAAGGCAAAACATTATAAACAATAGCTTACATCATAATCATAATCACGAGGGGGGCATAATTATTGCCTCCCTTTTTTTATGGATTAACTTTTATCCCTCCAAAATAATAACTTGCCAGTAAATATCTGTCCTTACAATTTAAGCTAATACTCACAACCATCTTACTTTTGCAAAACATTTCCAAACAGATATCAGGATTTATTTAATGAAAATTAAACTGCTTGATTTTAGTAGTTGATTTTATTACCTTTTGTTTATATGTGAATATGCGCATTTAATACTATTTCAAAATCAGGGAAGATTTTAATGTTTAAGAATAAGGATTATTCAGAGAGTTTTCGTGTACCGCGTTACCGTGAACTTGTCAGGCGATTTTGCGGTGTTAGAGAGGACGGAAGCCTTAAGTATTGGGTAAAAGGGAAGAGGGTAAAGGAGCAGTTGGTTAACTGCATATGGTCTGAACAGCTTTTCAAGAGTGATAAATTATATACTGTAGATGGATTGAGGATTGAGATCATCTCTTCAGGTATATGGAACCTGGAAGAGGGACCTGACTTTAAGGATGCTGAGATTCTTCTGGAAGGAAGGGGAGTAGTAAAAGGAGATGTGGAGATACATGTATGTTCGGGCGATTGGGCACGTCATGGGCACAGTAAACAGAAGGAGTATGAAAATGTCTGTTTACATGTCTTTATGTGGAATGATAGAAAAGATAAGTATATTACCATTAAAAACCACAGGATTCCTCAGCTGCAGCTTTATGATTATCTGAAATATGAATTAGATAAGCTTGTCGATATGATTGATATCGAAAACTATCCACACACCGGCAGTGCTAATGCTGGGCCCTGTCAGAAGAGATTGAACATAGTTTCACACGATGATAAATGGATTGGACAATTTCTGGATTATGCCGGTGATGAAAGGATTTTGATTAAGGCGGACAGGATTGAAAAGCAGCTGAAGTCGAGGACGTTTGAGCAGACTTTGTATGAAGCACTATTAGAATCGCTTGGTTATAAGAATAATAAAGAGCAGTTCAAGTGTTTAGGAACTCTGGTTACCATCAATGAAATAAGAAGATTAATACCTTCTGACGTTTCCTTAAATGAGAGAAGCAGGAAGATACAGGCATTACTGTTTGGCATATCGGGACTCTTGCCCAGTCAGAGATCTAGATATAAGAGCGCTAAGGACAAGCATACCCTTGAATATATTGCAGACATTGAACGGTTATGGTCGGAAATAAGAAAAGATATAAAGAAAAAGCCAATGGATGGAGAGTCATGGAGTTTTAAGTATTCCAGACCGGGTAACTATCCAACGAGAAGAATTGCAGCGATCAGCCGCCTCCTGGCAGAAAATTATGAAACCGGTATTTTCAGAACCTTAATAACATCTTTTGAGAAGACAGATAATATCAAGAGGGACATCGACAAGATAAAAACTAACATTAAAAATACGGAATCTCTCTTTTTGGAATTATATGACAGCCACTGGTCCCATTATTATACGTTTGGAGGAAGCAGGTCGAAAGAAAAGGGAAGATTAATTGGCAAAGAACGAGCTAACGTTATATTCATAAATATAATTATTCCTGTTCTATTGGCGTATGCAAGAAAAAGAGAAGACTCTGTGTTAGAGGGGAAGTTATTTAAGGCTTATAAGCTGCATTCTAAAGTATCTCCTAATAACATTACACGTTTTATGAGCTATAGAATTCTTGGAAAAGACTCATTGGAAGGACGCGTGGTTAATTCGGCAAGACGCCAGCAGGGGCTCTTACAAATATTTAAAGACTTTTGTGAAAGTGACGACATTGCGTGTGAAAAATGCGTACTATTGCGATCAATTAATTCAATAGTGTAGGTGATAAGAAAATGGATTTACAAAAAATTAAGTACTTTCTGGTTGGTGTTTTGGGCTCACTCATTATCAGGATTTTGTTTAGTACAATGAGTATTAAAGAAATTCCAAATGGTTATTCACAAGACCTCGAACGTCAGGGTAAATATGCGATATATGCGTTCTGGCACGCTCATATGCTTCTTCCGTGTTATGTAGGCCGAAATCGTAACGTAAAGGTTTTAATAAGCCAACATCGTGATGGTGAATATATTGCACAGGTAGTTCAGCGGTTAGGCTATGGTGTTGCCAGGGGATCTACAACAAGGGGAGGCGCAAAGGCGTTATTAAGAATGATAAAGAAGATAAAAGAGGAATCGATATCATTGGCAATTACTCCCGACGGCCCGAAAGGTCCCAGATTTGTTGCTCAATCAGGAGCAATACTTTTAGGGCAAAAGACACAATATCCCATTATTCCGGTAATGATATACCTGGAAAAGTATTGGGAAATTCCAAGTTGGGACCGCTTTTGCATACCCAAACCTTTTTCTAAAGCAAGGATTTTTTATGGTGATCCAATTGTCGTACCACCAAAGCTGGAAAAGAGTGAGATGGAGGAGTGCCGGGTATCATTAGAGAAGGTGCTCATCAAATTGGGGGATGAGGCAGAAAGTATTATTAAAGAGGTGGTGTAGTTGATCAGAAAATTCAAAATAAAAATCAATAACAGACACTAATTACACGAATTTACACTGAATGAAATTACTGTTTGAAGCTACCGCTTTTCAGAAAACAAAGAGCAATTCACCGCTCCCCGGACAAAAGGCGCTGAGGACAAGAAGTCGCAAAGAACTAAAAATTAGAATGTCGGGTATGCCTGCTCGACGGGCAGAGATTCATCCGGGTGGGTTACAAGAATGTGTTGCAATCCGGGATAACACACTCATGTCATTCTGAACGCAGTGAAGAATCTAAAGGTTACAATAGATTAAATAGAGATTCTTCGTCGTTCCTCCTCAGAATGACATTGTTGGATTTTTGGGTTTTCTGCAACATAGATATGTAGGGCGCGTTTCCCCGTCTGAATGACGCAGTCGGGCAAGGTATACGCGCCGATCAATGATTGCGTCAGGTAGGGAACTAACAAATGGGTGACACGGACAAACAAGTTTGTTCATGCCACCCGGCATTCTATTATTTAAGCTAATACCGGAACAAGTGCTGAATGCAGTTTGAACTTAAGAAATATGAAATAATCTCATGATGTCATTCTTGGTTGCGTAGATCATAAGGGATAACACTAACCCCATGCCGATATAATTAGCAATTGCCATTGTCTTTTCACTTACTGGAGAACCTTTGAGCTTTTCTATACCGAGGAACAAGAGATGTCCTCCATCCAGAACCGGGACGGGTAGTATATTTATCACTGCCAGGTTAATACTGATAATAGCCATGAAATACATAAGCTTACCAATTCCGGACTTTGCAGATTCGTAGGAGGCCTGAGCTATGAGGACAGGGCCGCCTAAAGCCTTCGTTGATAATTTCTTTGAAATAAATCCCTGTAAAGTCAGATAGATCCTTTTTATATTTATAGTCGTTTTATGCGTACCTACCACACACGCTTGAGCTAAGCCGTATTTCCTGACAACCTTTTTTTCTCTGAATTTAACACCGAGTACACCTTGTGCGTTCTTCTCATTTTTCTGAGGTTTGATTGTCTTTGTAATAGTTTCATAGTTATGTGTCCATGCAATTTCAAACTCTTTGCCCTGGCTGGCGGTAACAAGCGTTAAAAGCTGGCTCCATTCAGTTACATTTTCTCCGCTAATTGATGTAATGGTATCACCTGGCTTAATACCTGTTTTTTCGGCAGGGAAATCTTCAACTGTTGAGTCTACCGTCAATCCGTAGTGGGGGAAGAGTCCTTCGGCAAATTCTTTGACTGTCTCTTCTCCTAATTTTGTTAATTTTATATGTTTTGTTTCATCGTCTCTTTTCACCTGTAGTGTGATAATGCCATCAGGTGAGTCATTTATCGTTTCTATTAACTCTGAAAATCCATGAACGTTCTGTGAATTTACCTTAACTATCTCATCCCCTTTTTCCAGTCCGAGGGAGTGTGCAAAACTGTCATTTTTTACACCATCAATCTTAGATGTGGCACAGGAGAGCCCGATCATCCATCGAGTAACAACAGATGGTGTTACTTTGATGTCAACATCTTGACCATCACGTAAAACTGAAAGGTTGAGTACCTTGCCGGGGTTCGCATTTACTATTACTCTAAAATCACTTACGGTGGCAATCGCTTTACCATTAGCTTCCAGTATTTCATCATTAGCGTGCAATTCTGATACTTCTGCAGGCGTGTCCGCATTTTCTACGGTAAATATTTTGTGTACTTCCAAAGTGCTGGCTGGTGCGATTCCAATACGCTGAACACCAACAGATGCGTCATATTCCGGCTTTACATTGACCTCGAATGTCTCATTGTCTCTTTCGATTTCCATGTTAATGCCTTCAGGGGAACCATTAAGTGCGACGGAAATGAAGATATCCTCAAAGTCGGGGTCGGTGACGTTGTCAATCCTGACAATTTTATCTCCCGGCCGTATTCCGGCTTCCCATGCAGATCCTCCTGGCAAGGTCTGTCCTATTTCTGCGGTAATGAAAGGGACTCCTACTTTAAAGGCAGCGATAAAAAGGATAAACGCTAAAATTGTATTACAAGTGACACCGGCTACAAGTACTGAGGCGCGCTGCCATGGCTTTTTAGACATGAACTCCCAATCCTCACCTGTGTTCGAATCCTCCCTCTGTTCACCCGCAAGTTTTACGTAACCGCCCAAAGGTATGAGCGAAACCCTGTAGTCCGTTTCACCTATCTGTTTCTTGATGATTGCCGGGCCAAATCCAAGTGAAAATGCATGTACTCTTACTCCTATTTTCTTGGCTACCAGAAAATGGCCAAGTTCATGAATAAAAATAAGCAAACCTATTCCAATAATTACTAAAATGACATTAGATGATATTCCTATGAAAGGCATATTTTCGTCTCCTTGCGCGCGTATTCATCCGCATCCATGATATCCTGCAAAGTGGGGTCTTTTATAAAATTATGTTCTTTCATAACGTGTTCCACTGCCTTTGTGATATCGGTAAATTTAATTTTATTATCTAAGAACTCCTGGACAGCTACTTCATTTGCTGCGTTAAATGTAGCGCCCATAGTACCGCCTTTTTCAACTACTTCGTATCCTAATCTTAATGCCGGGAATTTATCCATATCCGGCTTTTGAAAATTAAGAGTGCCCAACTCCGCAAGATCAAGTGATTTGACATTACCATTCTCTCTGTCAGGGTATGTCAACGCGAATTGTATCGGTACCTTCATATCCGGCAATCCCATTTGGGCGATTACAGAACCATCACAGAACTCTACAAGTGAATGGATTATTGACTCAGGATGTATAACTACTTCAATCTGAGATGCGTCCAGTCCAAAAAGCCATTTTGCTTCAATTACTTCGAGGGCTTTATTCATCAATGTTGCAGAGTCAATAGTTATTTTATTCCCCATGTTCCATGTCGGGTGGTTGAGTGCTTCTTCTCTTGTAACTTCCGACAGTTTCTCCTTCGGGTGATTACGAAACGGACCACCGGAAGCCGTAATTATAATCTTTTTTACCTCATCACGACGTCCCGCTCTTAATGCCTGAAGCACTGCGCTGTGTTCACTATCTACCGGGATGATGTTTACGCCATGCTCTTTTGCCATAGGCATAATCAATCCACCCGCCATAACTAAAGCTTCCTTGTTAGCCAGGGCGAGAGTTTTTCCGTTTTTAATTACCTCAATAGCAGCAGGAAGTCCGGCCCCTCCCACTATGGCCGAAAGGACAATGTCTACATTTTCCTGGGAAACCATCTCCCTGACGCTGTCTTCACCGGTAAGAATTTGTACAGAATTGTCTGATAGGCTATTTCTTAGTGAGTCTACACATCTTTCATCCGCAAGGGATACATGTTCCGGCTTGAACTCGTTGACCTGTTTTGACAATAGCTCCCATTGTGAATTTGCTGACAATGCTACAACCTTATATTTGTGGTTCAGGTTTCTTACAACGTCCAGGGTGCTTGTGCCTATTGAGCCTGTTGATCCGAGAATGACTACATTTTTCATAATTATATTGTTTCGATCTCTTCCAGTAAGGCAGATACCATTTCACTTTCAGGAATCTTTCTTATCTTTTCACCTTTTTTAAACAAGAAGCCAACACCATTTCCACCGGCAATTCCTATGTCGGCTTCCATCGCCTCTCCGGGGCCGTTAACAATGCATCCCATAACGGCAATCTGCACGGATTTTTTCTGAGCAGGCAGCCTTTTCTTTACTTCATTGACTATATTCAGAAGATCTATTTCGCAACGTCCGCAAGTCGGACACGATATTATCTCTGCATCTGTTTTTTTTGATAGCCCAAGTGCTTCAAGGATCTTATACCCCGCATCTACTTCCTGGTGGGGAGGTCCTGTATAAGAGACTCTTAGTGTGTCGCCAATTCCTTCTGAAAGCAAACCGCCAATACCGATTGCAGATTTTATTGCTGCATCATCCGGTGCACCAGCTGCAGTAATACCCACATGCAGTGGATAGTCACACTGTTTTGCAATGGACCTGTATGCATCCATTGTTTGTTGCACATCAGACGCCTTCAATGAGACCACTATATCTTTAAAACCCAATGATTCGAAATGTTCACAGTAGCTTAACGTTGTTTTAACCATTAACGCTACAAGGTCCTCATTCTGGCCATTATTACTTCTGATAGATCCTGAATTAACACCTATTCTGATAGGAACACCCTTGTCTTTAGCAAGACGCACAATGTCCTCCAGTTTGTCCTTGTTTTTCATATTGCCGGGATTGATACGGATCTTATCTACACCCTGTTTAATGGCCTCTAGGGCGAGATTATGTCCAAAATGTATATCAGCAACCAGCGGTATATTTATTCTCTTTTTGATTTCACCGAGACATTTGACTGCTTTCACATCAGGAACGGCAACTCGAATAATTTTGCATTTGAGTGCTTCCAACTCGTGGATCTGCTTTACGGTTGCATCGATGTCATCTGTGTGGGTATTTGTCATTGATTGAATAGCGACCGGTGCATTACCACCAATCTCTACAGAACCAACGGAAACAGTTCTTGTTTTACGTCTATTTGTCATATAAAAGCCGTCTATAATTAACGTTATCGAATTTAAAGTACTTATTTTAACAGTTTTTTACATAAACTCAAGTTATTATAATATTACGCTCAACCTGGCCGAGCACGAATTCAAAAGGGGGGGGGGAATAGATGCCAAGCACGAATTACACGAATTGGCACGAATAGATATCTAATATGTTCATGATAGGCCAGATTGTAAAATGAAAACCTGTGGTTTTCAGGCTTTTCCTTGTATTGGTATGAAGATTAGGAGGCTATTAAATTAAATAGGTATGGCGTCCCCCCCCGATTTGCAACTTTTCTTACATGGATTGAATAGTTTGTCAATAGATTAGGTTTGACCATGTTCTCCCTATTATTTTTTCCAAGTATAAGAAAGCTCACCTTTCTTACAGCGAACCTGTTTGGTCCCTTCGTCATAGTATCGTAGCGATACCGAAGATTTACAAGTATCGCAAAAAAAGAGGTCTTCAAAGTCTGTTACATCCTGCCAAAATGCTTTCATGTCTCCGAATGTTAGTTCAATAGAGCTGTCGTGTGAGTCTTTGTTGCCAATAAACAATGATCTCAACAATCTGTCAATAACCTCCTTTGATTCCAACTCCGTACTTTTTCGTTTAGTAATTGTACTCTTTAATTTGGTCAACAGCTCGAAAGCCATCCGGTCTTCGTTTACATCATTGAGCCGAAATGCGACCTCCACATTAAGGTTCAAGGCAATGAGTTTTAATTTGTTTTCAAGATATTTTCGTGCATCATTTCCTAGACCTGATTCATTTCCATTTGCAATTTTCTGTTCAATACGTTCCATTACTGTTTGCGGTGAATCCTCTAAGTGAGTTCCTTTAGCCTCGTTGTGCTTTATAGTTTTAATGTTCCATCCTTTACTGCGTGCTAGATTCTTTACAATATCAAACCAAGACTTTTCGTGGGTTAGCAAAATGATTTGATAGTCGTCATATTTCTCAAAGAGTAAATCAGCAAATCTTTTCCGGTGGTTCGCATCGAAACTCGAAATAAGATCATCTAGTACAATAAACTTATTTTGCTTATTAAATGCGTCGACGGAAGTAAGGAAGAAGGCAATTCCCAGGCAGTTTATGTGTGATTCACTTAAAAACTTATGAGGAGGGGTAACTCCTTTGCATTCCTGAAAATCAAACTGGATAGTAATACCGGATAACACATCGTCCTTTTCAATGGGAACGAGTTTAATGTTCTCAATTTTCTCACCAGGATTAAGAAATTGGAATATCTCATCAATTTTATTCGAGTAAGTATCCAAAAAGACTTCAAGAACTTCCTTCTGCTTTTTAAGAAATCTACTATACACCGCTTCCATTGTATCTCGTTGTTTCTCATAGGCCGCTTTCTCTTTTTTTAAACGCCTTATTTGAGTGTAGGCATAAGAAGCAATATTGATTTTTCCATGAGCATCCCACTTGGAGTCTATTTTCCTGGATTTCCTGAATGCCTCTAATTGAACTCTACAATCTTTCTCTAAGTACTCTATTTCTTTTCTGTGAATTAAGAGCGTGTTTTCTTCGTTCAGTTTATTTTCACCAGCTACTTTTAACTTCAATGGTTCCTGGTATTCCTCGATTGCTTTGACAACAGTTTCGATATTCGTCTTGTGTTCGGCATTACACAATTCATCTATTTGCTTATCATCCAAAATCGATTGCAATGGCCTTACTGTTACTGTGATTTGTTGTTGAAGCGCAGTATTGGATTCTGTAAGTACCTTTTGCTCTTTCTTAATTTCCTCCAACTCAGTAATTCTGTCTTTAATATCGGAAAGCAATTCTGCCTTGTTCTGTCCCTCCAAACACAAAGGGCAATTGTTCTCCGTATAGCTTTCACGTGAAAGAAGTTCCTTGCCAGTAGTAAGTAGTTTCTCAATAGTAAGTTTCTTTAACTTTTCTATATCCGAAACTATCGCATCAAATTGTTTTTTGTAGTCCTTGTATTGTTTCTCCAGCTCATCTAGGTTGGTGGGAAGGTTAACCAAACTTTCTTCAATCTTCCCCAGAAATGTTTCTTGTTTAATCTCTTTACTATCATCTGGCTTTTTAATCTTGTCAAGAACCTCATTAACATCCTTTAGCACCTTAATCTTCATATCCAACTTGAATGGTTCCACCAACACTTTTACTACTTCAACAAATTGTTCGTCAGAGGTTATATTCTGGTCAAACTGAGCAATTATTTGACCGTTCTGGTGATTAATCAGATTATCAAACCCTTTGGACTTTATCTCTTTGGATAACCTGTTGTAAACTATGCGTAGCATATCCCTAGTATCTGTTACTTTTGAATAACCGATAATTTCTGACAAAGTGCCTAATTTTTCAGATTTAGAAGAAAGCACAAAATTTATCAGCTCTCTATAACGCAGTATGAGGTTTTCGTCCTGTGAAGCCTTGAGATAGTCGGTAAAATCCTCTGATTCATTGGATAGCTTTGCTTTAAGATTATTGTTTTTAAACTCAATAGTCTTTTTACAGTTGTACACCTTTTTTGTGAACTCTAATGATAATGAGCCGGTCTCATTATCATTCATAAAAATGTTGCGCAATCCCTCGTAGCCTTTTCTTCCTATCTCTGGTATAAGGTGGTTTATCCGGTCATAAAAAAACCACTCAAATACATCTGACAATGTGCTTTTACCCGTACCATTGTCTCCATATAGCAGTACGGACTTACCATTCAGAGGAATAGAAATATTGTAGCGCACTCCACGCAATCCAGTAATAGATAAGTTATTTATTTCAACCATTGTCCTTACCTTCTCTTAATTCGGATAGTGTACTAGTTAGATTTCTGTCTGTGAGCTTGCCGGATTCGTATAAATTAACGATAGCTGCAACAGTGTCCCGGTCAAGACTTTCATCGGTCTTTATGTCCTTAAAAAACTCGTCTAGTATTCTTTTCCCGCTTTTTATTTCTTTAGTCATAATTCAAAGTATTTCCAGTCTATAATCAGGTTGTTGTCCAGCTCGCTTTGGAGAATATCGTATCCCGATTTGTTATTGCAAATGGGATACACACCGTACCGTTTCACGAAATCGAGAATAAAATAGCTTTCCAAGTCTTCTATTCTTAAAGACCATGTTCCTTTAAGCATTTCAAAGTTGATATAGGTAAAGGAAAGACTATTGACTTTGCCGTAGCTGACAATACCTCTATTTCCTGATTTGCCTTCTAAGTGTCCCTGCAAGCGCTTGCCTATACTATTCATTTTTTTCTCGCTCATCCCAATATAAATCAGTCTCGATTTATGAAATGGATACTGTATTCTGATTTCATCGTTGTATATAAAGTACAAACCAGTGATTCCCATAAGAAGTTTAATGTTACGAGGGTCAAACTTTCGTCCTTCATCAAAAAATATTTTTATTCGTTTCAAATCGTCCATTGACTGCATATCTTTTTCGAAAATGAAAATATTTTTAGGGAAAATACCCGTGCTTATGAATGGAATAATTGGGGAAAGATGTCCCTATTTATTATCAGGATGCCAACAATGATTCTGACTTTCCAATTAACAAGTCAATATTCAACCCACTTGTCGTATCTTTAAAGAAATCGTCTATTTCATTAACTGCTTCATAAGATAAATATCTAACCTTCTTTTCAAATTCAATTTTTCTAAAAGTAGGCCGTTTGATTTGATCCAACAAACGATTACGTTTTGATTTTGGTGCTACAATAAAAAGTGGATAATTACTATTAGGAGCAATTATTTTTAGATCTGAAAATCGTAACAATCCTGAATAAATGGAAGTAGTATGTTCAACTTCAAAAGCGGCATCAATTCTAAACTCTTCTTTCCACACCACATCGATATTTTCAACATATTTAGACGGTGTGTCTATGCCTGCTGTAAATTCAGACTCGAAGTTATTAAATTGGTATTCTTTCTTGATTCTCGACTGGTCGTTACGGGGTATCCATACTTTTGATCCTGCTTTCTGGCCTAAACGCAGGAGCTTCCATTGCATTTGTACATGTTCAGAAGGTTCTTCGCTATCATACAAATCTTCATTAACATTTTCTTTTACTGCACCCGTTTTATCTTCTTCGATATCACTCTCATAAGCGGCATCTTTCTTTTCTTCAAATGTATCACCATTTCTTATTCGTATCAGTATTGAATATAAATCATCATATCTTGAATAAAATTCTTCTAATTTGTCTTTAGCAACATTTGTAAAACCTCGCAAACTATAATTCTGACTATAATTGAATAGCTTCTTGAATTCACTGAAAGGCAATTCAATTTCCAAGGGATTAGCAATAAAATATATCAAGTCCCATCCGTCAGTTGTATCACCTTTTAGGTTTTTCCAAAGATCTCTAGACAAGTCAGGATTAATAGTCTTGTCAGCAATTTTACCCAAAAGCTTTATTGTTTCCCCTTCAACAATAAGGATATCATCACCAACAGACATGCTTTCAAACCGTGATCTATTAGCAGCAGAATCACGTGATCCCCAAGCGGCAATTGGTCTATTCCCGAAAAGATTGGTCAACCGAGCTCTTAGATTATGATCGACATAGCGAAATATTCTTTCAGGTTTAACCTTGTTTTTTATTGTATCTTCATAGTGTACCATCGCCTCATAATTACTTTTAGGCATGTATAGTATAAATACACTTTTCATGATTTGTTATATACAAAAGAAGTTAAATGTGAAAACTTCTGCAAATATAAATGTATATGGAAAATCTTACTTCTTATGAAACAAGTAAAACTATCTTTTTGAAGATATTTAAAATGTGGTAAAAGTGATCTGTGGCTTCTTCCTGTTCAGGGGTATTATAAAAGAGTGGGGGTGTTTTGCAAGGCAAAATACATTAGACACGAATTTCACGGATTGACACTAAAAGAGAAAAAATAGATTATTCTCCACACCAGGCAAATAGCATTCATACGGACGGGTACGAGTACAAGCTTGTAAGGTGTACACCTGTTTGTTCATCCTGGATCCCGCTAAAAGAATGCGGGAATGACAGCTTTCGGACAATAAATGGAACAAGTGCAAAAACCTAACCGGATGCTACTGAGTAATAAGCGGGTTTTAAACAAAATACTTGACACTTTTCTATCACGGTTTATGATATATTTCGCACCTTAAACAGGTGGTTATTTTGAAAAAAACACGAGAATTTTAAGAATTTTACCGTACGTATACCTTGTATGTTTCAGGCGATTACGTACTTGTTACTGAAATGGGAGAGTGTCTTGGCTGTAATAACAGAAGATTCGATACAGAAAACCGGTAAATCACCGGTATCAAAAAAGAAGAAATCATCATGGATCACTTCGCTCAGGTTTAGATGGTTTTCACAGATTTCGTTTTTTATTATAACAATATACATTGGATGGTCGTTTTATCTGTTTGTGCGATATTGTGAATCCGGCGGTGTTACTGCTTTTGTGGCAAGACCGCCAGGGATAGAGGCATTTTTGCCTATAGGCGCATTTATGGGGTTGAAGTATTTTCTGGGTACCGGGGCGGTAGACCCTTTGCATCCAGCGGGCTTTATTATATTCGCTTCTATTCTGGTAACATCGTTTCTTTTTCAAAGGGGTTTTTGCAGCTGGATATGTCCGGTTGGAACAATGTCGGAGTGGGCATGGAGATTTGGTGATTGGCTGAAGTCTAAATTTAACAGTAAGGTTAGCTATTGGTTGGAAAAGTTTCCGGTAAAACTTACCTGCGGTCTCAGCATGATAACAACACCGATTGTCGCCTTGATGCTTCTGGATATGATAACGTTTGCCTCGTTTAAATCTCCAAGTATGAAGTATATCTTCCCTTTTATGATTGCAGCCATTGTCATACCCTTTGTCCTTCCCCGGAAGATTTGGCCCGCTCGTGTGGAAGATGCTATCGCGCGTGCGTGGAAGTATACCCTTTTGGCTTTTTTTACCGTTAACATTGTGATAAAGATGTCGGCGGCACAGATTGGGATGATATTTGAAAGGGCCCCGTATATGAAAGTTGCTGATATAAAGATGATGAAGTTTTTCATGAATCTTTCCGTTCTGGCAATAATTATTTTATCGGTTATTTTTATTTTCTCCATCTTCAGTAAGAATTACTGGTGCAGGTATTTTTGCCCGTATGGCGCCTTGATAGGTATCATGGGATGGGCCAGTCCAACCAGAATAGTGAGAAACAAAAAGACATGTATTGATTGCAGTAAGTGTACGGTTGCCTGTCCTGTTCATATAGAAGTAGAGAAAAAGAGTATTGTTTATGATGTAGAATGTCTGGGATGCTATGATTGTGTTGATTCGTGCCCGGTAAATGGAGCGCTTGATATGAAAGTTTTGGGGCTTGGGAAGAAGGTCCATTATGCGGTCTATGCCGGTCTTGTAGTCGGTCTATTTGTAGTTTTTATGAATGTCGCACGATTTACCGGATACTGGTATAATAATGTGTCAGTACAGGAGTACACGGAATTGGTCCAGGATCTGGATAATCCCAGGTTTAAACATCAGCAAGGGAAATTTGAGATAGAAGAAGAGTAGTTTTTCATTATTTGGTGGCAGTAAGGTGTTATTTATTTATGCTAGATAAAAACAACATTTTTCATGACCTTATCGTAGAAGTAAGAACGTTAACAGAGTCTCACAATCCCTGTCCCCTTGTTGAAGACTTGGATGTTGAATCTCTTGATGGGGAATACCATTTTACGACATCAAAGAGGACTTTGTTAATGATGAGTAAGGTTATCGAAGATACTTTGAAGCTGCATAAAAAACAGTGTTCATTGTATTCCGGGTTTCAGGAATTAAGCAGGTTTAATGAACACCGTGAAAGATATGCCAAATTAGCAGCCTGCGCAGACCAGATGTTTGTTATAGGTATTCCGGATGCGCATGTTGAAAGCATTGCTGATAATGTCCATATCCGGACGAAGAATGCAGATATAATTCGTAATAATTGGATTTCAATTATTACGAGCAAGAACATCAATATTTCATTAATAGCACAAGAGTTGACTACCCAGGAACATCACGGAGGGTACATTGGCTTTTATACAAACAGTAAATCCCTTACCGAAAAAGCGGTTAATTTATTAATTGATAATGATGTACTGAGTGATGACCCGGTTCCGGGTAAACAAACCCATTTTAATATCTAACATAAAAGTTTCAAGTTTTAAGTGCCTAAAATGCCTAAAGTTAAAAAGTATTTTTCCTGAACTTTAGCTCACTTCCCGTCCGAACGGCTTGCCGGGCGGGCAAACTTTAGGCACTTTAAACTTTGAGATAATACTTTATGTCAAATTCTAAAACAACCATTCTTGCCGTAAGCACACATCCTGATGATGTTGAAGCGGGTATGGGCGGCAGTATAATAAAATTCCTGAAGCTTGGACACAAAGTTCATATTGTAGACCTGACAAATGGAGAGCCGACACCGCATGGCACCCCGGAAATAAGGCGTGAAGAGTGTAACAGGGCGACTGCCTTACTTGGTGTATCCGGCAGGACAAATCTGGATCTTCCAAACCGTTATCTTTTTGATAATATAGAATCAAGGAACAAATTGGCTGAGGTTATCCGAAGAGTGAGACCTCAGATAATGTTTCTTCCCTATTGGGAGGATTCTCATCCCGATCACATACAGGCAACACAGATAGGTGAGGCTGCAAGATTTTATGCCAAGCTTACAAAAACAGATTTGGCAGGTGAGCCTTGGTATCCCGGTCGTATCCTTTATTATTTATGGTCTCACCAGAGAGTCCATCTCTCCCCGGCCTTCATTATCGATATTAGTGACGAGTTTGAAAGAAAGGTTGAGGCTGCAAAATCTTATCAGTCTCAATACGCTTATAACGAAGAAAGATGGCAGGTCGTAAATGGTGCAATGCGTTCTTGCGGCCAGTACTTTGGGTCATTAATAGGAACACAATATGGGGAACCATTTGCGAGTCGTGAGAAATTAGGACTGAGAGACATAAGGGATGTGATTTGAAGAAATTGAGGAATTCAGGGATTTAAGAATTGAGGGATTTGTGGTTTGGGGAATTATAAGAAGTTTGAAGAGTTACCATGCCCTGCCCTGTTAAATAGTAAGATTATATCCTTGTTTCAGAAACGTGTTGAACTAATAAAGTTGTCAAATTGGCCTGCGATGAGTGCTAACATTTAACAGGGTGAAGCAAAAGACCAGAGAATTGTGTCAGGCAGTATCAAAACGGATAAACAAAGCCAGGTTTCGAAAGGATTCAAACCTTAATGGACAGATATGGAAAGCTGCAGGTTCTACCATGGACAATATTGCAGAAGGATTTGATGATGGTTCGTCACGTGAATTTATTCGTTTTTAGGTTATTCACAAAGGTCGTGTGGGGAAGTCCAATCGCAGTTATATCGCGCATTAGATTGTGGTTATATCAATGATTCAGAATTTGATATTGTATATGAACTTGCGAGTGAATGTAGAAAACAAATTAAAGGTTTTAGAAAGTATTTAAGAAATTACAAAAAGGATTGAGTGTATAAATAGAATCTCTTCAATTCCTAAATTCCTCAATCCTTAAATTCCTTAATTTAGAGACAATGAACACATTTCGAGTTGGCAAGTTAAATACTAATCTCCTGGATGAATTAATAAGTAGTATTAAGAAAAAGGACCCAAGAGTTATTGTAGGTCCGAAAGTCGGTGAGGATGCTGCCGTAATAGACTTTGGTGACAAGTATCTTATTTCAACAACGGATCCTATAACCTTTACTTCCAATAGGATTGGTTGGTATATGGTTAATGTGAATGCAAATGATATAGCTGCCATGGGAGGGACGCCAAAGTGGCTTCTTTCGTCTATCTTTCTGCCGGAAAACAAAACTGACCGTGTATTAGTTAAAGAAATATTTTACGATATTGAAAAAGCTGCGGATGAATTAGGCATTGCCATTTGTGGAGGACATACAGAAATTACCAAAGGCCTGGACAGACCTATTGTATCAGGGCATATGCTTGGTGAGGTTGATAAAAACAAATTAGTGACAAACTCTCATGCAAGGGTTGGAGATGAGATTATATTGACCAAGGGCATCGCAATCGAAGGAATGGCGCTTCTTGCGAGAGAAAGAGAAAAGGAGCTAACTGCGAAATATGGCAATTTGTTTGTCGAGAGGGTCCAGAACTTTTTGCATAATCCGGGGATTAGTGTTGTTGCGGAGGCGCTTATTGCAAATCAAACAGCAGATATTCGTGCAATGCATGATCCAACCGAAGGCGGACTGGCGACCGGATTATTCGAACTTGCAAGAGCTGCAAACACGGGTGTTCTTATTTATGAGGAGAATATCCGGTATTTAGAGGAAGCAAGAATATTATGTTCCGAGTATAATCTTGATCCATTAGGTGTTATTGCTTCCGGTGCGTTATTAATAGTAGTAGTCCCTGAAGACAGAGAGACAGTATTAAGCAAACTTGTACAAAATGATATTGAGTGCTCGGTGATAGGTAAATTGACTGATAAAGAGGATGGTTTAAAAATAATAGTTGATGGGGAGACGAGAGAGTTGCCTTTCTTTGAAGCGGATGAAATTACCAAGGTCATCTAGAACAGAGAAATGTATATAAACTACTCTAGTCATTATAATTAGCTTGACACTTATCGGTATTGCTTGTAATATTTCCGAAGTCTGGAAGACGAGACATATATTTGAAGTGAGTAGTGCTTAAGCATTTGTTAGTGAGATGTTTAGGTAATTTTGAATGAGAGATAAATTATGAATGGTTACGGCGATAAACCGGATTTCAAGTTTGATAAAATACAATTTGATCCGCTTAAAAAATATATGATACCAATAGCTATCGTTATAGGTGTTATCATACTTGGGTATTCTTCAGTATTTACGGTAAAGGCAAATCAGGAAGCTGCAATGTTACGGTTTGGTAAGTATACGGAAACTGTCGGACCGGGATTGCATTTCAAGTTACCTTTTGGTATTGACAAGGTATATGTCGGGGAGGTCAAGCGTATATACAATGAAGAATTTGGCTATAGAACGGTTCGTTCCGGTAGAGAAAGTATGATTGATTATAACTTCAGGGGAGCGAGCGATGTTTCGCTCATGTTGACCGGAGATAGAAATTGTGCCGAGGTGCATTGGGTAATAAGATACAAGATTAAAAATCTGAAAGAGTTTCTCTTTCATGTAAGGGATGTAAGAGGCTCTATAAGAGATGTAAGTGAAGCGGTAATGAGAAGAATTGTAGGTAACATGTCTATTGATGAAGTACTGACTATTGGCAGAAGAAAAATAGAGGAAACTGCAGAGACGGAGATAGAGACAGTACTGGATACTTATGGCTGTGGAATTGATATACAGGTAGTAAACCTAAAGGGTGTTAACCCGCCGGCGGAGGTTAAGGATGCCTTTGATGCCGTTAATAAGGCGGTGCAGATGAGAGATCAGATTACGAATGAAGCAGAAGGAAAGAAGAATAAAGTCATACCGGCTGCAATGGGTAAGAAGCAGCAGGCGATCAGAGAGGCGGAAGGGTATAAAATAAAGAGAATCAACGAGGCAACTGGAGATACATTGGCGTTTCTTGCCGTATGGAAAGAGTATGAGAAGGCAAAGGATGTTACCAGAAGGAGACTTTACCTCGAAACAATGGAAAAGGTGATCCCAAAATGTGAAGAAATATATATAATTGATAAAAATCAGAAAGGGATCTTACCGATACTCAGTCTGGGAGAGAGTAAGGTGATTAAATGAATGAAGTAAAGCAAAATATGCAAAAGACGCAGGTATACATAACCATCGCCATAATCGCAGTGGTTGCAATAATTATCGTAGCCAGTAGTTCTTTTTACGTAGTTGATATTAAATCGCAGTGTATAATTACTCAATTTGGTAAACCAAAAAAAGTTGTAACAGAGCCCGGCCTAAAGATGAAAACACCTTTTATTCAAAAAACAAAATATTTTGAAAAAAGAATTATAGAATGGGATGGCGAGCCGAGCGATATCTTAACAAGAGATAAAGAAAATATTGGCATTAATACCTGGGCCCGTTGGAAGATTGTTGATCCTTTGAAATTTTATACATCAATAGGAACGGAAGATAGAGGTCAGGGTGTTCTGGATGAGGTAATAGGCTCGGCTGTTAAAAATATTGTGAGTTCGTATCCTTTAAATGAGGTTTTAAGGAACACGAATAGGAAGCTTGAATACACGACAGTAGAGTTGGAAAAGGCGGAAATGGACAAGAAGGTAAAAGTTTCTCATGGCAGGGCAAACCTTGTTGGAGAGATAAATAAAATGGCAAATGCTGGATTACGTGACAGATATGGTATGGAACTGATTGATGTAAGGATAAAACATGTTAATTATGTACGTGCGGTAATACCTAAGATATTTGACAGGATGCGTTCAGAAAGAATAAGGATTGCAAACAAGTATGAGTCTGAAGGTAGAAGAGAAGAGGCGGAAATAATGGGGTATATGAAGAAGGAGCTGGAGAAGATAGAATCTGAAGGTTATAAGATAGCGACTGAGACAAGAGGTGAAGCGGATGCTGAAGTAATAAAAATATATGCGGATGCCTATCAAAAATCTCCTGAATTCTATTCTTTTACAAAGACCCTCGAAACATATGAAAAGACAATTAACGATAACACCCGTTTGTATTTGAGCACAGATAGTGATTACTATAAGTATATAAATGGTTTTGTGGAAAAGTAAGAGCCTCTGTACTATTACCATCGGAAAGTAAGTGAAGGATCAGGTATTGATTAACGAACGATTTGTATTAAAGTTACAATAAGTATTATAATTAACGTTGTTTGATTTAAGACTCGATGTATAACATGCCTGACTGCATTTCATACTTACCCCCTTGGATATATCGTACTGGTAGCTGATATTTTATCTTTTTCAAAAAGTAAATATTACTTCCGTCCTCATTAATATGAACATAAACTATCTTCCGTTAATAAATATTTATGCATCTAAAACCTCATTTTGTTTATGAAAATAAGACGATCTTTATTTATTTTCTGGCGATATCCGGAATAATACACCTGATTTTCATCTTTTCAACTTCGAGTATCAGTGATTTTCTAAAACCGGATCTTAATTTTAGCGATTATGGAACAAAGGACAGTGACTATATTGTAGAAATAGATCTAGGAACCGAGGAGCAGAAGGAAGAAAATGTTGAAAACGAAGAACTGATAGCAGAAGAGTTGCCAGAAGAAGAGGAGTTGATTGAATCTGATGTGCGTGAAGAGAAGAGGCCGCTTTTTGTTGATACATCCGGAAGGACAATAGATGAGGAGACTCAAGTAGAGAGTAATAAAATAGGGGAAAAAGGGTCTATTGCGAGAGATATGTATGCTGATGAAAATAATGTAAATGATAAACCCCGGCTAGAGAGTGAAACTGTTTTCCCTGGAGAGACTCCCGACGAGCTTGCATCAGCGGTGTCTCAAGTATCAGATTTGCCGAAAGATGTTAGTCTTAGCGAACCTGTCGAGGATGTAGATGAAGAGGCTGTTGAGGATTTGGTTGAAGAGGAAACGGTAGCCAGTTTGTCTGAAACTGAAAATAGTGAAGATTTGCCGGTTAATGATGAAGTTGAGGAATTCGATACGACTGAGGATGAATCTGTCGTTCAGGATGTAAATGTAGCAGATAGTGAGGAAGTAAGTTCTCAAGCCCTGAGTAGTCAAGATACGGAACCAGTAGAGAATGTTGATGAGAGAGTCTCTACCGTGTTGGAATCTGACGTATTTATCCTTGATGCAGAACCAGAAGAAGGTCAGGATACAGATACCGATGTAGTAGAGGAAGAAATAGAGGAAACAACTGATCTGGTAGGAGAATATACAGAAACAGCATCTATTTCTAAAGCATTGATGAAAGAGATAGTTGACGGCAGCAGAGAGAGTGTTGCAAGTACGCCACAGAACAAATCTAAGCCTTCCGAGAACCAGGTAAACAATGTGCCGGCAGGTGACGATGCGCCCTTCTTCGAAGATAATATATCAAATGCGCCAATGACGGGAGCAGCATCATTTAATGTAAAAAAACATGAATATGCTCAATATTACAAACAGATAAAAGTTAAAATAAGGTTGTACTGGTTGTTGCAGTATGGTACAGATGCGTCTATTAACCAAGTAACCAAAGGTTACAAGCCCATAGTCGTCACTTTTAAGGTAATACCTTCTGGAAAAATAGCGAATGTTGCAATTGAGGACTCCGCAGGAAACGAGCTATTGGCTTCTAAGATTAGAATGTCAATTCAGAATACGATGTTAGACAAATTTCCGGATTATATTAACGAAAAACATATAGATGTTAAATTTAGTTACTTTTTCTATTAACAGGGAGGCATTATATTGGAATGGTTAGCGGGCGGTGGCCCAATAATGATACCCTTACTTATTTGTTCAGTTGTAGCGGTTGCCGTTGTCATGGAGCGTGCGGTGAGCCTTCGCAGAAACCGTATTCTGCGGCCTGAATTGGTCGACGTAATTGAAGCGATCAGGGGCCCGGAGGATATTGCGCTAATACATAATAGATGTAATGTAATAAAGGGTCCATTTTCCGCTATAATCAAACGTGCTATTTCGAATACTCATTTGTCAAGGGAAGAAAAAGTATTAGATATCCAGGCTACAGGAAGGCAGGAAGCCCAAGTCCTGGAGAGAATGTTAGTCGTATTGGAAATTATTACGGCAATTACACCACTTCTCGGATTACTTGGAACGGTGCTTGGCATGAGCCAAGTATTTGATGTGATCGCAAAAGTAGGATTAGGAGAGACAAAGGCGTTTTCCGGTGGTATAGCACAGGCCCTCAGAACTACCATAGTTGGACTTGGCGTGGCAATACCGTCTTTAATAGCATATACGAGTTTTGATAAGAAGGTTGATAGCATGATACTCGAAATGGAAAAATACTCAATGTTGCTCTTGAACAAGATTTACTCTGTAGAGAAAGCTGAGAAAACCGTGGGTTTTGGAGATAAGTAACCATGCAATTTCGTGTAAAACGATATATAAAACCGGTAATCAATATTGCTTCATTAGTGGATGTACTTTTTCTACTTTTAATATTTTTCATGGTAACCTCCGCATTTGTAGAACAGCCGAATATTAAATTAGAGTTACCTGCCACCAGGCATTCAGAGGTAAGCAAGATAGACAGGACCGTGTTAACCATATCTCGTGATGGACAGTTGTTTTTACAGGACAGGCCTGTGGACAAAATAAACCTTGAAAAAGAACTCAGGAGAATAGTATTGGACACAGGAGATGAGGTACTGGTTTTAAAGGCTGATAAGATGGTGCCTTACGGGGATGTCGTTGATATCATGGATGATGCTAAAGGAGCAGGCTTCAGAAAGGTAGTTGCTCCAACCATCATGGAAGAATAAGGTCGGAAGATGAATACAGTAAAAACAGGTAGACCAGGTTCAATAAATAATGAAAGGAGTATAGGATTTGTTGAGTAGTAATTTTAAGAGTTTAGTGGGAATAATGGAAACGCTCAGGAGCAAAGACGGATGTGCCTGGGATAACGAGCAGACGCATGAGTCGCTAAAATCCTGCTTGATAGAAGAAGTTTACGAAATTGTTGATGCGGTAGACTCAAAAGATCACGAACATTTAAGAGAAGAACTTGCAGATCTGTTCTTTTTAATAATATTTTATTGTAAAATAGCCGATGACAGTAATAATTTTGATATCAATAGTATGCTGGAAGTTTGTTTAGAAAAAATGACCAGAAGGCACCCTCATGTCTTTGGTGATAAGACCGCTCAAGATGCAAGTGAGGCCTTGGACCAATGGAATGAAATAAAGAAGAAAGAAAGAGAATCTAAGCAAAGTGATAAAAATAGTACTAAATCAATAGTTGATAATGTTCCGAACCATATGCCGGCGTTACAAAAGGCACAAAAAATTCAAGAAAAAGTTGCACGTGTAGGCTTTGACTGGGAAGTAATAGAGGATGTAATAGCGAAGGTTCATGAAGAGTTAGAGGAGGTCAAGGAGGCAATTAACAACAAGGAAAAAGAGCCGATAGCTGAAGAGATAGGTGATTTGTTGTTTGCAGTAGTGAACATTTCTCGATTTCTCAAATTAGATTCGGAAGATTTATTGCGGAAGAGTATATCTAAATTTACCGGCAGGTTTAAGAAAGTAGAGATGCAAGTTGCTGCTTTGGGGAAAAAAATTGAAGAGTGCTCGTTGAGTGAGTTAGATGGTATCTGGAATGAAATTAAAAGGTGAGTTTTCTTTAAGTATTATTCTGTACTACAGGATAATTGGCTACCAAATCAGGTGATATGGCTTTATTTAATAAATTCTGTGTCGTAAACTTGACGAAGAGATTATTTATGCCGTGTTTATGAAACGAAAACCGTTCCTTTATATTGATTACCCTTATTCTTAATAAGCAAGAAACAGAGTTTATCCGTTTTGTTCGTATATTTTTTGTTGACTTTAAGGGGGAGGCTGCAATATAATCCGCATCAATGCGTTTGCTTGCTTATTTGGCTACAAGTAGAATATGGCTGGCCACACGAGGCAGTAACAGATCTTTGCTTCAGTGTCATAAGTCAAAATGCTGATGCATCTTAAACGGTATATATGTTCCTTTGAGGCTGATTTGCACCAGATATTTAGTGTTTTATTGATGTTGACATAATACGTAGCATTGAGTAAGCTGTTGTGTGCAAGGGTGTTGTGACTTTTGCGTATTACAATTTTTAGTTTTGGTATATCTGTTGCGATACAACCTTGTTTATGTTTTTCATATTAGATATTGTTTCGTAGTTTAAGGTTGTAAGGGGCTTTATTTTACACACGTTTGTAATTGGATATGCAGATTCCTAATCTAACTACATGCCTAGAGAAAAATTCCTACCACAAAGTATTGTCTTTAATTATCTTTGTTTTAAGAAAAAACAATTTTTTACAGTTTAACGTTTTATTAAATAAGAGTAATTTCGTCTTATTATATGCAAAACTTTAATCAGTCTGTATATGATTTTTTAACTTTATATCTAATGAAAGAAATAGGAAAGAAAAAGGGGGAAAGTATATGCGTTTTAAGCAGAATAATGTGATATGGTTTCTGTTGATTTTAGTTGCTGCTGTTTTCCTGATGTGTGGTGTTTCGGAAGCGGCAGATCCAACAGGTGACAAGACTTTTGCGTTGGACATCAGGGGTATAAGTATGTCCAATAACTTTACTTGGGTTCTTATTTGTGCTTTTGTGATATGGTTCATGCAGGTAGGTTTTGTCTTGTTAGGAGGCTTATTGCCGGCAAAGAATGCACTGAACTACATGACTCACTGCTTTATTGCCACTACTCTCGGTGTCATCATTTACTGGTTCGTAGGTTTTGGAATAATGTTTGGCGGATTTGAGTTTCTGGGGCAACATATTGGCCATGGTAATAAATTTATGGGTCTGAGTGGCTTTATGTTGTTGGGTGATGCATACGATGTTAGAGTGGTTTTACTGTTTATATTCCAGGCGGTTGTGGCAACATTTATCGGCAGTATTATTGCCGGTGCAGTTGCAGAGAGAATGAAACTCTGTTCGTATATTCTTATGTTTTTCTTTGTATATATATTCATATACCCAGTATATGGACATTGGGTATGGGGAGAAGGATGGTTATGGGAACTGCCATACGGTGCAGGTATGCGAGACTTTGCAGGTTCCGGAGTCGTTCATGCAGTTGGTGGAACTATTGGTTTTGTTGGGGCCGCATTCCTGGGACCTAGAGCTGGCAGGTATAATGAGGATGGATCATCAAACTCAATACCAGGTCATAATGTAGGATATATGATTGTCGGAACAATACTCCTTGCATTTGGTTGGTTGTTTTATGATGCCGGAAGTACATTGGCAGCGGGTGACTTGAGAATGTCAGTAGTAGCTGCTAATACGTGTCTTGCCGGTTCAATTGGTGCTGTTACGGTACTGTTCCTTACCTATCTGTTGTCAGGTCATACTGATGTTGGTGAGGCGTGTAATGGTGCACTTGCCGGTTTCGTTGCTATTTCAGCAGGATGCGCTTATGTTGCACCTTGGGCTGCGGTTGTGATAGGATTTCTAGCTGCCGTACTCTACCTGATTTCATTCTGGATTATCGGTAACAAATTTAAGGTTGATGATCCGCTTGGTGCATGTTCAGTTCATGGTGCCAATGGATTCTGGGGATTAATTGCCTTAGGTATCTTTGCAGATGGTTCGTATGGTGGCGTTTACGGCGTAATAACCGGGCATTATGGGCAGTTAGTATCACAGGCTATTGGAGCTGGAGTTGCCTTCGCATTTGCCGGTGGAATGGCCTTTATAATATTCAAATTGATTGGCGGTAAAAACAGCAAATCAAAGATGAGGGTTTCTGAAGAAGTTGAGAAAGATGGTCTGGATATACATATTCATGGTACAGCATGTTACCCTGAACAATAGAATGTAATGTATTGAATGCTTACGTATAGCCACCCGCCACACAGGCGGGGGGCTATTATTACCGTTGTCCGATTGAAGTAATTAATGTCTTGATTCTTTATTAAGACCTGATTTGAGCGATAACTGCTAACACGTTATCGTTTATTGTAAATGAATTTAGCAGAAAGATGATAACACGCGTCAGGTGAGATATAAACGGTAAGGCCGGCTTCTGAGAGAGTTGCATATTTAAGTCAGTTTGGAAAACAGGCCATACATTTTCTGATCAAGAGTCATTCAGTATAGTTAATGTTTTGGTTTTAGATACAAATACATACCCACTTACATACCTAAGTACGTTAGCCGCTTCATAATAATTTGAGTTATTGTACATAAAGAAATATTATTACTTTATCAGGCTAAATAATACTGTGGAAAATTGTACCACTTCCCACAAAATAAGCTTTATATATTGTTATGGCGTTAAATAACAGTGATATCGCAAATAATTCTGCGTTTCTTCATGATTTCGACAGCCAGTCGTAAGTGCAATTATAGCTTAGTAATAGGTGTGGCTGTTTTGCTGATGGCATATATAAGCCATAACATTGCAGTCGAGCAACTGGCGTAAATGGTACAAAAATATTTATAAGCTATTGTTATCATTTGTCTTATGCTGTTTCTTGTTTTCAATATATTTTTTGGTATGTGTATTGCGATATCATTAGGTTTAAAGATTTCCTGTTGTTGATTTAGATTTTAGTAACGGTGTCGTTTATTTAAAATCATTATTTTCTATAAATATAATATGGCTATTCAGATGGAAGCGTTTACAAATGTAACATCATCATCGATATCGAACCCTTCAGAAGGTAAGAATGTTTTGTTCATAGCAGGGTACAATAGTTTGTTGTTGAACGATAATACCAGGGCTGCCAGGGACTTTTATTTACTATTGATGATTTATGTTAATTATTTTCTTTGTCCAGTATTATCTTTTTTCCTAAACAGCTTATCTCGTTTTGGAAATAGTATTCAGAGAAAATTTAGTAAAAGAACGAATTCTGTTTATATAGCAATTGCTTTTTTTATGGAGAGTAAAGAATATATTTCTAAGCTGTCTTTTTCTCAGAAAAAGCAGGTAGAATTCGTTTTTTTATCAAGAAACTCATATCGAAAAACCGTGTTGTTATAGCTCAGCTGTGGCAACGCGGTTTTTTGTTGCTTTTTTTTAATGACAGAATGACGGAGAGATTTGACTATGCTCAGGCAAAGTACAAATTTCATAATTTTGGATGCCCGACAGTGTCGCCAATCTCTGGACCTGTTATCTGGGCGAGTTTCAAGTATTAAGAGAAGAGGTGAACCTTGTTGGCTGAAAGAAAGGGGGAGCTTTAAGCCGGTAGTTTGTATTAAACGTAAAATTTTTATTATTTAGTGCTTTAATAGGAGGTAGCCGTAATGAAAAGAGTTGAAGCAATTATCAGGGATGAAAAATTAAGTGGTGCTAAAGAAGCATTAAAAGCCCTAGGAGTAGCTGGTATGACAGTTACTGAGGTAAAGGGACATGGTACTCAGAAAGGTGTTACTGAAGTATACCGTGGCAGGCAGTATTCCGTAGACTTACTGCCTAAAATTAAGATTGAAGCAGTTGTTGAGGATAATGATGTAAAGAAGGTAACTGATGCTATTTGTGAAGTGTCAAGGACCGGTAGCATTGGAGACGGAAAAATATTTATTTCAAATGTGGAAGATGTAATTCGTATAAGGACTGGTGAATCAGGGGCAAAAGCAGTTTAATGATTTTATTTCATAAGAAATTTTTTTGTAATGCGAATTAATTGTTAACGTATTTAGTTTAAACTAAAAATAATTGTTAGCAAAAGGAGGTTACGCGAATGAGAAAGTTTAGTTATATTTCTATATTGATGATGGTCTTTATGGTGGTGGCATCCCAGACGGGATGGGCAGATGATGCCACCCTTGATACTGGTGATAATGCCTGGATTCTTACCTGTTCAGCCCTGGTGCTCCTCATGTCACCCGGTCTGGCATTCTTTTATGGTGGAATGTGTTCTGTTAAAAACATAAATAACATGATTATGATGATATTTTTGTGTATGGCCATAATCAGTGTTCAGTGGGTATTCTGGGGATATACCCTTTCATTTGGCCCGGATTATGGACACTTTATCGGTGGACTTGGTATGGCGGGTTTACATGGTATAACTCCTGATTCACTATCAGGTACGTTGTCTGAATATACGTTTATAGCGTTCCAGGCGACATTTGCCATTATTACATTAGGCCTCATATTAGGCGCTGTTGAGGGACGCATGAAGTTTAGCGCATGTATGGTATTTATTCCTCTTTGGGCGACAGCCTGTTACGATCCGGTTTGCCATTGGGTTTGGGGTGGTGGCTGGTGTGCTGACTTGGGTATTCTTGATTTTGCAGGTGGAACAGTTGTTCATATAAACTCCGCTGCTGCAGCTCTCGCTCTCTGTTTAATGCTTGGGAAGCGTAAAAATGCAAATATAAGACCTCCTGCCAATGTTCCTATGATAGCGCTTGGTGCTGGCTTACTCTGGTTTGGTTGGTTTGGTTTTAATGCAGGTAGTGAGTTGGCTGCTGATGGTAGAGCGGCATTTGCATGGGTGATAACGAATACAGCTGCTGCTTCTGCTGCATTCACATGGATTGTGTGCGAATGGATTCATCGTGGAAAACCAACCCTACTTGGTATGGCTTCCGGTGCTATTGCCGGTCTGGTTTGTATAACACCAGCAGCTGGCTTTGTTGGACCTCTCGGTGCCGTGCAGATGGGAATTATGGCAGGTATAGGCTGCTACTTTGCTTGTGTGAAAATGAAAGCAGCTTTTGGTTATGATGATGCATTAGATGTTGTTGGAGTACATGGCGTCGGTGGAACCATAGGAGCATTTGCTACGGGGCTTTACTGTACTAAGTTTGTTATGGGTCCTGATGGTGTTGATGGTGTGTTCATCGGATGGGGTGCTGAAGGTTTTCACCAATTGGGAATGCAAGTTGTCGGGTTTCTAGCAACATGGGCTTATGCATTTGCTGTTACCATAGTAATTTGCTTTATAGTTAAATATACGACGGGGTTAAGAACAACTCAAGAAGCTGAGGACAAAGGTCTTGATCTGTCGCTACATGCAGAAGCTGCTTATCACTTAGAAACCGAATCAACAGGTACTTTGAAGTAAGCAGGTTTTTGAGAATTGTGTTAACCGTTGAGTCTGCCTTGAATTGTTGAATATGGTGGGGTCAATAGATTTTTGTGAGCGCTGGCTATTTTTATAATAGTCAGCGCTTTTTTTTATCAGAAAGATATTTGAAACCTCTCAAATTGTAATTGCAAACGGGGCATCTTCTAATAAAGAGATACATTGCAAAAAGAAATATCGCCCACAACCCTGCGGTAAGTAATGTAATTATAATATCTGCAATATCTAATTTATGAAGCCTCTTCGGAACTACCGTTTTTTCACAGTATGGGCAGAACTTTCTTTCAGGCTGCCTGTTTGGCCATAAACGTGTTGTGTGGACTTTGCTTTTTCCTTGTTCAGGAGCGATGTCGACTGTTTTAAGATTTGTGAATTTAATCCATTTATATTTGCTGCAAATAGAATTGCATTTTCTTGCGATATAAAGCTCGATACGAAAACCGTTTGGTCTGCGATTTTTCTGATATTTATTTGTAAAAAAGCTCTCAGGATCTTTAGCTAGATTTTCAAATTTCTTAATAAGTGCATTGAGTTTGGAAAGAATCATATTTGGTGTGCATTAAAGAGATTACGACGGTAGGGTGCCTGGTGTACAAAGATACCGACATAGGCGATTTGACTTTCATTGAATCTGTTATATCTCTATTTGAGGAAACAATATGCCAAAGTGAAATGAGTAAAAAAACTATGATATTGCTACATATCATAGCCTTCTTACTATTTCACCTCATACGCTTTTTTTATAGAACAGTATATTATATACTTGCGAGCTCGCTTTTTAATGTTTCTGTAGAAGATATCCTGTTTGATGGATCTTCCTCCAGTAGCCCCAGGGTTATTTCATTCAATTTTTGAGGGACTGCATTGTTGATTTCTATCGGGGGCTGGCTGGTTTGTGCTCGAACTTTGCCAGTTAGCACTTCGAATAATATCAATCCCATGGTGTACAAATCAGTTTTACCATCAATTGTTACCTGTTGTAAAACCGCCTTTTCACCTTTTTCGTCTGTCACATCTCTCAATAAATTATTCATCTGTTTTTGTTCTGGTGAAGCGTATTCTACGGTCAAGCCTTTTATAAGTTCACCTGTCTTTATAGCAAGTTCTAAGTCAATCAAACCTATTTCTCCGGTATCGGGGTTAAGAATTAGATGGCCCGGTTTAATGTCGGCATGGACATATCCTTTTGAATGGAGATAATGTAAGGGTTCAGTAGCACTTGCAATATACTTGATTACATTTCCTATTTCATTAGAATCGGGTATACCTTTTTGCTTATAGTACTCAACCAGATCTTCACCTTTAAAATTTTGTAATACAATATAATACTCATTCAACACTAATTTATCATCTTCATACAATTCACCTCTTCCGGTACCTTTTTCATATCGTTTTGGAATCTGTAAATGAGAAAATTTTTTCAATACTTCATATTCTCGGTCATAACTGTAAGTAGGAGAGTACTTCATTCCCCATTCATTATTTCCAGGTTTAGCCAAAATACCATAATTTGCTCTGTGGCCTGGCCTATATTTGAAATTTTCAAATTCATAATTTCCTATTTTATACATTTGTTTCCTTTCATAATGACGTGATCATTAATTTCTCTGGATCGGATTTACAAAGTTGTGATTGTCAGGTTACTTTTAATGCTACATTTATAAAAAACTTCTATGATTGTTTATATGTCCTTGGAAATTAATTAAAACCAGGATAGCATGAAATTCCGTGTTCATAGACATCAATACCTGTATTTTCTTCATTTACCGGTACTCTGAGTCCGATGGTTTTCTTTAAAACATAGAATAATATAAAACCAATGCCTAATGCCCATATCATGAGGACAATACAACCTATGAACTGGGATAACAGTTGCCATCCTGAACCAGTAATTAATCCCTTAACTCCGAGATAAGATCCATCAGCGAAAATACCTACAGAAAGTAACCCCCATAGACCATTTGCACCGTGGACAGATATTGCCCCGACCGGATCATCTATTCTCAGCTTCGTTTCTACAAAGTGCAGGCTTTCTCTCAAAATAATAACAGCAATAAATCCGATAGCCACGGCTGCCCAATGTGAAACATAGGCACCTGAAGCTGTTATAGCCACACAACCAGCCAGAGTGCCATTGCATGTCATAACAATATCGTATTTGCCTGTATCGTAGTACGTAATGTACATAAGTGCAACTCCCCCAGTACATGCAGCAAGAAAAGTGTTTGCCGCAATTATTGAAACCCTGAGATCGGTTGAACCTAATGTGCTTCCTGCGTTAAACCCAAACCATCCAAACAGTAGAAACAGGGTCCCTAAAACGACAAAAGAGAGATTATGGCCATGAAACATGTTCGCCGTGCCATCAGGGTTATACTTGCCAAATCTGGGGCCAACCATCCATGCTCCTACAAAGGCTATTAAGCCGCCAACTCCATGGACAACACCTGATCCTGCAAAATCCTTCATCCCGGAACCGAAAGGAAGGTTCGCAAGCCAACCGCCTCCCCAAACCCAATGACCATATATAGGATATATGAGTCCGCACAGTACAGCACTACAAATTACGTGAGCATTGAACTTAATTCGTTCAGCTACGGCTCCAGCTACAATTGTACAGGCGGCAGCGGAAAACATCATTTGAAACAACCACAAACTTGACGTTGAATAGTCAAATGAGCTAAAAGAGAGAAAGAATCCACTATAGCCGACAAGCGTGTTTCCGGCATCGAGTCCATATGCCAGATATGATCCTCCAAACATGAGCGCGAAACCAAACACCCAAAAGATTAAACCTCCAACACAAAAATCCATAAAACTCATTGTCAGGTAGTTTAAAGTATTTTTCTTTTGAAGAAAACCTGCACCCAGAAAAGCAAATCCTGCCTGCATATTGAAGACAAGGAATCCGCACAATAATGTCCACGCTAGATCAATAGATACCTTGAGTTCCGCTACGTCTTTAATTTCTTCAGAGTGGACCGGATAATTACTGGCTATAGCTATATCAGAGGCGGCAGTTGTGTGAAATGCAGCAAGCAAAAGACAGAACGTAATTACAGGTGCAACTATGTACCATCGCGTTATCCGATTTAACATACTACCTGTTTTTATCCTATTATGTATCATATTCATATTCAAAATTTATATAACTCAATAATGAGGCTCCATCGCCCTTATACTGTATGAATGCCACTGTTCTGGCAGGAGAGGTCAAATGCTTATTTAAAATGTCATCTGTTCAGGCATTAACAAACTAAATGTTAACGGATTGTTTTGGTAAGTAAAAATGTGAATTCAAAAGGAGATCAGTGGCCTCTAATCATTATATTGCATGACTCAAGACAGCACTGATCTCCCCGGATTAAAAGACAATTAAACCCAAAAAATTGTGTTTGAAAATAGTTGTCTTAAATTGCGGTATCACCCTGTTCACCGGTACGAATTCTGTACACGTTTGTGATCTCAGAAACAAATATCTTTCCGTCTCCAATACTTCCTGTCTGTGATTCGTCAATAATAGTCTGGACTACCTGATCTAATGCCTCATCTGCAACAACAAGCTCAATCTTTATCTTTGGCAGCAGATCTACCCGGTATCTCTTTCCTCTCCAGACTTCGCTGACTCCTTTCTGGTTACCATGTCCCTTCATTTCTGCTACTGACATCCCGCCATAACCCTTCTCTGTAAGGGCATCCTTGATGATATCAAACTTTTCGGGACGAATTATTGCTTCTATCTTTTTCATAAAGTATTCCTCCTTCGAACTAGAATATTTGCATAAAAAATTATTTAAAAATTAAAATCATAAGTTTGATACGGTATGACGTATCTTACTTTTTTGGTTTAGCATAGATCCATCTGCCAAGTTTATCAGAATAAATCTGCTCCCTGCTTGCGTCCTTTGCCATAGATTCTTCCAGTATGGCCATATCTCTGTGGACCGTCTCTTCGACATCAACTGAACCTATTTGAGATGTTAATTCATGTTGGGCAGGATAACATGGTGAACCGTGTAAATGTATATCAACACCCTCGAATTCAACCAGTTCAGATACACGGAGACCAAAGGTTAATTTGAGAATACCAAACAAAAGTGCTCCACAGGCAAAAGCCCAGGCAATAGCAGTAGCAGCGCCAATGACTTGAGCTTGAAGTTGTCCTATTGAACCAGTGATGCAACCACTTACACCTCCGTACGTTCCATCTGCAAAAATTCCGATTGCGAGCATACCCCATATACCGTTGGCACCGTGTACTGCAACCGCACCGAGAGGGTCATCAATCTTCAGTTTTGATTCAACAAATATTACTGTACCCCACATTATTGCTCCAGCCAGTATACCAATAGTTACGGCAGCCCATGGTGGGACGTAGGCACAAGGCCCGGTAATGGCAACTAATCCGCCAAGTGCACCGTTACAGGCCATGCCGATATCTACGAATCCAAAAGCGATCCACGATACGAAGATTACGAGGGCTGCACCGCCGGCAGCTCCTAAAAATGTGTTAGTCGCTACGACTGAAATTCTTAAGTCTGTTGCGCCAAGCGTACTACCGGCATTAAATCCGAACCATCCAAACCCCAGAAGCAGGGTCCCGAAGACTACCAGTGTAAGGTTGTGACCGGGTATTGCATTGGCTGATCCGTCAGGGTTAAATTTATTTTTTCTTGGTCCGAGGAAAAAGGCGCCAGTCAGGGCAAGCATTCCACCCACTGTATGCACAACTCCTGATCCCGCAAAATCTACACAGCCTGCACCATATGGTAAGCTGCTTAACCAGCCTCCACCCCACATCCAGTGTCCATATACAGGATAGATTATGGCACATACAAAAACACTGTAAACCACGTATGGTGCGAACTTCATTCGTTCTGCAACGGCACCCGCAATAATGGTAACTGCCTTGGTACAAAATACCATCTGGAAGAGCCAGAGCATGATAGTTTGAACATCATAACTACCACCGGCAAGAAAAAAACCACTCCACCCCATAAACCAGTTACCAGACTCCAAGCCTGGTGCTGCCGCAGAGCCACCAAACATTACCGCAAAACCACACGCCCAGAAAAGAAGCGCACCCACAAAACCGTCTACGACACAGTGTCCCATATAGCCAAGCATATTTTTGGATTGCAGGAACCCGCCGAGCAATACAAACCCACCTTGCATCGAAAACACCAGGAATGCGGCAACAAGGGTCCAAGTAAAGTTAATAGAGTGTCCAAGACGCTCAATGCTGTTTTCAGCGCCATAATCCACTGTGCCACTTGGGTCTCCGGCAAACAGAAGCTTAGAACTAAAATAAACCAGACATGATACACTTATAAGAAAAAAAACTAGATTCAACCACTTCCAATTACTATCCGACTTTCTATACAACAAGTTCATTTCCCCCTCCTTAGTAAGGTAAAAAATACACAAGTAATAATAAACCGCAAATCAGCTGTGACAGGCTGATTATACGATAGATAGACACTTATGTTAATAAAAAAAATACTACTTTTGAAAATTCCGCTTTATCAGTGAAGATTGAATATTTTTTCCTTTAATCAAAAAAAATTATATGAAATCAGTTTTTTTATAAAAGGAAAATTTACTAATCAATCTATCAAAGAGCCATAATTGTCACCTCCTTAAGAGAAACATTATCATAATAATTTACAAAAATTCAGACCCCTTTTACTATACGTTCTGCAAGGTCAAATGGAAGGGTGGCCTTAAGAACTTTTTTCTTTACTACCTCGGTATTATACGCTGCTTTTTTCAGAGAAGCTTGTTTTGCCATTGTATCGTAAATCATGTAAGATGCTTTCGGCGTACCGTCTCTAGGCTGGCCAACCGAACCGGGGTTTATGTAGTAACGTTGACCGGGTTTCAATGAGACATCAAATGTTTCCTGCCTCTCCATTGATTGTCTTTCAACCAACATAAGTCTATTATCAAATTGGTCTGTTGGAATAAAAACAGAAGCAGAGATATCCCTTTTTTCTTTTGTATATAAATATGCAGACGGCATGTGCGTATGGCCGGAAATTGTAATGCTTGAATGTAGTATGTCGTAGCTCAAAGTTGCTGCATTCTTAACATATCGATAACCTTGAGGGTAGACTGGTGTACTGTGGACCAACTCTATGCCATATTTTCTTATTTTCTTTTTATACCATAATGATTCGAGGAAACGAGCATTATCCTTTTTCAGTACCTTGGTTGTCCACTTCGCAGCGTTACCAGCTGAAGCAGCCATAATACTACATAGCGAAGGTTGACCGATCACTTGCATGTCATGATTACCTGCTATTACATAAGCTTTTTTACTCATTGAAAAAATATAGTCTATAATGTTATTCTTGTCAGTATCGTCGAGATCTAATTCTTGTATGATTGTTTGAATTTCTTTTTTTAATGACGGCTTACCGTTCTTTAAAAACCTTATGATTGTGCAACATTCATTCGGGTTCGGCCCGTATCCGACAATGTCACCGGGTATCAATATTCTATCTATCTTTTCGTTATTACTATGAAGACCAGAGAAAACTGAGACCAGTGCTTCAAGGTTACTGTGAATATCTGATATGATTAAGAATTTCATTTTCCCACCTTAGATTAAAGCCTCTAATGACTGTTTTAGTTGCTGTGCTGTAGCGACTCTATTCGCCGGAGTTTTCTCCAATGTTGCCATGAGAATCTCTTCCAGTTTCGGAGGGATTGATTTATTAAACTCACTTGGAGGACATTTTTTTTCGTGCCATTTCTGTCCTGTCAGGATTTCATAGAAAATTGCACCTGTTGAATATATATCTGCCTTGCCATCAATGGACAAAAAGAACGAGATTGCTTCCAGAGGAACATTTTCAGGCGTACCCCTTAGTTGTTCAACCAGGGTATGTTGCTCAGGGGAAGCATAATCCATGCTAATTCCTTTTAAAACACCTGATTTTTTTATTGCAAGTTCGAAATCAATCAAATAAACTGTGCCTGTATCAGTATCCAGCAATAGATGGCCCGGCTTGATATCACAGTGAATGAAGTCTTTTGAGTGTAAATAATCAAGTGGGTCGCAAACGCTAATGAAACATTTAATAACTTCATCTACCGGAGGAAAAAATCCTGTTTTCATTTTAAAATGATTTACAAGGTCGGTATCACTCGTATGTCTAAGGACAATAAAATGTTGTTTCAACACGACCTTTGTATCCTTATACAAAATCTCATGGCCAAATTCATAAGCCTTGGGAATTTGCTCATGATCTAATTGCTGCAAAATATAATATTCATCTTCAAAGCTCAGATGTGGACAATATTTAACACCCATATTTTTAATTTCTAAGGTATCATCGTCCACTAATTTAGCATAATTCGACTTATGCATATCAGCAATTGTTTTGAAAGATTCAAATTTGTAGTCTTTTATTGTGTACATAATATTGGGTCAGGCTATTAGATCGATTTCTTAATACAATAATATTTGATCAGATGCAAGCCGTAAAAAATTCTAATTTAACTATATGTTAAAATGAAGTACGATCGGTTTACAGATATTTTCTCCACAATAATCAATTAATACTGTACTGACAACATAAAAAATCGTATAAGCTCTACTAGGTTGAGATTGTATAACACTTGATACATATAATCAGATGTATCGTTACTGTTGGGTGTGCATTGCACACCTAATACGAATATCTCTAAATTCTACCAAAGGCACCAATAAATCTAATTCAATAATTAAAAGTATGCGATTTCTTATTATTTCAGACATCCACAGTAACATCGAAGCGTTGGTTTCAGTTTTTTCAGAACTTCACAATCAAAATGAAAAAATAGACAATGTATTCGTGCTTGGCGACATTGTCGGCTACGGTGTAAACCCCAATGAATGCTGCACTATCGTTAAATTTTTAAAGAGCGGTAAACCTGCTTTAAAAAAAGAAATTCAAACCATTATTCAAAGTATTGACATTGACGCTACTGATAAAGAAAATATAATTAACTATATTTTCTCTTTAGGCAAAAAAGCTACCGTTATCGCAGGCAATCATGATCAACGGGTCATTGGTCAGCTTAATACCGTAATGGCCTCTTCAGCAGGTATATCGATAAATTGGACTAAGAAAGTAATCCATAATGACAATATTCGTTTTCTTAAATCTCTATCATACAAAGAAAAACTATTAGAATATAATATCGAGTTGGTCCACAGTACATCTAATCGTCCTGAAGATTATGTATATGTGATGAATTCAATATTATTAAATTACAACTTATTGCATTCAAAAATAACATTTGCCGGTCATACACATAAACCGGCAGCATATTTATATACTAAATATAAAAGAGACATTCATGCTTCCGTCTTTGTTCCCACAGACAAATTCGATAAAAATCTTATGTTGGCCGAAAGAGGGTCATCAGATAGACTGGAAACATTTGATATCTCTTTAAAACCTGGCCAACGATACTATATAAACCCCGGTTCAGTCGGTCAGCCACGAGACGGCATTCCTATGGCCTCTTACAAGATTTACGATACGGAAACAAATAAAGTTTATATGGAGAAAGCAGAGTATGATAGGGAAGTCGTCAGAAAAAAAATTCTTGAAGCCGGACTCCCCTTCGATCTCGCTAATCGTATATTAACTGGAATTTGAATCTTACTAAGCTAATGTGAATGCGCAAAACCAGTGCCAAGAGGCTAATTGCACAGTGTGTTAATATTCAAAAAAGATTATATTCTTTGTTTGAGTTTTTTTTGACAGCCTTACGAATAAGGCCAGAACATATCTAAGAGCTATCCATTAAAGTACTTGTGATTTCAGTCAGGAAGTTTGTTTACGGTAATTTTTCATCTAATTCATTTACTGTATTATCTGATTTGTTTATCAATTGAAAAAATTGTTTACATCAGTTATAAGAGAGCCGTCAGATTTCAGCCATAAATTATAAATTATTGGTTCTATGAAATATTGGATAACTACCTGTTATTTTGAAATTTTTGTTAATAAGCTATGAATAGATTCGGATTTATTAAAAAAAATGATTTGATTACCATTTTGTTGACTTTAAGCATAAGTGTTCTTTCTCTGTTATGTGCTTCTAATACGATATATGCAAAGACCGAGGTACTTTTCTCGCCAAAAGGGTCAATTAAAGAAGCTATAATAAAAAATATTATTTCATCAAAAGTTACAATAGATATTACGGCCTTTACGTTTACGGCAGGTGATATAGCAGAGGCGTTGTATCAGGCGAAAGAGCGTGGCGTAGTTATAAGGGTCGTTGTAGATCAGACACAAGATGCAAAGTGCTATCCGGTGTTAGGGTTTCTTAAGCAGGAACAATTTGATTTACAATTTCTTAAAGGTAATATTGGCGGATCCATGCACAATGCATTTGCAATTTTTGATGATAAACTTCTCGTGACTGGCTCATATACCTGGACAGAATATGCTGAAAAATTCAATTATGAAAATGCGATCTTTATTGACGAAGCTGATGCAGTGGAGAAATACAAGAGAGAATTTGAGTCGTTATATAACAAAAGTGTCGTACAGGGAGCTAGCAGGAGGGCGGTGATTGCTGCATCAAATGAGGTAAAGGAACTGGCAAAACAGGGCAGCGTTGGGAACATGAAAGAAAAAAGCGATGGAAACACCACTTCCGAAGATAATGTTATCAAATTTGTTGCCAGGAAAGATATTAAGCATTTAAAAACTATTGAAAAGTCATTGAAACAGTTTGTTACTATTTCTTTTGAAGAATTTGATAAAAAGTTTGGTAGTGAAAGTAAACTCGATAAATCTGAGAAGACGCGTTTGTGGAAGAGTGAATTCGAAGGGAAATATATCAGGTGGACAGGTAGAATTAGTTTTAGAGGGTTTGCCGTTTATGACTGGAATAAAGTTGGCATAAGTCATAAAAGCAGTAACATAGACGTTAATCTCAGGTTTGACTATTCGAAACAGAGAAAAGTAATGAAATTGAAAGTTGGTGATATAGTGACTTACACGGGAAGGTTGGTATCTCTGAGCAGCACATTTTCTTCATATAGGGTTGAAGATGCGGATGTGCTACAAGTGGTGAGATAATAATTAAATCATTCTTAACAATACTATTTCATATAGTAAGCTGTATAGTAAGTAAAGTGATGCGCCTGATTGTTCCAGCCTGTCGACAGTAGCGACGCTTCAGTCTTAGACTTCGAAAGAATAAAACGGATTATTTTACAGATTTTACTTTCTCCTGCCTTTTCCACTCGCTTTCCACATGTCTCCGTTAAGCATCGAGTCAGAAATTTCTTGATATAGAGTAAGGCATTCGTCTTTATGTTCCGGAGCAATACGAAATGCTTTTGCTGCTACTTGATGACAGTAAAGACATTCTTCGCAATCTCTGCTACGACAATCCTTACTACTAACAGTTTCCAGGAAACCATCTAACATATTATTATCCAAAAATGCCTTTTTTTCGTGGCCGTTTCCTCCAGCAAAAAGCATTCCACGTTTTTGAATTAACCGCTTCAGTTTGAAAAGATAGCCGATACGGATCATACCCGGCCTGGCCAAATATCTGGCTTTATGTAAAATATTTAAAATTATTTCGTATTTGCTTTTCTCCTGGTCCGGGTAGTCGTATGGTTGCACTAAATCTAAAAGGTTGCTCATAGAATAAATTTCTGCGAATGTCAGTTAGGGACAGTGGTTTACGTGAAAATCTAAAGCGTGAAAAGATCCTTCGGCAGGAATTCCTTTTATTTTGTATCAATATAAAATTGTGTTTATTTGTATTCACTTGTTTTTTCTAATGATTTTATAATCACCGTCCGTTATCATCAGCGATCAGAACATTCAATTTATATTTTAAGTAAAGCATGGAATAGAGTGTAAATATGTATGAAGTATTGTTGCCGATAATCGTTTTTATAGCGGTCTACATTGTTATCTCCCTTGAAATAATCAATAAAGCGGTTGCTGTACTGCTTGGAGTCATGGTACTGTTGATATTTCGTGTGGTCGATGAACATACGGCCATTGGTTTCATTGATTTTGAAACTATTATGCTGCTGCTGGGGATGATGGCTATCGTTGCTATTCTCAAAAAAACCATGCTCTTTTCATTTGTGTCGGTAAAAATTGCAGAGCTCACCCAAGGTAGTCCACTAAAGATATTGATCCTGTTTTCTGTTGTTACCGCATTTTTGTCGGCATTCCTTGATAACGTTACTACGGTGCTCATTGTTATTCCCATAGTTATTCAATTAACGGCTGGTATGGGGTTGGATCCAAAAATATACGTTATCAGCCAGGCGGTTATTTCAAATATTGGGGGTACAGCGACGCTGATCGGAGATCCACCCAATATAATTATCGGTTCCAAGGTTGGGTTGACTTTTAATCAATTTATATTCAACCTTGCTATTCCAGTTATTATAGCCATGTGCTCGGCAATGCTATTTATCTGGATAACCCATAGAGAGAAATTCAAACCAATTAATACAAATCTAACCAAATTATTCTCGGTCCAATTACTCCTGGAAAAAATTCGAAATGAATTTTTAAACGTTAAGATCAATAAGATGTTTGTCTGTAAGGGCCTTGCCTGTCTCGTGATAGCCATTTGCCTGTTTGTCACTCAAACCATAACTAGAATATCACCTGGCGTTGCGTCTATCTTTGTAGCCATGCTACTCTTTGTAATATCAAAGGTCGATGTGGAGCAAATGCTGGAAGAGATCGAATGGGATACCCTGCTCTTCTTTTCAGGTCTTTTTGCCTTGGTTGGTGTGCTGGAAGAAAAAGGGGTGAGTGAGTGGCTGGCCCACAATGTGTTCCTGCGGGTGGGTGATAATCCTTATTTAATCGTGTTAATGGTTTTATGGGTGTCGGGTTTAGCAGCCGGATTATTGAATAACATTCCTTTCACCATTGCCATGGTACCTATCGTCAAACTCATGCAGGAATCAACTCCCATTCCCAATAATATTCTCTGGTGGGCGTTGGTCCTTGGGGCCTGTTTTGGGGGAAACCTGACAATGCTCGGTGCTTCGGCTAATATCGTTACCGTAGGAATTGCAAAAAAATATAATCATAATATCAGCTTTTTTGAATTTATGAGATCAAGCGCTCTGATTGCATTGATAACATTAGTAATTTCTTCGTTCTATCTTTGTATTTATTTGTGGATGTCAATATGAATATATCAGAACGTGAAAAATTATACAGTCTTTTCAGAGACCATGGAGAAGCGCTCGGAACAAACCGTACTACGACGACAGTATTACAGTCCTTCATAAATGCGGTCAAGTTATTACGATGTAAACGGGAATATCTTCTCGTCCAATATGCAGAACTGATTGAAATTATTAAAAATACTGAACCTCGTATAGTACCCCTTATCCATCTTATCGAACAATTTGAAACAGAAATAAGGGCCTATGTGGATGCGGGTTCTGATGAGATTAAAAACCAAACGATTAGGATCCTAAAGCAAAAAATAGAACTGTATGAGTCCATGACGGAAGAAGTTATCCTGGCTGGCCGGGAACATGTTTTGGACAATGACGTCATCATTACCCATTCCGCTAGTACCGTTGTGGAACGTATTTTGGTTGAAGCCAAAAAAGAACTGAATCGTAAATTCTCGGTAATAGTCCTCAAACAGGATTTTTTGAGGACAAAACAGATGATCACCTGGCTGACGGAAGCTAATATCGATCATATCATAGTTCCGGAATATTCCTTGAGCCTTCAACTTGAAAAAGCCACTAAAATGTTTATCGGTGCGGTCTCCTTTACCCATGACAAACAGGCTGTGGCTGTAGTAGGGACTGCAAATGTTGTCTCCTTCTGTCATTATAACCACATACCGGTATACCTATTTGTGAAAACTTTAAAATTTTCCCATCAACCCTGTACTCGACAGCATATCTATTTGAAAGTGGTAGATATGGTACAGGACGGTTGTGTCTATCCTCTAACCACACACTCCCATGATCTCATCGACCTCAAACTTGTAGACCATTTGATCACTGAAAATGGTGAGGTTGAAATTGGAACATTATAGAGCAATATCAATATATTTTTTAGATTTTTTTTGTGTCAATTGTGGAAAATGGTGGAGTCGTGAGCAGAGGGGAGTGGAGACAGGATGTTGTTTCTCTGTCACTGTCCACCATAAAAATCCATAAGTGCTGATGTGTTACAAATAAGGTAAAATGCCTCTACAAACGAAAAGCATATAATAATTACATGGCATCCATGTAATTATTACATTATCCAATCCCTCCAATGAGTTTCCCATAATCAGAGCCAAACATTAATAGTTGTTGTAAGGTTTGTTAAACTAGATACTTAATCAAACATGGCATACATAATCATTTTCGAATTTGTACAGACGGCACCTTTATTGCGATCTTATATGAACACCAAAGTGAGTGCGCTTTTATTTTAGAAATATTTTAGAGGAGAGGTCGGGATGAGAAAATTATTGGTTTGCATCGCTATGATAGTTTTTTTTGCAAGTCCGGTTTTCGCAGAGAGCGAAAAAGCCAAAGTTAAAAATAATGTGGTTTCTGCCGAGAAGAATGAACAAGTAGAAGAGAGTACTTTGCACCATTTTAAAAATGGAATGAATAGTAGCCTGTTGAGTTTGGTGTACACAACTATAAAGGTGAACATAGCGATGATTGGTGGTGTAGTGGGTGGGGTGACATACCCATTAGGTGGCTTTTATAACGGAATATCCAAAAAAATAAGGGATTCTTCTATGGGCGGTACATATCTAATCACTGAAGATATTCTTACGGGGAAAGAGAAACCGGTATTATTCTTCAAACTATAATAAAACAATTGAGAAATGATGTACCTAAGTTAGAAGATTAAATGTTAATGTCACTGCAAATTATATAAAATGCAAAAAATTCTTATTTGTGATCTTGACGAGTTTTTCCGATGCAATTTAAGAAATGCTCTTGAGTCAAAAGGCTTTGGTGTACAGGAAGCTTCCAGACCAAGTGAAGCGGTAAAACTTATACTGAAAGACGGATTTAGTGTTGTTGTCTTCAACCTGCAACCGGAAGATTCTAACGGTGTTCAGATTTTTTCTGCTATAAAGGCAATTGATTATAAACTGCCGGTTATTGTTGTTACTGACAGTGATGTGACGTTGTCATCCGTTTCTTCTATAATTCATGAGTCTTTTAAGTTATTTCAAAAGCCGGTCGATTGTAATGAAATTACAGAGGCTGTCTGTGAAGCGGTCCAGGTGAAAGTAAATAGTAAATGATACGTATTGGTATGAGCAACGGAAGGGAATCAATTTAATATGGAGAAAAGAGAAAAAACTATTTTAGTAACAGGATCAACAGGTTTCCTCGGTAGTGCTATTACGCAGAGACTTTTAGTTTCAGGTTGTAAGCTAAAGTTGTTAATAAGAAAAAGAGATAACGATTCCTCTCAAATCTCATATGTCTTGGAAAGTTTGCTTAAGGAGCTGATACTGGGAAATCAGTCAGACGAAGACTTACAATATCAATGCAGAGTGGTTGGTGAGGGGTCGAATAAAGATAAACTACTTCAAGAATTGTTTATTAGTAATGTAGAGATATATGAGGGAGACATAACATCCCGTGGTTTTGGATTAGAGACACAAGAATATACACGGTTGTGTAATGAAGTAGACGAGGTATTTCACTGTGCCGCGGTGACTCATTTCGAAATGCAGGGAGCTGATGAGCATATGGTCGTTAATGTTAAAGGGACAGAAAACGTTCTGCAGTTTGCTAATTCCGGCAAACAGAAGAGGTTTCATTATATAAGTACAGCATATGTGGCCGGTAAACAGAATGGTATAATTGGTGAAAATAAGATGGTAAATGAGCCTCTCTTTAATAATGAGTATGAAAGGAGTAAATTCGTTGCCGAGCAACTTGTGATTGAATATGCAAAGAGTAATGATATTCCCTATACGATATACCGTCCTGGCATAATAGTAGGAGATTCTAAAACCGGGGCTACTTGTAAATTTGATAATCTATACCTTTTTGTGAAGGTGTTGTTCAATATGAAAAACTCATTTACTAAACATAATAGTGAGGGTCTAAAAAATGTTACTATCAGGGTACCCGGAGACCCTGATGCTTTGATTAATCTTGTTCCTATAGATTATGTTGCTGATGCCATAGTTGCAATTTTGAGAATGAGAGAGAGTAACGGCAAAATTTTTCATATTACAAATCCAAACCCACCGAGACTCCGTGAATTAAGAGATTTGGTACTGCCTTTCCTGGAAATCAAGGGTATGCATGTGACGATTGATAGAGAACTTGAAAAGCAAAGTCTGAGTGCCGTAGAGAAATTGTTCCTTCGTCAGACAAGGTCTTATTATTCGTATCTATTTAGTACATTACGATTTGATGATAGTAATACTCAGCAGTTTTTGAAAGGTACTGGTATTATTTGTCCGACTTTGACGAAGGAATTAGTCAGGACATTAATAGAGTTTGCTGTTTCTCATAATTGGGGAGAAGGCAAACCGACAGTATTACAAAAAGCCTAAATGTAGATATTTATAAATGATTATAAGATTTATCAAATGATTGACATAAAGCCAGGCGATTTTGAAAAACGACCGGATATTGCAAATGGAATAACTCCTGTCGAATATTTTGAGCAGTTGATTTTTGCACGGGTAAACTTTTGCTCTTTGCCCAAGATTGAGAGCCTTAATACTGTTATCAGATTTGACATTGATGGAGACAACGGTGGTAGTTGGACTATTGTAGTGGAAGGTGGACATTTAACGCGTGTTGTAAGAAATTCCCCTGAGATCTGCTCTTCGTCAAATGAAACGGTATTACGTCCGGTATCAACATTTCGAATGGATTGTGAAACTTTTATGTCCATTTTAAAAAGAGAATTTACACCGCAAAAGGCTTTTTTCAAAAGAAAAGTCAAGATTGCAGGTAACATAATGATTGCCCTTAAGATGAACGTTCTTGTTAATTATTTATAGTTTATGGATCGAATTGCAGGTGTAATACTAAAATATCGTATAGTGTTTTTTGTCCTGATAGGGCTTTTAACCGGTCTGTTTGGGCATTATGCAATTAAATCAAAGACTGATAATTCTATTGAAGTATGGTTGAAACATAACGATCCCAAGCTTGATTATTATTACGACTTTATAGATAAGTTTGGGGATGATGAGTTTCTTATAATCGCAATTGATGGTAATGATCTTTTTACCGGTAAAAAGGTTAAGTTAATTAATGATATAGCAACAAGTCTGGAGGCGGTTAAGGGTGTAAGGAGTGTAATGTCTCTGGCAAGTGTTTACAAAGATAAGTTATCCTCTCCATATTTTAAAGAAATTTTAAAGAGAAATAAGACAAAATCTGTCATTGAGGTTTTTAAAGAAAAGATTTTAGATGATCCAATGTACATTAATAATGTGATATCAAGCGATGGTGAAACAACCGCAATTATAGCGATAGTGGCAAAGGGGTCACCGGAATCAAGAGGGAGTCTGGTAAAGGAAACCAGGGAGATACTGAGGGCGGTAGAAATTGAAGACAGCAATGGGCCGTCTCAACCTCCATTACAAGAAGTAATAGATAAAGTAAATGGCCCACAGAAGGATTTCTTTCTGGCGGGTCCATCAATCGTAAATACAGAACTGGATCGAATGTCGCAAAAGGACATGAGGACTTTCACTCCGGTAATGTTTGCAGTAGCACTCATTATACTGCTAGCACTTTTTAATAATATTTCCGGAATATTAATTCCAGCGATAACAATCAGTATAAATATTATATGGACAGTTGGCTTGTTTGTTATGTTTGGCAATAAAATGAATATGGTATCTGGGATGCTTATCCCCCTTATTTTCATAATTTCATTGGCGACTACCGTACACATACTAAATAGATTTTATCAGGAAGTTAAGATTACTGGTGATAGGAGAGAAAGTATGTTGAAAACAGTAAAACACATATCCGTGCCTTGTTTTCTGATGTGTGTTACTACTTCGATTGGCTTCCTTTCACTAATAGCCAGTGATGTAACACCGGTTAAAACTACCGGCATATTTATGGCTGCAGGAATAATGATGTCATTCATTGTCTGTATAACCCTTGTACCTGGCATGCTTTCTCTTTTTCCGGAATGGATGAGTAGACCATTCATGAATATTCAAAAAGACCGTGAGTCTGGTCATAAGGAATTTCGGGGCTTATACGGGTTTATTGGAAGGTTTGTTAAAAATTATACTATATATGTCTTTGCCTTGAGTTTGCTGTTCGTTGGTGTTGCGATTTATGGAATCACAAAGATTGATGCTGAATCCAGCATATTTGAGTCGTTTCCTGAGAGCAGTGAGATAACAATATCAACGGAACATATTGAGAAGGAATTAATGGGACTTATACCCATGGATATCGTTGTTGATGCCGGAAAAATAGGAGGTGTGTTTCAGCCAGATGTCCTTGTGAATATGGAAAATTTACAGGACCATTTAAAAGGAATACCTGAGGTGACCAAGAGTGTTTCTGTGGCAGATTATGTAAAATATCTTAACACATTACTCAATAAAGATAACCCAGACAGTCAGGTGATAACAAAAGATAAGGCGATTGATTATGTAAAGCTTGCCTCACTGCATGGAGATACTATAGTCAAAAGCCTTTACACAGAAGATTACAATGAAGGACGTGTTTCCGTAAGAATGAAAAACGTAGGTTCCTCCAGATACCAGGCGATAGTAAATGATATCGAAGGATTTATTAAGGCAAATTTTCCATTAAACGTTGTTTGCACTATCACCGGTATCGTGCCGCTTCTTATGGACATGCAGGGATACTTGATTGAGAGCCAGATAAAGACATTTACCCTTGCTTTTATCTTGATTTTCATATGTATTGCACTGCTCTTGAAATCGGCAAGAATTGGCATGATGAGTATGATACCCAATTTGGTTCCCATTGCTGTCACCCTTGGCGTTATGGGATACGTGGGAATAAACCTGGATGTCGCGACAATTATGATAGCGAGTGTCGCGATAGGGATTTCGGTTGATGACACAATCCATTTTCTATACCGTTTCAAAGAGGAATTTAAAAAAGACGGTGACCATTACCTTGCAATACAGCGTACACTCTCCGGAGTCGGCAGGGCATTAATCTTTACTACCATTGTTGCAACGTGTGGGTTTCTGGTTTTTAGCCTCTCGAACTTTAAGGCCATTCAATATTTTGGATTGCTGACCGGTATAACAATGGTGAGCGCAATTTTCGCTGTTCTGCTTATTTTACCAGCATGTATTTTATTGTTTAAACCAAAATGATGACCTTAAACAAAACTGATATGTCTCAATCCCTGAATTCAAAGTGGTGTGGTTTATCTCCTGATGAATGGCTGCCTTCAGTTGTCTCCAGACACTTTGACCCTGACCATGGAAGTCAATACTGGCTTGATAAAGAGAAAGAGCTGGGGATTAACGCGAAAAAAGAGATTAAAACCTTCGATGATTTAAAGATTCTCGGGCCAATGTGTGAAGATGATCTACGGAAATATCCCATTGAACATTTTATTCCAAAGGTATTTCTAGGCCAAAAAAGTGATTTTATTTTAGGTGAAACAGCAGGTACTACCGGCAGGCCTAAAGTAACTGCCTATCGCAAGAATGAATTTCATGCCATCTTCGTTGACTGGTTTGCTTTTATTGCCGGAAAGCGTAATTTTCCTACGGGAGGAAACTGGTTATGGATTGGACCAAGTGGTCCACACATAATTGGTAAGGCGGTAGGACCGGTTGCTAATAGAATGGGAAGTATGGACCCGTTTTCTATAGATTTTGATCCACGATGGGCAAAAAAGATGCAGCCTGAGTCAATCGGAAGCAAACGGTATCTTGAACATGTATTGGAGCAGTCGATGGATATTATAGAGACACAGGAAATAGACGTATTATACACCACTCCTCCCGTCCTTGCGGCATTAGCACTGCGCATGAGTGAACAAAAACGTATGGCTATTAAAGGTGTGCATTACGGTGGTATCTCAATAGGAAAGGACGCATTGAAGCGGTTCAAAGAGGAAAACTTTCCAAATGCTGTTCACATTTCAGGATATGGTAATACCCTTTTTGGCCTATGTCTCGAAATAGAAGCATCATCTACCTATGATCTTGATTACTTTCCTCTTGGCCCCAGGATGATAGTGCAGGTGGTTGAAATGGAAGATGGTAATGTGCCAGGTAGCGGGCGTTTGGAAAAGGTTGTTAACTATGAGGAAGAGGGGCAGGTAGTGTTTCACCGATTGGATGAAAGCTTTTTTATTCCAAATATGTTTGAGCGTGACAGGGCTGTTCGAATACCTCCGACTTCTACAGCAATAGAGTATGGAATTACTCAAGATGGGGTTAGAAACCCCGGGCTTTTGGAGGGCAGTAAACAAGTGGTTAAGACGGGATTGTATTAGTGGGAAACATGGAGTGCATCATCCGTGATGATGCATATTAAAGTAGTGACACGGTCACTGCACTCCAAAAAAACAGTTTCAGAAAGGTATTAATATGAAATTATCACAAACAAAAGTTGAATTACTTGCTCCAGCCGGCAAATGGGATGTGTTAGTGGCTGTAATAGATGCAGGGGCTGACGCTGTTTACCTTGCGGGTAAGCGGTTTAATATGCGTATGCATCGTTCTGATTTCAATTTTACGGACGAGCAATTAGAGCTGGCAGTTGAATACTCGCATGAGCGGAATGTAAAAATTTATGTGACAGTAAACAATCTTATCAGCGATGCTGAAATGGATGGACTATATGATTATCTGAAATATCTTCAGGATATTAAAGTTGATGCCATAATAGTCCATGATCTGGGAGTTATTAATCTGGTTAACGAAAGGAAACTCGACATACCAATGCATGCCAGTACGATGATGAATGTACATAGTGCAGAGATGGCTACTGAATTAAAGGAGCTGGGTGTATCAAGGATCATTACTTCTCGTGATATTGCCCTTTATCAGGTAAAGGAAATAGGAGAAAAGGCTGATATTGAAACAGAATATTTTGTTCATGGTGATATGTGTGTAAGTCAGAGTGGACAATGTCACTCCAGCGGAGTGATATTTGGTAAAAGCGCGAATCGTGGTGAATGTATGAAGCCATGTAGATGGAAGTATAGTATCGTAGAAAGTAAATCCGGAGAAGCGATTGGAGACTTGCCAGATGGTTATCTGCTTGCCATGAAGGACATGTGCATGTTTCAGCATATACCTGAACTGATTCAAGCTGGAGTGAGTTCTTTTAAGATAGAGGGCAGGATGCGACACGAAGATTTTCTCAGACCAATTATCGCATTGTATCGCAAAGCTATTGATGATTATCTGCGTTCACCATTTACCTATTGGCACAAGATAGAAGATTTTGAGAAAATGTATAAAGATAGAGTAAGAGATTTTACTACTTCAGTGGCATTCTCTCACGCAACGTCAAATGTATTTGATTATACTGGCAGTAAAGAACCTCTGTTTTTAAGTCGTGGAGCAGTGGAAAAGAATCTGACATTAGATGACTTGAACGAAAATCCATTTGAGACAGATAATGAAATTCCAAAAAACAAAAAATTCCTTGCCGTAAAAGTATCAACAATAAATGCGGTAAAAAAGTCATTGAATGCCGGTGCGGATTACGTATATTTAGCAGCAGATATATCTCCTGTTAGAGGAGAAGGGTGGACAAAAGAGGATTTGCAGGATGCGGTTAAGATGGCGCATGATATGGGCAGAAAGCTTGTATACGGTACACCACGTATATGCACTTCACGAGAATTATCAGAGATTGAATGGCTTTTTGATATAGGAACGAAGACAGGGGTAGACGGTGTACTTGTTCATAACCTGGGTGCTTTGCATTGTGCAAAAAAGTTTGATCTGGACATATTTACTGATTTTTCATTTAATGTTTTAAATACTGATTCTATTAAAATGCTGGAAAAGTTAGGTGTGAAAAGGGTAACATCTTCTATTGAGTCTTCATTCAATGATCTTGATAAACTCGCAAGAAATTCGTCCATCCCGGTAGAGTGTATAGTACATGGTTCTCTCCCTAGTATGTTACTGGAACATTGTCTGCCGGCAATGCTGGTTACCAAGACAAATGCAAAAAGTGGTTGCCGATTACCATGTCGTTACATTAACTACGCACTTAAGGATGAAAAGGGTGAAATCAGGACGATAGAGGTAGACCAGTATTGCAGGAACCATATTATGTTTGCTTCAGACTTGTGTGTACTGCCTTATCTGAATTCTTTCTTAATGACAGATGTTGAAGTATTCAGAATTGAAGCACAGTACTATGAAAATGACATGGTAGAAACGGTAGTAAATCAATACCGTAGACGTATGGATTTATTAATGGAGAACCCTAGTATCTTTTATCCTCTGCCTGAATCTGAGTGGAGTAACCTGGTAGAGGAAAGCCCAAAGGGACTAAGCTTATGTGCTTATTCTCAGAACATTACACGATCAAGAAGTACTCTGGAAGTAATGAAAAATGCGACACAGACTAATTGAAAACATCAATTAAGTTTGAAATGCCTAACGCCAGGAAACAGACGCGATTTGAACGGTTTAAATTGTTTAAATAGTTTAAGCTCTTTTTATGCTTTAGGTACTTTTAACTCTTTCTGAAAGGTAGTAATTATGATAATGCTTAAAAAAGCAGGAATACTATTCTTTATTTTACTTATTGTTTCTTTTAATGCCGTAGTTTCAGATGCGGGGAATGATAGGTTTGAACAGGCAAAAAAGTATCTTGAAAAAGGAAGTAATACATACAATGAACAACTGTTGCAAGATGCAAAAAAGATATTCATACAACTGTGTAATGATAATCCATCTGACTATGAATACGCTTACTATACCGCATCAGCATATCTCGGATTGTGTGACATAAAAAACTTTGAAATTGTACAAAGTACGGTAAAGAAAGTGAAGAAGGCTTTGAAGGCCAAAAGGGTTGCTATCGCCGAGGAAGGAATGCCATTCGCGGATAAATCTATTAAACTGAATGATAATTTTTCTGAATCGTACAGGGTAAGGGGAGCTCTTATTTCTAACAAGATATCAGGCATGATTTCCGGGATGAAGAATGGAAGTCTGGCGGAGGAGGATATCGACATCGCACTGCAGATTGATAAAAATAATCCTATGGCACGAATTGAGAATGCAAGAATGTATATTAACAAACCTGGAATACTGGGGGGTGATATTAATAAAGGAATAGAAATCATCAGGAATGTTGTAATAGATAATCCTGAATTGGAAAAAGGGTATACAAATTTAGGCACCGCCTATGTGGAGAATGGTGAAGTGGAGAATGCAATAAACATTTTTAAACGGTTACAGGAGATTAATCCTGATAACCCGGAAGTCATATTTTTCCTTAATCAACTTACATCTACAAAATGAAAGTATAACTTAAAAAAAGTTCTCACGCAGAGCCGCAAAGATCGCAAATGGAAAAAGTATGATGACTGAAAATGTGCCTGCCCTGGTGCGAACCGCCCTGCGGTCTGGGCCAGGGATTGGGAAAGCGGTAGTTGGTGCTTCAACTACAATTCACAAAGAACTTGGTTTAAATGTTGAAAGGTAAGTTCCCGTATTAATAGAATATGATGGAATAAAATTTGACGAAGGATTCAGAGCAGATGTTATTATTGAAAACAAGGTAATCTTGGAATTAAAATCAGTTGCATCTGTCACAAAAGCACATAAAAAACAAGTATTAACTTATCTCAGGCTGACAGGATGTAAGCTTGGCTACTTATTGAACTTTGGCGAGGACTTGATGAGGGATGGTTTTACACGGATTGTAAATGGCTTGGACGAATAAATCCCTCAGCGCTCTTTGCGCCTTTGCGTGAGAAAATCTTTAAAAAATAATAATGCAAAATAAAGAATCATATATTGGCCCACAAGAAATAATTCGTAAAAAAAAGGAATTCCTGATTCCCTGTGTCTATCATTTTTATCAAGAACCTGTACAGATGGTAAGAGGAGAAGGGCAGTATGTTTTTGATCATTCCGGGAAAAAATATCTGGACTTTTATGCCGGTGTTTCCGTATTAAATGCAGGACACTGTCATCCTGAGATTGTGGATAAGATATGTGAACAGGTAAGGACCCTTCAACATACTACAACGATATATTTAACTCAGCCAATAGTAGATCTTGCTGAAAGGCTTGCACATGTCACTCCTCAGAACCTAAGGAAAAGTTTCTTTTGCGCGAGTGGGTCAGAAGCGAATGAGGGTGCGTTATTGCTTTCTCAAATATATACTGGCAAGCATGAATTCCTTTCACTTTATAACGGTTTGCACGGAAGAACAAAATTGACTATGAGCGTGACAGGATTGAAGTTCTGGCGTACGGATACTAATCCTGTTGGAGGTATCAGCTTTGTGCCTAATGCTTACTGTTATCGTTGTGTTTTCAAACTTAAATATCCTGATTGTAATCTTGAATGTGCAAGACAGATAGAAAAGGTAATAGAAACATCTACGTCAGGAGAGGTTGCTGCGTTTATTGCTGAGCCTATACAGGGTAACGGTGGTATTATAACTCCACCAGACGAATATTTCAAAGTGGTTAAAGAGATATTGGATAAACACGGAATATTGTTTATTACGGATGAAATACAGACGGGATTCGGGAGGACCGGTAAGATGTTTGCCATTGAGCATTCCGGTGTTGAGCCGGATATCATGACATTTGCTAAAGCAATTTCTAATGGAACACCTGTTGGCGGTTTTATAACATCTGATAAGATTGCCTCTTCTTATAAAAGACCGGGAGCGTCTACATTCGGAGGAAACCCTGTTACAAGTGTGTCTGCTCTGGCGACTTTGGACGTAATAAGTAAATATAATCTGGTGGATAATGCAAAAACAATGGGTGAATACCTCAAAGAGAAGTTGAAAGTACTTCAGGAAAAACATACATTAATAGGTGATGTCAGAGGAATAGGATTGATGCTGGGTGCAGAGCTCGTTAATCAGGGTAAAGAGCCTGCTGTACAGGAGACAGACACAATTCTGGAATATATGAAGGACAAAGGGGTCCTTATAGGGAAGACCGGGAGCAACCGTAATGTTTTAGCCTTTCAACCTCCCCTGATAATCGATAAGGATAATATTGACGAATTGACTGATGTACTTGATGATGCATTAAGTTATACGGAAAACCGTAAATAATAAAACTATGGGTTGGATTGAGGAAAGATTTCAGCTAAGAGAAATAATTGAAAATAACTTAACCAAAAAAAAGATTCCAAAGGGAATTAGCTGGTTTCGCTGTATGGGTGGGTTTGCGTTAATCGCGTTTTTGTTACAAATTGCTACGGGTATATTCTTAGTATTTTATTATGTGCCCTCTGCAAGTAGTGCGTTTAATAGCGTTCAGTACATAAGACATGCGGTTTCTTATGGATGGTTTATACAGAAGATCCATGCCGTCGCCCCGTATTTTATGGTGGTAACACTATTAGTGCACATGATAAGGATATTGTTTAAGGGTCTTTATAAAAATCCAAGAGAACTTCACTGGGTGTCAGGCGCATCGCTACTGATACTAACATTGATTATCTGTTATACCGGTACTCGTCTTCCTGCTAATGATTTGTCGTATTGGGGTATAAATGCAGTTGGAAACGAAATTGGAATGCCGACTATGGTGGCGGATCATGATGTAGGGGATTATCGGAATGAAACTGCGATATCCAGTCGCGGCTTTTCGTTGTTTTACGCGTTGCATGTCATATGTATCCCGCTAATGATGTGCATTATCATGGCATTCCACTTTCTGATGATACGCAGAACCGGTGTTTCAGAACCACTTTAATTTATGTATACGATTTTATTTGTGGACGCAGAGATAAACGAAGGTCAAAGGGAGAAATGTGATTGCTCCATTTTTCCTCTCGCGTCTATCGTCCTTCGCAACTATTTAATTAATCATGACAGACTACAGCAAAGGAAGAAGTCAAGAGGAGCTTGAACCGTTCTTTCCAAATGAGATACTCAGGCATACTCTTGTAACATTTTTCTTTATAAGTGCTGTCATGCTAGGGGTATTATTCTTTCCGGAATCATTCCAGAAATCAACAGATGAATTTGCCTCATTTCAAACCAAACCTCCATGGTTTTTAATCCCATTCTATCATGTTTCAGATTTAACAAATAATAAGATCTGGTGCATTACCATTTTTTTAATCTATGCAATAGCGTTTATCAGTGTCCCGTTTATCGATAGAAATGCGGAAAGAAGTTTATGGAAAAAACCAATATTTCTCTCTGTTGTCATCATTAATCTACTGATGATCTTTGTATTGGGTATAACTAAATATTTCCAATAATAATGATACATAAACTTACGGGTACAAGGACTATTCTGCGGATATCAGGTGTACTGGCTGTAGTTGCCATTATGGCTACATTGTCAGGTTGTGGTTTGTTTCAAAAAATGTTGACAAGCATGAACATACATCCTGAACTTGCTGAAAGAGGTGAAAAGTTTCCCGGTTCGTACAAATGCGGGCATTGCCATATCGATATCTACAAGGAGTGGGAGGGATCAACACACTCAAAGAGTTACACTAGCGATAAGTTCAGGATCGCTACCAACAATTACGAATACGGATTTTGTATCAGATGTCACGCGCCGAAAACAATATTTACGTTATTAGAAAAAGAGACTGTTGATAACATAGATGTTCCAGTAACACAGGCAAAGAATAGTGAAATAGCGGCAAGGGACTATAATCTGAAAGATGGTGTAGACTGCCAGGGTTGCCACCTTACCGTGGACTGTGAATTTTCAGGCCCTCATGAGGGAATCTCCCCGCATCCCCTAAAGAAGGACGAAGAGTTCTACAAAAGTAGCGAACTATGCGGTACATGCCATGTTGATACATTTGAGGAGTATTTAACGTATGTCGGTAATGGTAATGATGAAACATGTCAGGATTGTCATATGCCTGCCGTCAGGCGTAAGTTGATACAGGATGAACCGTGGCAGAAACTACACAAAAAGAAGGAAGGAAAGAAACACACTTTTTCCCGTTTAAGTGCCATAGAGAAAAACAAAGATTTCGTACGACTCAAATTTACTGAGATTAACAACAACAATGACCAAATTGCCGGTAATGTTGAAATTATTAATACTAAGGTTAATCACTCTATTCCAACCGGGAAATATGGCTATAGAGAAGTTCTTTTATTGATCAACCTTAAGGATAACCTGGGGAAAATTATCAAATCTAAACAAGAGAGTATGTTTGTGGAACTGAATACCCAAATAAAACCGGGAGAAAAGAAGATCTATAGTTTTGTGTTTGATCTGGATGATAAAAGCGGTGAACTTAAGGAATTAGAGGCTGTCCTTTTCAGGAGCAACTTTAACAGAACAGATAAAACATTATTTGCAAAGGTAGAGTTACAACTAGGTTTGTAATAGTAGCCGCAATTTGCCATATATTTCTACAACATTGACATGAAGAAATAACGGGTGGCATGGACAAACTTGATTGTCCGTGTCTTCTTGCAACAAATATCTAAATCCTATGCTTAATAATATAAGAAAAAGAGATAAGAAGGCGGTCAAGACACTGTCCATAGTGACAATTCTGTCTGTAATATGTTGTATAACGTTGGTTGTTATAACAGCACATAAACCCGGCTCTCCCGAATTCTGCGCAAGGTGTCACAGTATGGGGCCTTCATATAATACATGGAACGAAACAGTATCCTGTAATACCGGATGTCTGAGTTGTCATACACATGATAATAGTGGCAGAACATTGTCGGTTGAAATTGAAGATAGTAACTGTACAAACACAGAATGCCATCCTGTTGAAAAGCTTACGTCTAAAGTATCAAATTACAAGGACGTATTCTCTTTTAATCACAAGACACACTTGAAAGAGTATCCCACCAATCTCAAATTAAAATGTACCGGATGTCATTCATACCTGGGCAGTGATGCACCGGTAGATGGGAAAACCAGGCATTTTGGTATAGATGAAAATACGTGTTATATCTGTCACTTTTTAGAGAGCAAAAACCCTCTGCTAAGCGCCAAAGAGAAGATTAAAGTGGATGAGTGCTCACTGTGTCATAAGGATGTGGCGGTTAAGGTTGTGATATACGAGAAGGAGTTTGATCATCTGGAATTTCAAAAGGAACGAAAAGTTAAATGTGCAAACTGTCATCTAGATACTGTACATAGAGGTGGGAATATAGAAGAGAAAAATTGCTACCGCTGTCATACAAAGATTCCGAATGATTACCAGGGAGCAGAGAGGATGCATCGTGATCATGTGGAAGAACATAAGGTCCCATGCTACCCGTGTCATAATGAGATTCTGCATGAGTGGGGTGATGAATACCTTACCAATATCCTGCCGAAGAGGAATACTGTTTCAGGAGGTGAGGATTCCTCGATGGCCTCAGTTGTTACTAGTAGAACAAGACGAGGAGTTGCTTCTGTTAACACGAAAGATAAGGAGCCTATTTTTGGGAAATTGCCTTATTTACTGCAAAGAGAATTATATGCTGGTAAAGGCGGTCGCGGGATTGAGGACAGTCCGGATCCTATGTATCTTGCTACAGTCAACTGTACCGCATGCCACAAAAGTAAAGACCTGAGTGTTCATCCTCTGGCTTGCAATGTCTGCCATAAAAAGGGGTTTAATAAGACAATGGCAGAGCAGAAAAAATATATTACAGGGCGCTTAAGCTCATTATCAGAATTGCTTCAAAAGCCCCCAAAGAAAGGTGTGTCCAAGACTCTGATAAATGGGGCGCGTTACAATTATAACTTAATTACAAACGATGGAAGTTTCGGGGTACATAATATTAAATATGTAAAGGATTTGATTAATTATAGTATACAAAGCTTGGAATAAGTTGAATGGTGCTAATCCAATGTATAGAAATTTCCATCTTCGAAGATATACCTTTGTCATTCTGAGTGAAGCGAAGAATCTCTTGTTAATAAGCTAATAATGTTTCGTGAGGTTAGTGAAATCTTCGTAAAGAGATTCTTCAGTCGTTCCTCATTCAGAATGACACGCTAGCGGGTAAAGTCCGCTGAATTTGCTAATTAAATAGTATCTTGGTTTCCTGGATTCCTATTAAAAATTAGTATTGGTAGCTATAAAAGAAATAACGATAAGGAAGCCAGGAATGCAGGAGAAAAGCCGCATAATAATTTAAAGTACTCCATTGAGAAGAGAATAATTCATATGTGCAAAATAGTATCAGGTGTTAGTTTATTTGTAGTTATGCTTCTTTTGTTTTCTTTTCTTGGCGGCAGTCGTGTGTATGCAAAAGAGGAATTAAGTAAGCCTGTGCCTATTCATGTACCAAAGGTATCTATAAAGAAGGCGTATTCATGTACGGATAGATGCCATGTCAATTACATGGCATATGAAAATAAATTTGAAGTGACTCAAAGAGCGGAAATCTTCAGGCACAAGACACATTCATTTGAGCAGGACCTCGATTGTACGTCCTGTCATGATAATAGTGAGGTTAATACTGAGGGGCATGGCAAATTAACAATAAAAAAGGAAAACTGCCTTAAGTGCCATCATGTAGAACTAAAAGAATCTGAGTGCAAAAGATGTCATCAGGGTATTGATGCAAATCCCATGAAGTATAAGAAGGAAAAGTTTATTCACGGATTTACCGTGGACAGCGATGTAGATTGTGGATTGTGTCATGTCAAAGATCCTAACGCCTCTTTAATAGATGATGAGATCAACTGCATCAAATGTCACCATACTACTCCTGATTTAGATTGTGTAAAGTGTCACAAAGATGATATAGATAGGTATTTTAATGTAGATGCAAAGAGGAAGGACAGCCTCTCATGGACAGTATCTTTCATGCACTCTCAGCATCCCGAACAGGACTTGTCATGTAAGGAATGTCACTCAATCAGTCATGAGAACGACGCAGGTATTGTGGAATACAATATCAATTGCAGTAAATGCCATCATGACTCTGAAAAAAAGGCAGGGTGTATTGAATGTCACAAGGAGCCTTTAGCATATATAGGGGGAGAGATAGGAGTAAAAGAGATTACACCAATACCGGATATGATGTCCAGAGCGGTCAAATGTGAAGACTGTCACAAATACAATAGTGAAAAGTTAAAGTTCAGGGGAGTAGAAGAGTACTGTATAGAGTGTCATAATGAAGATTATGGGAAACTGTACAACGCCTGGACAGACACCATTAAGAGAAGATTGGAAAAATTCAACCTTCGTGTACAGGACCTTGTTGAAGACGGTAATATTTCAAGTATAAGCGGTTCAGATATTGATGGAAATAAAAACAAAGAAGCGGTAGGGCGATCAGACATGAATTCATTCCTGGAGAACACAGGTGTGACTGTTGACTTAATAACAAAATACGGAACACACAATTTTAACCTGACAAGGGCGATTCTGGATAGACTTGAAGAGAAGATAAAGTAGTTTCTCTACAATGTTACTAGGTTACAAGGATCTGGAGAACATTGAATAAAGAACAAGAAATGTTGAATCATACCTGTTATGCTCCTGTATGCAATTTGTATTTCACTCTGTTATTTATTGACAGAGAACTAATAAGGAGTAAGATATGAAAATTGTAAAGTAAACGTTAGATCCGAAAATATAAGGTAGTACTGTTTCGATGAGGAGAGGATAAATATAATGAAAAACTTGTTATTGTCTGTAATAATATTGTCTGTTATTGGATGCGCTTTGATTAAACCCTCTACTACTTCAACTGTACAAACAAAACGTCAGATTACTTATAAATGGTCTCAAATAGAAAATTACTTTACTAAAAATGAGGTAGAAAAAATACTGGGTATCCCTACTGATATTCTTTATAGTGAAGAGGCCGAAATATGGAAGTATGAATATGATATTGCCCGATCATATGGCACTGTTAGTTTCCGTAAAACCGACAATCGTGTATGGTTTTTGTCAAAACCATCCTTTTAGTGAAAGATATACTCTTACTTACACAATACTTTCTACGTTTGTCATCAGCCTTATGCATCTACTCATACTACGTGAGAAAAGATTCCAATAATAGTTTTGCCCGAGTAACATTCTTGGCGCCTTTTGTCCGGGGAAAGTCTTCGGCGCTTTTTGTCCGGGGAAAACGGTAACCAAAAATCAAACTGATTTTAGAATATAGGAAATACTTACTACATATTCTTAGCTAAATAGAGCGATTTGAGTAGCCGCATCCTTTAGGTTGCGTGACTTACGTGAAATTTACATGTACCCATCGGATGAGAGAAAACGCAGGCTAAAGCCCGCGGCTACTACAGTATAGAAAATAAGATCGCTCAATTTAGGTCTTAGTTAAATTAAGAAGGGAAAGGTCAACGATGAGAAAGTTCTTAATCTTAATGTTGCTGGTAATAATATCATCCGGCTGTACAGCATCTGTTATTCGCTCAGGGAATGTAATTAACCCAACCGGAGAGAATGTAAGAAGAGGTAAAGTGTTTAACAAAGACTTCGATGATCTATGGAAAACAGTTGTTAAAGCGTGTACAGTGGCAGATATTTCAATAAAAACCTCAGAAAAATTAGAACGGGAGGAAAGGGAAAGTGGAATTATAATTGCCGAAAGATCAGTTGCTGCCACTGAGGAATTAAGGGAAACATTTGAAACAGGACGGATAGAATTAACCTATGACAAGAAAAAGCCGGCAGGATGGATGGATTATACAGCTAGTCAGTCCTATGTAGCTGCAAAAGGTAAAACAGTCAAAAGTGAAGTAGTTGAATCAGATCTGTTATCTGTGTTTGAGGAGCAAGGTGTTTTACTCTTTCTTTCGTACAATATATATGTTCAGGAAATTGATAACAACAATTCTAAAGTAGTCATTAATATATTTGCGTACCCTGCACAGCCCGAGATTAAATATTCAAGTGCACAGACAGGTTTTTGGGCTGGACAACAATTGACGCAAGAAGCTAAAGTGGATATTTCGCAGGCGAAATTTCTTTCAAAGGGTAAATTTGAAGATGATTTCTTTGTGCTAATAAAAAAAATTATTGAAAAAGGTTGATGTAGTCTAGAGTAATGGGATAGATTCTCTCCTGGACTATATAAAATATGAATGTATTTTATTGTATCAACACGCTAGTTTAAAACTATGCACTTTCAGTGCAAGGCTTTCAGCGATAGTTTTTTTTAATTGTAGAAGCGATATCTTCCACATCTGTCATTCCCATGAAAACGGGAATCTAGAGAGTGTTG